>CALFZM010000147.1 GCA_937952235.1 uncultured Opitutia bacterium | reverse complement strand
GCTCGAATTCTTTTAGCTCTGCCCCGTCCGGTAGCGCCCCATTTTATGGGCGGTCAAGGTCGTGCCTGCGGCCTCCACCCCGCGCGAACGTTCCGCTTCCCCCTCGATTGGTCCCGCTGCGCGGGACGCCGCCTCGGCGCTTCACACAGCGCTTTGACTTCCGCCCATCCCGAGCGGGCGCTCAACCGGGCAGCACCCGCGATCACTCGACACCAAGTCGAGAAAGGGAAACGCGGCTCGCGCGAGCGCTCACCATGCGCGTCTACGAAGCCAAGATCGTTTACTCCCTCGTTTCTCTCGGCGAAGAGGTTCGTCTCGACCGACCGGAGAAGGTTGCCGACTACCTCCGTTCTGCATTCGAGGAGAGCCCGATGCAGGAGGCGTTCTACTGCGTCTATCTCGACCGCAAGAATCATCCCATCGGCCGCCACCTCGTCACGCTGGGCACGGCCACGTCCACCCTGGTCGCTCCCCGTGAAGTCTTCCGGGGTGCCATCCTTGCCGGCGCCACGGCCCTCGTGGTTGCCCACAACCATCCCTCCGGCGACCCGTCTCCCAGCGCCGCCGACATCCAAGTGACTCGCCAGCTTCGGGAGGCCTCCAAGGTGATCGACATCGACCTCATCGACCACGTCATCGTGGGCGATGCGAAGGCTGACCCGCAGAAGGTCGGCCACTATTCCTTCCGCGCGGCGGGCCTCTTGTGAGGCCCTTTTTTTGGCCGACGCCCGCGATTCCGTCGAGCGGATCGCGCGTTGACTCAGGCCCCGGCGTCGCGATGGTCCCTCGACACGGGCCAGCCGCCCCGGGGGCCACCGGGGTGGTTTTTTTGCCCGTCGCTAGCGCCGCGCCCTGCAAAACCGGCCGGAAAACTCCGTCTGCGTCATCCCGAAACGCCGGCAGATTTCCTTGAACTTATTGTCACCCTCATTGTCACTTAGGGCTGAGCCGAAAACACAAAGGCCCGTAACTCGTTAGAGTTACGGGCCTCTTGAAGATGGCGTCCCCACGGGGATTCGAACCCCGGTTCTTACTCGATCTCTGCGATAAGGGCTAGCGCCTCGATACTCTTCGGCACTCCTGAGCTGCAAATCGCTTCACCGCCGCGACTGAGTACCGCTTGTGGCGCAGATTCGGAATTGAGCAAAGGAGCCCGCGCTTTTCCAAGCGCCACAGCGTGACGCGCGATATCTGCAACGCCTGGCAAACTTGGTCGAGCGTGTAGGCGACCACTTCGACACGATCCTCCCCAGCCGCATCCGTTTCCTCGAACGAGGTTAAAACGGCCCGCAAAGGTAAGGGCGCCCTCTTGTCAGCGTTGGGATCTCCTTGCACTTGCAGTCGAACGATTGAGTTCATGGCGGCAATCGTTGGGTTACCCGCAGAGGAATTCAACGGAGGCCACCTACCGAGAATTCGTGAGACCAAGTGACCGCGATTTTGGGCGAAAACGTGGTCGATGGAGGCGGAATTCTTTCTACAGTCCGTTTCTACAGTGCAGCCTAAAATCGGCGCAAAATTGGGAAACCGTGAGAACGCCGAAAAGCTCGATTTACCTCTGAAAATGGCACTTTTGAAACGCCGCGCAAAAGTGGGAAAAATGACTCATTCGAATTATGAGTCCTCTGCTCTACCACTGAGCTACTCTGGCTTGAGCCTGACCTGCCCGAGAAATCGGGACAGCGGCCGGTATTTCGGCCGCTGGATTCTTTGCCGCAAGCAAAATTGGCGCAACTGGCGCCCCGACGTCACGCCGGCGCCGACCACCGGGTGGTCGGATTTGCCGATGATCGTTTAGGTCTTCCGACGATGGCAGCGCCGCTGATCTCGCAGTAGGGTGCGAGGCGGGGAGTTTCGCGGACGGCGTCTTCGGCTGCGACCCGCACAACATCGAACCGAGGGAAACCACCATGCTCCGACATGCCAAATCGTTTGAAGGCTGTGAACTCCACGCCAGGGATGGCTCCATCGGCCGGGTCAAGGACGTGTACTTCGACGATGAACGCTGGCACGTGCGCTACTTCGTCGTCGACGCCGGTTCGTGGCTGGTCGGACGGAAGGTGCTCATCTCGCCCGGGGCAGTCACGGCGCCACGCTACGATCAAGGCACGCTGGAAACCGGCCTCACCCAGGAGCAGGTGCGCGGCAGCCCGCAGATCGACACCGACCGGCCCGTTTCCCGCCAGCAGGAACTGGAGCTGAACCGGTACTACGCCTGGCCCTACTACTGGACCGCGCCCGTCCTCGGCACGGGTTTCATCCCGGCGGCCGCCGCCCCGAGTCCCGCGGCGTTGCGCGCCGAGATCGCTCCCAAGGAGCGGGCCTTCAGCCAATCCCGCGTCGAGGCGGGCGCCGCGGCCGACGCGCGGGATGCCGAAGCCGGTGACCCTCATCTGCGTAGCGCGCACACGGTGCGCGGCTACTCCATTGGCGCACGCGACGGCTCGATCGGCCACGTCGAGGATTTCCTCATCGACGATGAAACCTGGGCGGTGCGGTGCCTCCTGGTGGATACGCGCAACTGGTGGCCGGGAAGAAAAGTGCTGGTTCCCCTCGCCCGCATTCGCGCCATCGAATGGAACCAGTCCAAACTCGACGTCGATCTCACGCGCGACGCCATCAAACAGGGGCCCGAACTCGACGCCTCGCGTCCACTCGCCGCCGAGGATACACGACGACTCGAGGCCTACTACCAGACGCACGCCGAGCGCATGCCGAACGCCGAGCGCATGCCGTAAGCGGCAACGTCCGCCCAAAAAACGGGCGCCGGCGCTTGATCCGGAGCAGCGTCATCGGGACAGCGTCCACAATGCCGCCGCCATCGCGGCCATGCCCAGGTCCTCCGTCAACGCCACCGTCGACAGCGGGACCTGAAGCACGGTGCCCATGCACGCGCACTTGACGTCGAGGCCCCGGCGCAGGGCGTGGAGCACGCCCAGGGAGCCGAAAAGCATCACGGCAATGGTCGCCCCATAGACGCCCGGAAAGCCCCAACCCGCCAGATACGCCAGGCCCAGGCCCAATTCGATGACGGGATAGGCATACGCGTACGCCCGAACCCGCTTCGCCAGCAGGTCGTACATCTGGAATCCATCCGCGAACCCCGAAAGATCGAAGAATTTGAACATCGCGAGCACCACCAGGAAAACCCCCATGAACCCGTGCATCCACGTGCCCCGCACGCCCGCGGGCGTCCCGACGCTCGACGCCGCGGCCACCACCGCGGCTGTCGCGATGATGACCAGCAGCGGCACGTAAGCGGACCAGCCGCGAGTCCGCCCCGGTTCCTCGTCCGACGCGGCATCGATCGACGGAGCTTCCTGACCCTCCCCGGATTCAGTGGAAACCTGCGGTGAGCGTGGCCCGGCTTCCGTGGCGTAGCGCTCCGGTGCGAGATGAAAGGCATCGCGGCAACCGCGACTGCAGAAGTGATAGGTGTGCCCCCGGAACTCGTCCGTCCAGCGGGCATCGGCCGGCACTGCCATCCCGCAGACGGGATCGACGTCCGTGAGCCGCGAGGGGGACTGGACCGGGGGCGAATTCATCGGAGAAGTCTCAACGTACTCCGCCGCGTCGCCAGGTGCCATGGGAGGGTAACGGGCTCAGGTTATCGTGGAATTCTTGGGCAAGGATGCGCCGCTTCCGCACCCCACGTTCCGGCGGCGACGACCGGATCTTCCGGTGGTCCTCCGATGGCGCCCCGCCCGCCGGCGAATAAACTCTTCGCCTCATGAACGCCACCGGTCGCGGCGAAACGTCCCCTGCGCCGTCGCGTCGCCAGTTTGTCGGCGGCTTGACGGCGACGGCGCTGGCCACCCTGGCCGGCTCGGCTGCGGCGCAGACCGACGGCCGCGTCGCGGGTGCGACGGCACCCGCCGAGCCTGCCACGACCCCGCCCTATTATCCCAAGCCTCCGTTTCCCGAACAGCAGCAGGAGTGGCCCGGGCTCGCCCTTCGCATGGATCCGCGGCCGGACCACGGCGAGCGCAGCTATCGTGGCAGCGGACGACTGGCGGGACGGAAGGCGCTCATCACGGGCGGCGACTCCGGCATCGGCCGGGCGGCCGCCATTGCTTTCGCGCGGGAAGGCGCAGAGGTCGCGATCAACTACCTTCCGGCGGAAGAACCGGATGCCCGCGAGGTCGTCGACCTGATCGAAGCGGCCGGGCGCAAGGCGGTCGCCGTGCCGGGCGAGCTGCAGCTCTGCCTCGACGGCAGCCACGATCTCGTCCGCTACGCGATCCAATGGCGCCATTCGCATGAGGTCGAACGTTGATCCGGCCGGGAGTCCACGTCGTCCCGCGTGACGAGCGGGAAGGCACGCTGACGCGCGACCGATGCGGCGCGACCGATGCGGCGCGGTCAGCGGCCAAGCCGTTCGCGGGCGTCGCCGGGAAGGGCAAACTGCGTCGTGCCGATCTCGCTGATCCGCGTGGTCGATTTCTGACGCACCACGACGGGCCGGTCGTCCACGACGACGATGCCGGCGAGTTCGACCGTAAACCGCGTCACCACGCCGCCGGCGACGACGAGACGGAAGCGCCCGTCGGCCACGACTGGCGTGATGTACTCATGGCCGTCGTAGACCAGCAGGAGCCGCGCGCCCAAATCGGTGAGGGAACCGGACACCTGGTCGCCATCGACCCTCCACTCGTCATGGCTGCTGACCACGATCGCGAGCTGATCGTGCGGGAGGGCCAGCGCAAACTGCGCGTTGGTGTAGGCGCGATCGGGATCGCGCTCCCGCAGGATCGGAAAGATGACGGGCGGAAGGTTGAAGCCATGGGGATCGTTCTCGTCCGCCGGCATCGAGGGCGAGCGCACCACCGGAAGGGAGACATAGTACCATTCGCTCTCGTCCTGCCAGTCGCGGTGCCGCTTCGGCAGTTCGTCCAGGGTCCGCCAGCCTTCCGCCGTGGCGACCACGAAACGCTGCGGCGCGACGAAGATCGCCTCGAGCTCGCGACCGGCGTCCCGGCCCAGGCGGCGGGCGATGCCCTTCGGCATGGGCTGGCGCTGCCAGGTGGCGCCGTCCGCGAGCGTCTTCCCGACGATGTCGTACGACTGCGCGTCATCGACCACGTGGCACGTCCAGCTGTAATTGCGCACCTCGGAGAGTTTCATGGCCGCGACGACCGCTTCGTCGGGTGATGCGGCGGAAACTGCCGCCACGAGCCAGCAGGCAACCAGGGGTCTTGAATTCATGATCGGACGTCGTGGTCAGCGCCGAATCGCCGGCCCTACCAGGCCGAGAACATAACCGCCCCGGACAGCCCGCACCATCGGTGGGTTTTCCAATTGCGCATCCTCAACCGCTCGCTGCCGGCATGGTGAAACCGCCCCACCACGGCCCGCACAACGGTCGTCGGGCGATGACGGGGCCCACGGGAATCGACCGATGGCCGCTTCCACGTCACGACGAGGGAAAAACGAGAACGATCCCGAGCGAAAACTCTTTGCGGTGCGCGGCGCGGGCGCGACGTTGCGGCCTCATGATCACTCCATCGATTCGCTTCGTGACGCTGCTCGGCTGCGCTTGGTTCGCCGCCGCGGCGTCGGCTCAGGACAACCGCGGGAACGACTCCCGCTCCGGCGGCGACAACCCCGGACGGCACCAAGCACGGACCGGCGGGGGCACGGAACAGGTGCGCGTGACGCGCGCG
>CALFZM010000146.1 GCA_937952235.1 uncultured Opitutia bacterium | reverse complement strand
GGACGAAGAAGGGAGCGCCTGCTCTCAACGGCCGGAACTACCGGCACTCAGGAAAAGAAAGTGCTTGCCGCGCAGTTTTCTCGTGGCCACCGCGCGCGGCACCATGTCGTGAGATTCCGATCACGCCTGACGCTTGCCGCGAGGTGGAGCAGCTTGTTCTCAAGCTGCTGCGGTCGGAACAGCCGAACGTCAGCCGCCTGGGGACAGGCGGCTCCACCTTGGATCGCTCGCGCGGCGATGGGGCGGGGTGGCGAGCTCCAAGGTTCGGCTCACGGCACCTCGTACACTTCCACCAGCACGGTGCCCGTTCCCGCGGCGGCGGCTCCCGGAGCGGCGGAGGCCTGCAGGCTGTAGCTACCCGGCGCGAAGGCGGTGACGAGCGCCGCGTCGTTGGCCTCGCGCAAGGGAAACGCGCCCGCCAGGGCCGTGACGGCGGTCAGGGTGGCGGTGCCGGCCTGGGCCCAGTTGTTGTTGTTTGCGATCGCCTGGTTGCCGCTGGTCACGGCCAGTCGCGGATCGGGCAGGAGGCTGGCGGCGGGCAGGCCCACCGCGGCGAGACCAGGACCGACTGCGCGCACCAGCAGGGTGCGGGGATTGTTGCCGGCGATCGCCAGCCCGGGCGCGGCCAGCTCGCCCGCTTCGTCCAGCCGTGCCAGGGCCGCGAGGTTGGTGAGCCGGGTGGCGTTGCGGCTGATGTCATAGACTTCAGCCAGCACCTGGCCGACCGTGCCGTTGGTTCCCGTCACGGTCGCCACGTATGCACCCGCCTCGAGCGTCACGAGCAGGGCGCTGTCGAGCGAGCCCGCTGGCAGCGGAAAAGCGCCCGTCGCCGCGGCCGCGGCGGTGAGCTGTGCCGCATTGGCGGCCTGGCTCCAGGCTTCGTTGGCGGCCACCAGCGTCGCACCGCGACGCAGTTCAAGCCGCTGTGCCGGGCTGGCATCGCGCACGCCGAAGCGTGCGAGCCCGGGGCCGACCGCGCGGAGCAACACGGTGGCACGCGCCGTCCCGGTCAGGGTGAAGCCGAGGGTGAAACTGTCGCCCAGGTACGCGATCTCGCCGCGCATCGAGAGGTTGACCACCCGTCCCGGGTTCGGGCCCGGCCCCCCGGCGATGCGGGCTTGGAGGAAGGTGATGACGCGCCGGTTCGATTCCGCCGAAAAGGCCCGGCCGGCTCCCGCAACGGCGATCTGGTCGGCAATGTCGCGCGCCCGGCTCCGGTAGGCCGCAGGGAGCGCGGCAGCGAGCGCGGTGGAGGTCGGGATCGCCTTGACGTAGGCGTTGGCATCGAGTGCGCCCGTCTCCTTCACGGCCATCCACACCGCCGCGGCATCCTCCGCCGTGAAGGCCTCGTCGCTCAGGGCCAGCATGCGCAATCGTCCGGGAAGCAGCGGGGACGCATCCTGGACCACGACCGCCGACGGCACGCCGCGCCCGGAAAGCAGCCGCATGTTCTCGCGGGCCGCGGCCTGGCCGGCGGCCCCAAGGGTCTCGTCGTTGCTGGCGAGCGCGAAGAGCTGGGGCACCCGCGAGGTCGCCGCGAGGGTTTCGCTCCCGGCCGCCAGGTAGAGGACGGCCCCGCGCACCGGGCGGGCGGGGCGGGCGCCCGCGAGGAGCTCGGCCAGGCGCGCCGCGGCATCGCCGCCCGCCCCGGCACCGACGAAGAAGAGGGGCGTGTCGGCGGTGATCCGCTGTTCCGCCACCATCCGGTCGAGCGCGGCGGCGTGGGCGAGGGCGTCGGCGTTGGCGGCAAGCGTCGTTGCCGTGCTCCAGGCGCCGGACGTCCGGTTGGCGCTGTCGAGGGCCGCGACGCCAAACCCGGCGCCCGCGAGCTCGCGCGCGAACAGGAGCTGCTCCGGTCGGCCGAACCAGTCGGCGGCTGACCCGCCCGCGTCGTGCAGCAGGAATACGATCCCCCGCGCGTCCTCCGGAACATGATACTGGAGCGACGCCACCGGCCCGGCGGCCCCGCCCGGCGCCGGCGCGGCCCCGGTCGTCGCGGGCACCACCACCGGCGTCCAGGACTCCACGGCGCGGTAGGTGGCGGTGAGCGTCACGGGCCGCGAAGGGACGGTGAGACTCGTGCGCGGCAAGGCCAGCCCCGCTGCTCCGCCATCGAGCACGTCGATGTCGCCGGTCCAGCCTTCGAATACCGCGCCCGGGCCGGGCGGATCGGCGAACACTTCCAGGCGGGAACCCGCGCGCCAGGTGCCGCCGCCACTGCCGCCGTTGACCGTGACCGTCACCTCGGGCCCGGTGCCGGAGACGACGACGTAGGCGCGCACCGGGATCGTGACGAGGTTCTGCAGGGTGACATTGCAGGTCACCACCTTGGTCCCGGGCGTGCCGGGACGGAGCGTGACGTTGGCCGTGCCCTGGCCGGCGGCGATGGCCGCGTCCCCCGACACCACCCATCGGAAGGTGCGGTCCGCGTTGCGCGCCGGCGGCACCGAGGCGGTGAACGTCGCGGCGCCGG
Source organism: uncultured Opitutia bacterium (assembly GCA_937952235.1). Taxonomy (GTDB): domain Bacteria; phylum Verrucomicrobiota; class Verrucomicrobiia; order Opitutales; family Opitutaceae; genus ER46. The sequence goes on along the minus strand of CALFZM010000146.1, from coordinate 10,010 downwards.
CCGGCACGGTCGCGGGCACGGTGAGCGCGCCCGCGGAATCCGACCCGAACACCGTGACCTGCGCGGAGGGCGTGTACGCGGTGCCATTGGCGCCGACCGTCGCGCTCAGGAAGACGACGCCGGCGCGATCCGCGACGAACTCGACGGTCCGTTCGCGCGCGTCGGTCAGCAGCCGGCCACCCGTGATGCTCCATCGGTAAGTGGCGGCGACATTCGTCCCTGCCTCCGGCGGGAAGCCGATCGCGGCCGTGAGCGTCTGTCCGATCAGTGCGCCGCGCGCCACGGCGATCGTCGGCTCTGGCGCCGAGGTGCCGGGAAGGCCGGGAAAAATCGGGGGGTTGATGATGCCTCCGCCGCCTCCTCCTCCGCCGCCGCCAATGGGAGGATTGACGATGGGAGGCGTGGGCCGGATCGGCTGGCCGATGGCTTCGGCCAGCAGGCAGATTCCCCCGGCGATCGGAAGCAGGCGACGGAGCCAGCGGGACAGGTTTGAACGCGGAATACAGGACGGCACGATGCGTCGCGAAGGCATGGGGCAAGCGGAGCTGGAGGTGAACGGAACGCCGGCCGCACCCGTTCCTGAGCGGACGCGCCTCTCGAAGAGCCGCGTCCAGCCAGGCACGAGCCGGTCACGTGGCTTTTGTTACCCGCCTCCCCGCCGCAGCGCCAGCAGAAGTTCCACCCTCACCCATGACCCATACCCATGACCTATAACCCAACTTCCCTACGGCCCCTCATACACCTCCACCAGCGCGACCCCCGTGGTGTTGCCGACGCCGCTCACTTGCGCCGTGTAGCTGCCGGGCGGAAGGGTCACCAGCAGGACTGCGTCGCGGCTGCCGGCCGGCAGGGGAAATGCCCCGACGGCGGCAGACGCTGCACTCAGCGTCGCGCCGCCTCCCCAGTCATTGTTCTGGTTGATCACGGCGCCGTCCTGGTTGAAGAGCTGCAATTGCGGATCGGCGAGCACATCCGGCACGCCGAACGTGCCGAGCGTGGGGCCCACGCCGCGGATGAGCAGCGTCTTCGGGGTGCTGCCGCCGGTCGCGAAGCCGACGATCAGAACGTCGGCCCCGGTGCCCACGCCGCTGCGCACGGAAACGTTGGTCAGCCGCGCGCTTCCGCCGCCGGGCTGGGTGTCGTAGCCCTCGACGAGGGCGATGCCGGGACCGCTCGCGGCCGAGAGTTGCGCGGTGTACGCGCCGGCCGCGAGCGGCAGGTTGAAGACGGCGTCCTTTGAAGCGGGGGGCAGCGCAAACGCGCCCACGCTCGCGCCCGCCGCGGCGAGGGCGGGATCGCCGCCCCAGTCGTCGTTGAAGTCGATCTGGGTCAGGTTTGCGTTGAAGAGCCGCAATTGCGGATCGGCCACGGCGCCATTGACGCCGAAGGCTGCCAGCGTCGGGCCCACGCCACGCAGGAGCACGGTCTTGGTGCCCGCGCCCGCGATGTTGAAGCCGACGATGAGCGTCTCTGCGCCGCTCCCGGCGCGAGACCGCACCGACACATTGATCAGCCGTGCGAGGCGCACGCTCAGCACCGCCGGAGTGCTCGTCACGCTGCCGAGGCTGTTGCTGACCGTGACCGTGTAGGTGCCGGCATCGACCGCCTGCACATTGCTCAACGTGAGGGTGGGGCCGGTCGCGCCGGTGATGGGCGTGTCGTTTCGCCGCCACTGGTACGTGAGCGGCACCGTGCCCGTCGCCGCCACCACGAACGTCGCCGTGCCACCCGGATCGACCTGCACGCTGACGGGCTGGCTCGTGATCGCCGGCGGCTGGGCGGTGCCGACGTTGAGCGGGTTGTCGAATTCCACCGCGTCCCGGATCGCGAAGCCGCTGCCGCTGCCGCCGGTGAACTCCGTCAGCAGCAGCACGACATAGTAGCCGCCGTTGGGCGGCACATGGTAGGTCGTCGTCACGTCGACGTTGGTGAAGGCCATGCCCGGGCTGAGCGTGCCGCCGAACGGATGCAGTCCCAGCAGCCGCGAACCGGCCGGCAGTCCGCCCTGGTAGCGCTGCGGCATCGCCCAGAGCTCGAGCTGGATCGCGCGGGAAACGATGTCGCCGTCGTTGCGGATCTGGCCGACGCGCAGGTTCAGGGTCGTCCCGAGTGTCGAGAACCCGATCGAACCGAACATCCGCAGCAGCGTCGTCGGCACGTTGGCGGGATTGTCGTACAGGGCGCGCGCGCCGGCGATGTCGTCCGCCGTCAGCGCATCGGTGCTGCTGGCGGTGGCATTCATCACCGCGGCCACCGCCTGCCCGATGTCGTCGGGATGGTTGAGCCCGAGCGCATGTCCGAACTCATGCAGCGCCACGCGCCGGAAGTCGTGCAGCGTGCCCCCTGCGCCGTTGGGACGCAGCGGTCCGCGGTACGAATCCCAGCGCAGGTTCTGGTTGAAGAGGACGTCCGTCTCGACGTAGCGCGACGTCTGCGGGTTGTAGCTGGTGAGCGTGATGGCGAGCGTGCGGCTGTCCCAGGCGTCGCCGTAGACCGATGGCGACCAGAACACGTTGTTCACGCCGTTGCTCCGCACGATCGGCGCGGTCGAGTCGCGCACGACGCTGAAGCGCACGCTGGTCAGCGCATTGTTCCACGCCGCCAGCGCGCTCTCGGCCACCGCGCCCCAGCTCGTCGCGCCGTCGAGCAGCGGTCCCGGGCTCGGCCCGAGCTGGAGGTGCATCGCCACCTCGCCGGCCGCCCACCGTTCCTTGCCGATGTTGTAGGCGTGCGCCGGCGCGAGCAGGAGCGTCACGGCGCACGCGATCGCCGCGAACCCGCGAAGGGCGGCGGAAAACTCAGGGTTGCGCGGCATGGCGGGTGACTTCGAGGGCGATGCGCTGTTCGAAGGCCAGCGGCGTCAGGGCGCTCGCTGGCGTGCGCAGGCGCAGCACCGGGCCGGTCGCGGGCTGGGGGAGCTGCACGTCGTGCTCGGAGACGAGCGGCAGCCGGTCGTCGCGCGCGACATACTCCCGCGCGGTCGCCGCGTCGGTCAGCACCCGGTAGCGTCCGTGCATCATGCCCACGAGCGGACAAAACCGCGCGCCGTTGCCGTTCACGAAAAGGTACTCCTCCTGGCCAGGCTGGAACTGCGGCATGCCCGCAACCCGGAGTCCATGGCCGTCGAGTTCTCCGCCGAGCAACTGCAGCGTCAGGGTCGTCGGCACGCTGCCCTTGAGCGGCTTCAACGTCGTCGCGGTGACGTACGTCTTGATCACGCGCCCCTGTGGCGTGTCGACCCACGCGGCCCGCACCGCGTCGATCCGCGCCCGCACGATGAGCTGCGCCTCGGCCACGAGCTCGGCGAAGGTCGGCGGTGTCACGCTGGTCGCCCGCGCCGTCGGCGACGCGAGGAGGACGGCGCACCCGAGGAGCATCAGCCGGGCGGATACGGCTGCGGCGCGCAGGCGGTGGAGCGGCGGGAGGCGGGAGGCGTTCACGAGCGGGAGCAAACCAAACGCCGGGCGGATTTCCAAGGCGCAAGCCGTCGTCCGAAGTGTCCCGGACAGGTTGTGCGGCCGCGCGCAGCGCGGAATGGCACGCGCACGTCGGCGCGGAGTCGCCCTTCCCACCGCCGGGAAGGCCGGCCGAGGGACAAAACTTTCCGCCGGTCGCGATTGTGTCTAACGGTTCACGTGGTTTTGTCGTGCGCAGCCGGGGAACTTCCTTCATCCCCGCACCAACCCCTTTACCCATGAAGACCCTGCTGCTTGCCTGCGTACTTTCCGTGCTGGGCGCGTTGTGCGCCGCCGCCGCCGATGCGTACAAGATCGCGGTGATCCCCAAGGGGACCACGCACGAGTTCTGGAAGTCGATCCACGCCGGGGCGAAGAAGGCCGAGCTCGAGCTGAAGGCTGCCGGCGTCAACGTGCAGATCATCTGGAAGGGGCCGCTCCGGGAGGACGACCGCGAGCAGCAGATCCAGGTGGTGGAGAACTTCATCGCCCAGCGCGTCAGTGGCATCGTGCTGGCGCCGCTCGACCGCCGGGGACTCGTCGCCCCGGTCGAGTCCGCGGTCCGCGGGAAGATTCCCGTGGTCGTGATCGACTCCGGCATCGAGTCGAAGGCTCCCCTCAGCTTCATCTCGACCGACAACCGCGAGGGCGGCCGCATCGCCGCCCGCGAGCTGGGCCGGATGCTCGGCGGCAAGGGCAACGTCATCATGCTCCGGCTCCAGGTCGGCTCCGCCAGCACCGAGGAGCGCGAGGAGGGATTCCTCGAGGTGATGAAGAAGGATTTCCCCGGCATCCGCCTGCTTTCGACCGACCAGCACGCAGGCGCCACCCGCGACACCGCCAAGCGCGTGAGCGAGACGCTGCTCAATCGCTTCGGCCGTCAGGTCAACGGCATCTTCTGCTGCAACGAATCCTCGGGCGCCGGCATGCTGCTCGCCTTGCGCGACGCCGGCCTCGCCGGCGGCAAGGTGAAGCTCGTCGCCTTCGACTCCGGCGAGACGCTCAACGCCGGGCTGCTCGCCGGCGACGTCCAGGGCCTCGTCGTCCAGAATCCGATGCGCATGGGCTATTTGGGCGTGAAGCACATGGTCGATCACCTTCAGGGCCGGAAGGTCGAGGCGCGCGTCGACACCGGGGTCGGATTCGTGACCAGGGAGAATTTTCACTCCGCGGAGATGACCGACATGGTCCGGCCCCCGCTCGACCAATATCTGAAGTGACGTCCGCGCCCGCCCTCCGGCTCACCGGCATCGCCAAGGCCTTCGGCGCGACGCGGGCGCTGAAGGGCGTCTCGTTCGAGCTCGCCGCCGGCGAGGTCCACGCCCTCATCGGCGAGAACGGCGCCGGCAAGAGCACGTTGATGAAGGTGCTCAGCGGCGCCCACGCGCCCGACGCGGGCTCGATGGAGCTCGCCGGCCGGCCTTACGCTCCGTCCGATCCGCACGATGCGCGGCTGAAGGGCGTCGCGATGATCTACCAGGAGCTCAACCTCGCGCTCCATCTGTCCGCCCAGGAAAACATCCTCCTCGGCGCGGAATCCGCCCGCGGCGGCTGGATCGATCATCGCGCCTCCCGCGCGCGCGCCCGCGAGGCGCTGGCCCAGCTCGGCCATGAGTCGCTCGACCTCGACCGCCCGGTCCGCGCCTTTTCCATCGCCGAGCAGCAGGTGATCGAGATCGCCCGCGCGCTGCTGACCAATCCGCGCGTCCTGATCATGGACGAGCCCACCAGCAGCCTCACGCCCGCCGACACCGAGCGGCTCTTCGCCGCGATCACCCGGCTGCGCGGCCAGGGCGTCGGCATCATCTACATCAGTCATTTTCTCGAGGAGTGCCGCCGCATCGCCGACCGCTACACCGTCCTCAAGGACGGCGAGACCGTGGGCTCCGGCCCGATGCCCGGCGCCAGTCTCGACCACATCGTCACCCTGATGACCGGCCGTGAGGTGCGTGAACTGTATCCGAAGTCCGAACACTCCCTCGGCCCGGTCGTGCTCGAGGCCCGCGAGCTCGTCTCCGCCCCGCGGCTCCGCCGCGCCAGCCTCCAGGTGCGCGCCGGCGAGATTGTCGGGCTTGCCGGCCTGATCGGCGCCGGCCGCACCGAGCTCCTGCGCGCGGTGTTCGCCCTCGATGCCTGCGACGCCGGCGCCGTGATCGTCTCCGGCGGCCGGCCGGGCGCGCCCACGCCGCGCTCCCGCTGGGCCGAGGGCGTCGGTTTTCTCAGCGAAAACCGCAAGGAGGAGGGGTTGATGCTCAGCCAGTCGCTCGCCGACAACCTCACGCTGACGAAGGCCTCGGCGTTCAGCCGCCTCGGCCTCATCAGCCCGCGCCGCCAGGTCGCCGTGGCCCAGCGCTGGATCGACGCCCTCGGCGTCAAGTGCCGCGACGCCACCCAGCCGATCGGCCAGCTCTCCGGCGGCAACCAGCAGAAGATCGCGCTCGCCCGTCTCCTCGAGCATCCCGCGAGGATTTTCCTGCTCGACGAACCCACGCGCGGCATCGACGTCGGCAGCAAGGCCCAGATCTACCGGCTCATCGGCGACCTCGCGCGCGCCGGCAAGGCCGTCGTTGTCGTCAGCAGTTATCTGCCCGAACTGCTGGGCCTCTGCGACACGATCGGCGTCATGTGTCGTGGCGAACTCGCCGCCGTCCGGCCGCGCTCCGCCTGGACCGAGGCCGAGATCATGCGCGTCGCCACCGGCGCCGGCTGAGCCGCCGCGGGTCCCGCCTTCCTTTCCGATGCCTCCTTCGCTCGCGAGACTCCTCCGCCAGGCCGGCCCGTTCTTCGGCCTGCTCGTCGTGATCGCGTTGTTCTCCATCCCGGCGGAGACCCGCGAGTTTTTTCTGACGTATCACAACTTCAAGACCATCTTCACCCAGACGGTGATCGTCGCGATCGGGGCGCTGGGCATGACGATGATCATCGTCAGCGGCGGCATCGATCTCTCCGTCGGCTCCAGCATCGCGTTTACCAGCGTCGTCGGAGCCTTGTTGATCCAGAAGGGCTGGGGACCGTTTCCGGCGCTGGTGGCGATGATCCTGTCCGGCGGCTTCGTCGGCCTGCTCAACGGCGCCGCCATCGCCGCGCTCCGTCTCGTGCCTTTCATCATCACGCTCGGCACGCTCGGGGTGATGCGCGGCTCCGCGAAGTGGCTCGGTGACAACCAGACGGTCAACTACGAGAGTTCCCCCATCAACACGTGGATGACCACGCCCGATCCGTTCAGCTATGCGCTGCCTGCGGGCGTGTGGGTCACGCTCGGCCTTGCCATCCTGACGTCCGTCCTCCTCCGGCACACGGTCTTCGGCCGGCACGTGTTCGCGCTCGGCTCCAACGAAGCCACCGCCCGCCTCTGCGGCGTCCCCACCACGCGTCTCAAGGTGATGATCTACGCCCTGGCGGGCTGTTTCTTCGGTCTCGCCGGCGTGTTCCAGCTCGCGCGGTTGCGCCAGGGAGATCCGACCGTCGCGGTCGGCCTCGAACTCGACATCATCGCCTCCGTCATCATCGGCGGCGCCAGCCTGAGTGGCGGCGTCGGCACCGTGCTGGGCTCGATGATCGGCGCGCTGATCATGGCCGTGCTGCGCAACGGTTCCCAGCAGATGGGATGGCCGACCTATTTTCAGGAGATCATCATCGGCCTCGTCATCATCGTAGCCGTCTTTGTCGACCGCCTCCGCCAGGGCCGGCAGGGCTGATGCTGGGCTGCAGCCCGGGCGGAGGTTCGACGCCGCGGCGCGACCGCCACGGCGCCCGGAGGTTCACGCGATATCCCAGCCTTTGCGGTAGGATCGCCGGATGATCCCGGCTGCCTCCGGCGCGTTCTTCACGCGGAGATTCTTGGCATCCCAGTCGACGCGTTTGCCGAGGCGGAGGGCGAGGTTGCCGAGCAGCACGGTCTCGCTGAAGGGCCCCGATTGCGTGAAGTTGGACAACGCCGGCGTCCCGGTCTTGATGGCATTGATCCATTCGGCGTACGGGCCGCCGCTTTCGTCGCCGATCCCGCCGCGCGCACCCTCGCTCATCTCTCCGGCCACGCGCGGGAGGGTCTTGGGCGGTTCCGCAAAGCCCGCCGTGAGCGACTCGGGCTTGAACACCCAGTCGAGCCGCGTGCGTCCGAAGAACATGCGACCCTTTTCCCCGACCAGCAGCAGGTCGAAGCGGCGGAAAACGTGATCCGGCGTCGGGAAGTCCGCCTGCCACAGTTCGGGAGGCGGTGTGTGGGCGTAGACCCCTTCCTTTGATTTCACGCCGTCGTACCACATGAACTTCACCGGGCTCCCGAGCACGCTGGTCGGAAACTGGTAGGTGATCGTGGACCAGTGCGGTCCCGCGAGGGCCGTGCCGCCTTCGTGCTTCGCTTCGACGGTGGTCGGGTGGGTGAGCCCGAGCGCCCAGTAGGGCATGTCCATGATGTGGCAGCCCATGTCGCCCAGCGCGCCCGCTCCGAAATCCCACCAACCGCGCCAGTTGAAGGGTGCGATCGCCGGGCTGTAGTCGCGCATCGGTGCCGGCCCGATCCACAGGTCCCAGTCCAGCCCCTTCGGCACCGGCCTCGGCTCCGGCCAAGCCGTCATGCCTTGCGGCCAGATCGGCCGGTCGGTCCAAGCGTGGACCTCCGTCACTCGCCCGAGCACGCCAGCCCGGATCAGTTCGACGGCCCGGCGGATGGGTTCACCGGCGTGCGCCTGGTTTCCCATCTGCGTCTGCACGTTCGTCTGGGCCGCGACCTCCGCGAGACGCCGGGCTTCCCAGATCGAATGTGAGATCGGCTTCTGGCAATACACGTGCATGCCTTTCCGCATCGCCAGCATCGAGGCGTGGAAATGCTGGTGGTCCGGCGTCGACACGCTCACGGCGTCCACCCCCGGCATCGTCGCGATCATCTCGCGGTAGTCCGTGAAGAAACGCGCTTCCGGAAACGTATCCAGGATCGTCTTCTCGCCTTTCGCCTTCTTCCGCCGGCCGAGCTCGGGATTGCGGGGATTCGCCACGTCGCACAGCGCCACCACTTTCGCTCCGGCCGCCGTGATGCCCATGATGTCGGAGTAGCCCTTGCCGCCGACGCCAATGCATCCGACCTGGATCCGGCTGTTCGCGCCGCGCGCCGAGGCTGGCAGCAGGTGAAAGCCGAACGCCGCCAGGGCGGAGGCCTTGATGAACTCGCGACGCTTCACGGGAGGTAATTTCATACGGGGGTTGGCCAAGCTTTATCGCTCCCGCGTGCGAACGGAAGCCGCATTGTGCCGGCGCGCGCGTCGCGCCGCACGGTTCACTCCGCCTTCTTCTTCCGGCGCGCGACCGGCTCAGGGCGCGCCGGATCCCGCGGGATCGCCGACGCGAGCCGTGCCTTGACACCCGCGTGCTCCGTCGCGCCGGCAAGATTGTGCCACTCGTGCGGGTCCGCCGCCAGGTCGTAGAGCTCCTCGGTTCCGTCCTGGTATCGCAGGTAGCGCCAGCGCGTGTCTCGCACGCTGTAGTGCACCGTATCCACGGTGGTCACCACCATCCTTCCCGTCGTCGTGTGAGGCGCGCGCAGCAGGGGAACCAGCGATTGCCCGTCGAGGCCTCCGGCGGGCTGCGGCAGCCCGCAGTACTCGGCGAGGGTGGGGTAGAGGTCGATCAGTGAGACCGGCTCGCCCGACGCTGCGGCCCGGGCCCAGCCGGTTGTCCCGCGTCCCGCGGGCGCGATGACCAGTGGCACACGGATCGAACGCTCCCAGCCGGTGAGTTTTCCCCAGTGGTCCTTCTCGCCCAGGTGCCAGCCATGGTCGCCGAAAAGCACGATCACTGTATTGCTCGCATGCGGCCCCGCATCCAGGGCGTCGAGGAGCCTTCCGATCTGCGCGTCGACGAAGTGGACGCAAGCCAGGTAGGCGGATACGGCTGCCTGCCATTGCGCATGGCGCTGCACGCTCGCGTGCGTGCCGGCGGTCACCGCATCGAGGGCGATGCGGCGCCCGATGGCCGGCAGGTCGGCCAGGTCGTCCGGGCGGTACGGCGGGAGGGCGACGGCGGCGTTTGCGAACGGCTCGAAGTACCGGGCCGGGGCGAAGAGCGGGATGTGCGGGCGATAAAAGCCGACGGCGAGGAAGAAGGGCTGCGCGGCGGGCCGGCGCAGGACGTCGGCGGCCCAGGTGGCGATCTTGCCGTCGCCCATGTCGTCGTCGTGGACGTCGACCGGGCCCCAGTCGAACGACTCGCCGGCGGGATCGTTGGGACGGCGGTCGCTCGGCATCCGGTTGAGCGGGAGTGTCACCTTGCGGCCGTCCGCCAGCTGGGTCACGTGCTGGGGATTGCCGGTGGCCTTGGACGGCAGTTCTTCGGGCGTGTAATTGACCTTGGCGGGGTCGAAAGGGCTCCACCGCTGGTCGGGAAAGAAGCCTTCGTCGAACAGGTCGGGCCGCTTTTGATGGAGCAACTTCCCGGTGCCCAGGGTGCGGTAGCCGTGTTGCCGCAGGTGTTCCGGGAGCAGGACCAGGTTGGGCGCGATCCGGCGTAGATCGTCGTCGTTTCCGTACACCCCGGAACGAAACGGCTCGCGTCCGCTGAAAA
>CALFZM010000145.1 GCA_937952235.1 uncultured Opitutia bacterium | reverse complement strand
GTTGTATCCGGATGGCGGATGCTACGAGCTGCGGCAGAGGCTCGCCGCGGCCTGGCGGCTGGGCCCGGACCAGTTCGCGATCGGCAACGGGTCCAACGAAATCATCGAGCTGCTCGGCCATGTCTTCCTTGGGCCCGGCGACGAGGTGGTCATGGCCACGCCGGCGTTCGTGGTCTACAAGCTCGTGACGCTGCTCTTCGGGGCGAAGGCGGTGGAAGTGCCGCTGCGCGACTGGCGCCACGATCTTCCGGCCATGGCCCGCGCCATCACGCCGGCGACAAAACTGGTGTGCGTGTGCACGCCCAACAATCCCACCGGCACCGCAAACACCCCGGAGGAGCTGCTGGCCTTCGTGCGCGCGCTGCCCGGGCACGTCGTCGCCGTGATCGACGAGGCGTACGCCGAATATCTCGAGAACCCGCCGGACCTGCGGCCGCTGATCGCGGAGGGCCGGAAGGTCGTCGGGCTGCGGACGTTCTCCAAGATCTACGGCCTGGCCTCGCTGCGGGTGGGCTTCGGCTACGGCATTCCCGAGGTGTGCGCGCTGCTCAATCGCGTGCGCCAGCCCTTCAACGTCAATGCCCTCGCGCAGGCGGCGGCGGTGGCCGCGCTCGACGACGTCGAGTTTGCCGACCGCTGCCGCCGGGAGAATCGCGCCGGCCTGGAACAACTCGAAGCGGGCTGCCGCCGGCTGGGGCTGCCCACGGTGCCGAGCGTCGCCAATTTCATGCTGGTCCGCGTCGGCGACGGCGCCCGCGTTTTCGAGGCGCTCCAGCGGCGCGGCGTCATTGTCCGGCCGGTGAAGTCCTACGGGCTGCCGGAATGGGTGCGCGTCACGGTCGGCTCCGCCGCCCAGAACGAACGCGTCCTGCGGGAACTGGCCGACGCGATGTCTGCTGCCGCCTGAGCCGCCGAACGGCGGGCTGGCTCTCTCTCCTCGCTGCTGGCGGGTGTCGCAATTCCGTTCCCCGCGCGCGGCGCCGCTCCGGCCCAGCCGGAATGATGCCGCTGCGGTGGAGCCGCCTGTCCCCAGGCGGCTGACGTGCGGGGGACCGGTCCGCAGCAGCTTGAGGACAAGCTGCTCCACCCTTCAGTGCGGCCGTTCTCACGGCTGATTTGAAGGCCAACGGCATGAGTCCGGTTAAGTCCGGTTCAGCGCGCCGCCGCGCGTCGCAGCCGGTCGTTGATGGCGTCGGCCAGGTCCCCGCCCGCGGCCAGTTCCACGTGGATGCGCCTGAGCCGCTGCGCGTCGAGCCGGCGCAGCAGGCCGAACAGCCGGCGGGCGGCGCCGGGAAGGCTTCCACGGGGATCGAGCCAGTGGACATTCTGCGGCAGCCGGCCGCGGGGACGCCGCTGGAACACCCACGCTTGGTCCGGACCGGAAGCGGCGGCCTCGGAGAGGAGGAGCCGGGCGTGCAGCACGACCGGAGTGCGCGGACTGTAGTGTCGCGCCAGCAGGCCGGGAGCGAGCTGGGGCCCTTGATCGTCGCCGGTCGACGCCACGGGGGTCGCGACCGGGCGACCGAGCACGCGGGCGAGCGCCGCGGCTGAGATCGCGCCCGGCCGGAGGACCGCCGGCCGCCGCGGGTCCCGCAGGTCGACGATCGTGGACTCGAGGCCGATGGCGCACGGGCCGCCGTCCAGGATGCAGCCGATGCGACGCCCGAGTCCATCGCGCACGTGGTCGGCCGTGGTGGGGCTGATGTAGCCGAACGGGTTGGCGCTCGGCGCGGCGAGGGGCAGGCCGCAGCGCTGCAGCAGCCGGCGGAAAAGCGGATGGCGCGGCATGCGGACGGCGACGCTGTCGCGGCCCGCGGTCACGATGCCCGGGACAGCCTCGGTCTTGGGCAGGACGAGCGTCAGCGGCCCGGGCCAGAATCGTTGCGCGAGAGCGAGGGCGGCGGGATGGGGCCGACAAATGGACGGCAGTTGCGCCAGGGAATGCACGTGGACGATCAACGGGTCGTCCGCCGGCCGTCCTTTCGCGGCAAAGATCTTCGCGCACGCGGCGGGATCGAGCGCGTTGCCGGCCAGGCCGTAGACCGTCTCGGTCGGCACCGCGACGACGTCTCCCGCCTGCAGACGGCGCGCGAGCATCTCCAGGTTGCGCGGCGTGCCGCGGAAGATTCGGGCGGGCCGGGGCGTCATGGCACGAAAAAGGCCGGAGGAAATACTCCGGCCTGGAAAGGGTGGTGAGTGCGACCGCCTTACTGGGCGAGCAGCATGTTGCGCGACTGCTTGATCGTGCGCGTCACGGCCCGCTGATGCTTGGCGCACAGGCCCGTGTACTTCCGCGGCAGAATCTTGCCCGTGTCGGTGACATAGCGGACCATCGCCTGCGGCTGCGTGAACGGGATCTCGGCGGGCGTGGGAGTCTGCTGCTTGGTCTCGGTGGTGCTCATGGCTCGAAAAGGAGGGGAGACCGTGGCGCAGCGCGGCGGGGTGTCAACCCGCATTTTGCCACGGTGAAGTCTCCCCGGTGTCGCCCAGGGGAACGAAGTGCCCCTGCCCGCGGAACGGAGGCAAACCGGCCGTTCCCCGAACGACCGGCGGGACGTGGGTCGAGAAAGAGTTCCGGGGAGTTGGAGTTGGGGAACTTGGCTCGGAAAACCGGAACGCCCCGGGGGCTCGGGGCGCGCTTTCGGCTCTCCGCCGGGTGCGCGAAAATCACGAAGTATTTTTGTCGGGCGAGTTACGGAATTCCTTCGCTGACTCGTCGTTCCCCGCAACCCCGTCTCCTGACCGACCATGCCTTCCTCCCCCGCGCCCTTTGACGACCCGCTCACTTTCAGCCGTCGCTTCGCCGGCCTGTTCCTCCTCGGCTTCGCGCTGCTCCTGGCCGCGGTCGCCTCCGCCAGCGATGCCGTGAAACGGACGTTCGACCTGCCGGCCGGCGACGCCGCTTTGACGCTGCGGCAGCTTTCCGAGACCTCCCAGCGCGAGATTCTTTTCGCGGCCGACATCGTGCGTGGTGTCACCACGAATCCCATCCGCGGGGAAATGACCGCCCTCGAGGCCGGCCAGCGCATGGTGGCCGGCACGGCCCTGGTGGTGCTACAGGATCCCCGCACGGGCGCCCTCGCGGTTCGGCGGCGGGAGCCGGCCTCATCCGAGTCCGCTGCGACGGGGGCGACTGGCGCAGGCGGCCCCGGCCGCAGCGGAGAGGCCTCCTTGCAGGGGCGCGTTTTCAACCAGGCCACCGGTGCAGCCCTGGAGGGCGCCACCGTCCAGGTCGTGGGCACCGAGCGCAGCGTCTACACCGAGCGCGAGGGCGGCTTCACCCTGCCGCGCCTCGCCGCGGGCACCGTCGTGCTGCGTATCTCCTACCCGGGCCTTGATCCGCTCACGAAAACCTTCGACCTCGCGCCGGGACCCAACTCGCTCGCCGACCTCCGGCTCACCTCCGACATCTACGCGATGGAGGCGTTTGCCGTCACCGCCGTGCGGGAAGGCAACGCCGCCGCGATCGCGCGCCAGGAGAACGCGCTCACGATCACGAACTCCGTCTCGACCGACGCCTACGGCAACGTCGCCAAGGGCGACATGGGCTCGTTCCTCCAGCGGCTGCCAGGCGTCGTGGGCGAGTACGGCGGCGCGGCGGTCGACGCCATCTCGGTCCGCGGCTTGTCGCCCGAGTTCACCACTGTGACCATGGACGGCACGCGCTTCGCCGCCGCCAATCCCGACTCCCGCATCCAGGTCGTGAGCGGCCTGCCCTCGGGCTCGATCGAAAGCGTCGAGGTGGTGAAGACTCCGACGGCCGACATGGACGCCGAGTCGCTGGGCGGCGTGGTGAACCTGCGCACGCGCAGCGGCTTCGACCGCAGCGGCCGCGCTCTCATCCTCAACGGCGCCTACTCCTACAACGAGACGATGGGGCGTCACCTCGATCCGTCGGGCAGCGGCCGCCGGTTCTACCCGATGGTCTCGCTTGATTACTCCGACGTATTCCTGCTGTTCGGCCGCAAGCTGGGCGTGTCGCTCACCGGCGCGTATCAGGAAGTCGGCGACGGCCTGCAGACGATCCGCACCACCTTCGCGCAGAACTGGAACTACTCCAGCCCCACCGTCGGCCGCCAGGTCCTCTACGCCGACCAGGAGTACCACCTGAACAAGCGGGTGAACTTCCAGGCGAAGTTCGACTACAAGCTGTCCGACCAGTCGTCGGTCAGCTTCTCCGCGGGCTGGACGCGCTTCGTCAACATCATGGACCAGAACCGGCCGCAGTACACCGACAACCTGATCTTCGACGCCGCGCAGTCCACCACCGACTTCTGGGCTTTCACCCGCTCGAGCTACCGCACGCAGCGCGACATCCGCTATACGCCGAGCGACCTGTGGAACTTCCAGCTCAACGGCAAGACCGGTGTCGGCGCGATCAAGGTCGCGTGGGCGCTCACGTACTCGGATTCGTTCCGCCCGCTCGATCGCATGTCGGCGACTGCGCGCAGCAACAACACCTACGGCTTCACCTACGACCGTCGCGGCAGCCGCGAATTTCCGACGCTGACGTTCAACGGCCCGCTCGCGCCGCCGAACGATCCGTTCACGAACATGCTGTCGATCGCCGTCACCGGCACGCACGAGGACGCCTCCGACCAGATCCTGAGCGCGAAGCTGGACCTGTCGCGCGATTTCCCCGGCCTGCGTTTCCCGCTCAAGGTCAAGACGGGCTTCCGCGTGCGCCAGCAGGACCGCGACCGCGACGCCGACTCGATCACGGGGACGCTCGGCGCCGGCGACTACAGCCGCTATCGCGATTTCACCTTCACGCACGGCTGGCTCGACGGCCGGTATCCCGCCACGCCGATCATCAATACCAAGGCGGTCTTCAAGGACATCGGTTTCAGCTATCTCCCGTCCGGCCTGCCGGCACGGCCCGCCGTGCAGTTCGCCTATAACGCGTCGGCCATCAATCTGACGGCGGCCAACCTGAACACTTCCGTCACGAACTCGCTGCAGAATGACTATCAGACGCGGGAGACGATTCCCGCGGCCTACCTGCAGGGCGAGGTGAAGTGGTCGAAGGCGCTGCAGATGACGGCCGGAATCCGGTTCGAGCAGACGGTCGCGCGCATCACCTCGCGGTTCGAGCAGACCACCTCCGCGCTGCCGGAAGATCGCTTCGGCGCCTATCGCACGGTCGAGTCGGACTACGTCGACTGGTTCCCCAACCTGCAGTTCCGGTTCGAGCCGATCCGACACCTGACCTTCCGCGCCAACTTCTCGACCACGATCGGCCGCCCGCGCATCGCCGACCTGGTGGGCCGTTTCTCGATCAACGATCTCGGCCAGACGGTGAGCTTCTCCAATCCGTCGCTCGCGCCGCAGATCTCCCGCAATTACGACGTCAGCGCGGAATACTACTTCCAGCCCGTCGGCGTCGTCTCGATCGGTGCGTTCCGCAAGGACATCAAGAATTACGTCGCCGCCACCTCGTTCCGGATCACGGGCAACGAGTACGGGCTCGACCTGAGCGACTATGTTGGCTGGCAGGGCAACACGCGGGTGAACTCCGGCGACGGCACCGTCCAGGGGATGGAGTTCAACTACTCGCAGCAGCTCAGTTTCCTGCCCGGCGCCCTGCGCGGACTTGGCGTCATGGCCAACTGGACCGTGCTGACCAGCGAGGGAGATTACAACGGCGTCGTGACCAACCTGCCGTTCAAGAACGCGCTCACCGGCCTGCGGCCGCGCTCGGGCAACGCCGGCCTCACCTACAACTACCGGCGCTGGGACCTCCGGCTGATGTGGAACTATGCCGACACCTACCTGTCGTCCCTGAACGCCGCCGATCCCTCGAGCTCCGAGTTTATCGGGCGGCGCGGGCAGTATGATTTCTTCGCGCGCTTCAAGGTGACGCGAAACGTGAACGTGTTCTTCGACGTGGTGAACCTCTTCGAGGAAAACCGCGGTCGTTACAGCGGCCTCTACCGCGAAGACCGCCGCGCCCAGACCAACCTGTTTCCCCGTTCGCTCTCGACGGGGGTGCAGGCGCGTTTCTGAGGCGGAAAGATGCCGTTGCGGTGGAGCCGCCTGTCCCCAGGCGGCTGTCGTGCGATGAACCGGTCCGCATCAGCTTGAGGCCAAGCTGCTCCACCTTTCAGTGCGGCCTTTTTCACGGCTGAGTTGAAGGCCAACGGCATGAGTCCGGCTGAGGCGGCGCCGGCGCCGGGTGCGCCCCGTCCGTACGGCCGGGGCGGGGGCAATCCAGCGGAACCTCGACGGGGAGCGCATGACGGAATACGTTATGCCTTCCATGGTTTGCCCAACATCGAATGCTGCCCGTACCGCTCGTTCCTTGCCGCGACTTCTAAAGGTACTGGCGTTGCTGGCCGTCGCCCCGCTCTTCGGGGCGGAACCGGATCGCGCGGTCCAATCGGCCGCAGACAAGAATCTGATCGTAGCCACCCAGCCGACGACGATCGAAACGGAGGACAGCGGTGCCCACGGGCAACTGGTGGTTGTGCCCGAGGTGTTGTCACCCGACACGCGCACCGACCTCGTGTTCACGATCGTCGCCGAGCCGCTCCACGGTCGGGTGGGCCTGGCCGGGGCGGGTGACGAGGCGGACTTCTTCCGCAACAAGACGTCGCGCCTCGGCTATTTCGCCTACCGGCCCAACGACGGCTACACGGGCGAGGATTCCTTCACCTACACGGTCCGCAACGAGACGTCGGGCCTCGTTTACCGCAACACCGTCGTCGTCACGGTCAAGCCGCCGCCCGCGGTGATGCTGCAGAAATTCGAGGTCGGTGCCAGCCACGTGCGGGCGCCCAACGTCCGCAGCGTGGCGCTCGCCACCCGGCCGAATGTCCCCGTAACGCAGAAGCTGCCGAGCCACGACGATTTCATGACCGCGTCCGACCGCATCGGCGTCGTCAACCCGAAGATCGCCTACCAGCTCGACGAGAAAGCCAAGGCGCGCCACGGCACCGCCAAGCTCGACCGCGCCACCGGCCAGCTCACGTATGCTCCGAATCCGGGCTTCATCGGCGAGGATCGCTTCAAGTATTACACGGTCGACGAGAACAATCCCCACCTCGGCGTGGAGAACGAGATCATGGTCGCGGTGCAGCCGATCCGCAACGTGAAGCGCCTGGCCGTCGACCGCGCACGGAGCGTCGAGGTCGACCTCGTGTTCGTCATCAACAACTCGCCCTCCATGGCCGCGCACCAGAGCCGGATCGCCTCGAACCTGAGCCGCTTCCGACAGCTCTTCCACGCGCGCGATCTGGACTACCGGATCGGTGTCCTGACGACGGACTTCGTGAACTCCGACCCGCGGTTTGGACCGGAGGATCAGCGCTACTACAAGGAAGTGCGGACGGTGCAGCTCGACGCCACCGGCCAGCCGGTGCTCGACAACCGCGGCCGGCCGCGGACGACGACGAAACGCGTGGCCAGCAACGGCAATCTCGTGACGTTGCCCCAGCTCGCGCAACCCTGGGTCACGCCTGCCACGCCCGACGGCAAATTTGCCGAACTGGTGAAGGTGGGCACCAATGGCGACAGCAACCGGACGGCATTCACCGCCGTGTACAATTTCGTCGCGGGATACTATAACGGCCAGCACGCGTTCCTGCGTCCGGAGGCGACGACGATCGTCGTCTTCTTCATGGACGAGGAGGAGACGCGGATGGCGCTGTGGAAGGAACCGCGCGGCGGGCCGCGCCAGGCGGAATGGATCGAGAACGGCAAGCTCCCCGTCCTGCTCGACCAGTATAATGCGCGCCAGCCGCAGGCGCGTCAGACGCTCGACGGCTATATCAATGCGTGGGTGCTGCGGCCGTTCATCATCGCGAAGGGCAACAAGCGCGGAAAGATCGAGATGCACGCCGTGGTCTCGCCCGGCAATATTTCGCACCGCCGCGCCGCCGAACTGACGGGCGGCACCGTGCTCAACATCGAGAGCGATTTCTCCGCCCCTCTCGCGGCGCTGGGCGACCGGATTGCCGACACCGTCGCCGTCGCGCTCGAGCCGGTGCAGAGCCCGGCTACATTCTATGCAAAGAGCCTGCGCGTGCTCGTCGACGGTCAGGAAGTCCGCGCCGACCCGCAGAACGGCTTCGTCTACGACGAACTGACGCACAGCATTCGCTTCCAGGGCGCAGCGAAGAAGCAGGCCTTCCGGGCGAAGATCGACGTCACGTACGAGGAGCACCTGTGAGGGCGGGCCTTCGCCGCTGCCTCCCGGCGGGCTGCGTTCCGTCGCAGCCTCGGGACTGACGAAGGGGAGCTATCCGAGCCGAGTTCGCTTCGAGCCCCTACCGCGCCCCCGCGGCGGGCACGAGGCGAAGAACGCCTTCCGTGAACGACGTCATCAGGATGTCCCCCGTCCGCGGATCCAGGCCGAAGGACGTGACCGCCGGCACCTGCGCGATCTGCCGCACGCGGTCCGCGCTCACGCGGCGGTCGCCGTCCGGCTTGAGGGCCCAGACGCGGCCCGAGACGTAATCGGCGAACAGATAATGCCCGTCGAGTTCCGGGTAACGCGCGCCGCGATACACGATCCCCCCGGTGACCGAGAATCCCTGGTCGCGCGGGTAGTCCCAGACCGGGTCGATAAAGTCTCCGCCCGGCGGGCTGGCCCGGGGGCCGCGCCCGAGGCCTTCGCGAAAATTCCAGCCGTAGTTGCCGCCTCGGATGATCACGTTGATTTCCTCGCTCGACTTCTGCCCGACGTCGGCGGCCCAGAGCCGGCCGTCGGCGGCATCGAACGCCATGCGCCACACGTTGCGCAGCCCCACCGCCCAGAACTCGGTGCGCACCTGCGCCGGGTCGACCGGCTCGCCGAGAAACCGTGTCGCGCCCACGAACGGGTTGTCACGGGGAACCTGGTAGGTGCCCGGTTGCACGGCCGGATGAGGATTGGGCGGGAGGTTGCCGGGCTTGCCGTCGACGTCGATCCGGAGGATGCCGGCGAAGAAGTCCTTCGTGATCCGCTGGCTGTTCTCGAAGATGTCGTTGTAGGCGCCTTCGTCGCCGATCGAGAGGTAAAGGTAGCCGTCGGGACCGAAGAGCAGTTCGCCGCCGTTGTGATTGGAAGCCTCGTCGGCCTGCACGATCAGCAACTGTTCGGACGCAGCGTCGGCGAGATTGGCCTTGGACTCCGCCGCGAGGAAACGGGCCAGCCGGCTCGTGCCGCGCGCCTCGCGACCGGTGCCAGTGAACTGGGTGTACCAGACGTAGAACTGCCGGTTGGTTCGGAACTGCGGATGAAAGGCGAGGGCGAGCAAACCGAGTTCGCCGTCGCGGTTGGAGCCGAGCCGGTCGGAGATATCGAGGAAAACCGCGCGGGCCGGCCGGGCGAGGTCCGGCACGACGGCGAGGCGGCCCCGTTTCTCGATGACGAAGAGCCGGCCCGTCTCTCCGGGCGGCGCGACGACGCCGAGCGGCTGCTCGAAAGTGAGGCCGGGGAAGGCCGGGGTGGTGGTATAGGGCAGCGGACGGGCCGGCTCGGCCGCGCAGGCGCCGGTGACGGCAGAGAGAGCCAGTCCCGAGGTGGTGACGGCGACGGCGAGGCGGCGGGCAAGGGCGAGCATGAGGGCGAGGTTGGCAGGCGGGAGTGTCCTCGTGCAAACGTCGAGCGGACGACTCACGTCGTCGCTGCAGCTACCGCCGGAGGAGGTCATCGAGCGGCTGCTGGTCGGCTGCGGGGCGGGAATCGATCAGGGCGCGCCGGATACGCTGTTCCAGCGCGTTCTCGCCGGGAATCTCGCGCTCGATCCTTCCGTGCCGGCCCACCAGCAGATAGGCGGGAATCGAGTTCTGCGCCCAATCGTCGTAGAAGCGTCGGATCCCCGGATTGGCATTCCAGATCACGCGCCAGGGCCATTGCTTTTGCTGTACCCAGGCTTCCATCGCGGCCCGGTCCCGCCGCACGGCGGGAGCGGTGGCAGAGCGGTTCTGGCTCACGACGTGGACCAGGGTGAAACCGGCACGGCGGTATTTCTCGTACAGGCGTTCCAGCTCCGCCGTGTGCACGCGCGAGTCGACGGGCACGTTCGCGATGAGAACCACCTTTTCCCGGTATGAAGCGACGTCGGTGAACGTGGGGTCGAGTCGCTGCAGATACCCCCAGAGCTCGGTGGCGGGTTGTTCCTGGTTGCGCACCAGGCGCTCGAAATTGTCC
>CALFZM010000144.1 GCA_937952235.1 uncultured Opitutia bacterium | reverse complement strand
GCTCAGCATTCTGGTCGGCGGTCCGAAGGCGAAGCCGGACGCGGTGACGCCGCCGGAGCCCGCTTCCGCCAGCGCTCCGGCCGGATCCTGAACTGCGGGTAACGCGGGCATCTCCCGGGCCCGCCGCGCGGGTCAGCGCCGCACCGGCACGCCGTGCGCATGCAGGTAGTCTTTCACCTGCGGGATCGTGAGCGTGCCAAAGTGAAAGAGGCTGGCGGCCAGCACGGCGCTGGCCCGGCCGGCGTCGAGGGCATCCGCAAAATGCTGCAGCGTGCCGGCCCCGCCGCTGGCAATCACCGGCACCGTGACGGCATCGCTTACCGCGCGGGTGAGCGGGCAGTCGTAGCCGGCCTGCGTGCCATCGGCGTCCATGCTGGTGAGCAGGATTTCGCCCGCGCCCAGTTCCACGGCGCGCGTGGCCCACGCGACGGCATCGAGCTCCGTGCGGTTGCGCCCCCCGTGCGTGTACACGCGCCAGGACTTCCCATCGGGCTCGCGCTTGGCGTCGATCGCCACGACGATGCACTGGGCCCCGAAACGGTCCGACGAGGCGCGCACGAGGTCGGGATCCTTGATCGCCGCCGTGTTGAGCGACACCTTGTCCGCGCCGGCCCGGAGCATCGCCTCGATGTCGCCGAGCGTGCGGAGTCCTCCGCCGACCGTGAGCGGCATGAAGCACTGCTCGGCGGTGGCCGCGACCACGTCGTGCATGATGCCGCGGTTGTCGCTGGAGGCCGTGATGTCGAGAAACACGAGCTCGTCCGCCCCCTGGGCGTCGTAGGCCCGGGCGCACTGCACGGGATCGCCGGCGTCGCGCAGTTCCTGAAACTTCACCCCCTTGACCACGCGGCCGGCATTGACGTCGAGGCACGGGATGATGCGGCGGGAGAGCACGGCGGAAAGTAGCGAGTAGCGGGTAGCGGGTAGCGAGGAGAAAGTAGGCGCAAAAAAGGCGCGGAAAAGCCGCGCCTTGAAAGAGTATCGCTCGGGCGAGATCGCTACTCGCTGCCTTCGTTCAAGCGTCCAGATGCGCGACGTCGGGCTCGAAGTTGACCGCGAGGCGGTAGATGTGACCTGGACGCATGATCAGCGGGTGGTCGCGCACGAGGTACTGCAGGTAGTGAACCTTGCCGTAGTTGGTTCGGTAGGTGGGATCGGCGCTGACGACCTCCGTCTCGCGCCAGGTCGCCTGGAAATCATCCTTGGCGACGCTGCAGCGATGACCCTGCGGCCCCAGCGTGAGGGCGCCGGCGACATGATACTTCGAGTGCGGCGCGGCGATCGCGAGGCAGAAGCGGAACTTGTCCAGCGTGACCTGCTGCTTGACCGTGTAGGCGAACTCCACGCCGATCTTGTTGCCGGAAAAAGTCCATTGGACCTTGGCGCTGCCGAGACCCTTCACGAATTCTTCCCGCAGGTTGATCAGTTCCGGCTGCTCATAGCGGAAATAGAAACTGTTGCGCAGGCCCAGACCGGTGACGCAGTTCTTGCCGTAGAATGCCGGCAGGGTGACCTGCTCGCCAAACGTCAGCTCCGGGAGCATGATCGGCGCGTAAACGTTGTTCGGCCAGTCGAAGATTCCCGGGCTGTGCGGGAAGGCGAGGGGGTCGCTCGTGAGCGTGGAGCCGGAGCTGATCAGCGGAATCTGCAGGTGCAGGCCGGACTCGGCGTCGCGGTAAAGAAACAGGCCCTGCTCCTTGCGGTTCGATTTGTCGAAGATGACGAATCGCCCGGACGTGCGCGTTGGCTCGGTCTTCGGGGCGCCGGCGGGCATCTGCACGGCCTTGGCGAGGCGCGACCACTGGCAGAGGTAGCGGGCCGCGTCGAAATTCGCCATGCGCGTCGTGTGATGCGAATACGCGGTGCGTTCGTCGTCGCGGAGGTCGAGGAAGCCATGCTCCTGGTCGAGGTAGGTCTCGTAGAAGAACATGAACAGCCGGCGCAGGATGTCGTAGTACTTGACCTTCTGGTCATCCGCGATCCACCCGTCACGCAGGCCCTGGAGGATGAGGCTGATGAGATGCATCTGCCCGTAGGCGCCCGCTGCGCGACCGAAGGCCCAGCCGAGCCCGTCGTGGCGGACGAGGTCGGGCATCATCTTGATGTACTTTTCCGCGTACGTCCGGAGCGTGGGCAGCTTCCGGTCGCGCACGCCGCTGTTGGCGTGGAGCTGGAGCGCCGAGCGGACGAACACGAAGGTCATCACGCCGTACAGGTTGAAGTTGCCGCCCAGCCCGGTCGTGGAGTCGTCGAAAAAGCCGGCGGAGCTCGTCTGGTTGATCCGGTCGACCATCCGCTCGATGAGCCGGGACGTCTCGTCTTTCTTGGAAAGCCCGAGGCTGAACCGCGCGACGGCCTTGGCAATGTTGAACGCCTGCCAGTGATTGTCGTAATCGCTGCGGTGCAGGAGCGACTTGTCGATCCGCTGCTGCGTCTCCTCCACCAGCCGCTCCCACACGGGATTGCGCTCCTTGGAGGGGCCGAAGGCGAGCAGGCCGAGGGCCGCGTAGGCC
>CALFZM010000143.1 GCA_937952235.1 uncultured Opitutia bacterium | reverse complement strand
GAGCCGGCGGACCGCGGCCAGCACTTCGCCGGCAGACCAGTCGAGCTCCTCGATCGCGTCGCCATAGGTTTCGTTGCGCGATTTGCCCTTGAAGGCGGGGCTGGCGAACGACGTGGTCGTGCTGCCGGGCATCGCGTGGGAGATCAGCAGGAAGAAAGGCCGGTCCTGGTGCTCCTCGATGAAGCTGATCGCCTCCTTGGTCTCGCGCTGCGTGAGGTAGTCGCGATCGACGCCCGCCTCGATCACCGTCTCGTTCCGCATCAGCGGCAGCGGCGGCCACTTCTGGCCTTCGCGGGGCGTCATGTCGTCGCTGAAGGGAATGCCCCAGTAGCGGTCGAAGCCCTGCCGCGTCGGCAGGAACGGCGGCTGGTCGCCCAGGTGCCACTTGCCGATGAGCATCGTCGTGTACCCCGCCTGCTTGAGGACCTCGGCCACGGTGGTCTCGGCGGGGTGCAGGCCGATCGCCTCCCCGGGCTGCAGTACCGGCCCGTGCCGCGGGTTGAGATAGATATTGAGGCGGCGCGGGTAGATGCCGGTCATGAGGCCCGCGCGCGAGGGCGTGCACACGTTGGCCGCGGTGTAGAAGTGAGTGAACTTCCGCGACTCCCGGGCGAGCTGGTCGAGGTGAGGCGTGCGGTTGGGCGTCGGGCCATAGGGCCCGATGTCGCCCACGCCGAGGTTGTCGGCGAAGAACACGAGGATATTGGGCGGCCGCGGGCCCGCGCCGGCCGCCCGGCCCACGACGGCGCCCACACCCAGGGCGAGGAGCAGCACGAGGCTCAGACGGGGCAAGGTCATCGCGCGCATGACGGGCAGACGAACACAACGTTTCATGTGGGCAACATATTGTTTTTGTTTGGAGCGAAATTCATCGGGCCCGGTCGCGGCCCTGCTGCCACACGTCATAACGCGGATCGCGGTACCGGCTGAAGAACGCCTCGAGGCGGCGGGAAAGCTCCTGCGCGCGGTCGGCACTCCCCGGCTGCCCGTACACGTTGAACCGCTCGCGCGGGTCGGCCTTCAGGTCGTAGAGTTCATGCGGCCCGGCCGGATGCCGCCGCACCAGCTTCCACTCGTCGGTGCGGATGGCGCGCGTATCCAGCATCTCGTAAAAGACCTCGTTGTCCCAGGGGCCGGAGCGACCGTGCAGCGCGTCCGAGAAATCGCGTCCGGGCGAATTCTGGCGCGGCATCCGGTCGCCGAGGCCGAGATAGCTCAGCACGGTCGGCAGGAAATCGTAATTGCTCACGAGCCGGTCATCGACGCGACCGGCGGGAATCCGGCCGGGATGACGGAAGAGGAGCGGGATCTGCATCATCAGCTCGTGCGCGCCATGCGGGCGGGTATGGTCGCCCATGCCCCAGAGCCCGTTCTGTCCGCCCATCCAGCCCTGGTCGGCGGCATACACCACGAGGGTGTTGTCATCGAGCCCCAGGCGGCGCAGCGCCGCCAGGATCTCGCCCACGCCGTCGTCGACGCCGCTGGTTTCCGCCGCGACGCGCTCCATCGCCTCCTGCCGGTTGTGAAACTGCTTGTTGTGAAACTGCCACGGGTGCATCGCGTCGACGGGGAAGCTGGCGAAGTGCCGCCCCCGGTAATACCCGGCATGGCGGTTGCGCGCCGGCTTCAGCATGAGCGCGCCCAGGTTGTACGGCCCGTTGTAGGCGAGATACAGGAAGAAGGGGCGCTCGCGGTTCTGTTCGATGAACCTGATGCCCTCGCGCGTCCAGAGGTCCGTCGTGTATCCGCTTTCCTGACGCACCGCGCCGCCCTCGATCACCGGCTGGTCGTAGAACTCGTGCGTGTGACCCTCGGGTTTCGTGATCCAGAACGAAAAGCCGGCCGAGGGGCGGAGATTGTCGCCCAGGTGCCACTTGCCGCTGAGGCCGCACACGTAGCCCGCGTCGCGCAGCACCTCCCCGAGCGAGGTGAAGTCGGCGAGCGGCAGGTAGGCCCGCGGCCCCATCATGAAGGCGGGGCTGAGCGGCGTGTGGAGCCCGTGCTGCGACGGCATCAGGCCGGTGAGGAAGGTGGCACGCGTGGGCGAGCACACCGGATTGCTGCTCAACGCCCGCGAGAAGCGAACTCCCTCCGCCGCCAGCCGGTCGATGTGCGGCGTGCGGATGTCCGGGTTGCCGTAACAGCCGAGCGACCACGCGCCCTGGTTGTCGGTGAGGATGAAGACGAGATTGGGCGGACGCGGCGCCGCGGCATGCCCGGCTGAAGCCCACGCGAACGCGAGGGCGAGCCAAGCGGGAAGGAACCAGGAGGGCATAGGGTGGGATCAGCGAACCTGCGGTTCCACCCGGCCATGCGGCCACGGCTGGCCGGGAACCGCGATCCGGGGAGCCGCCGGCGGCGAATCCGGCGCAAGTTCGCGGGCGAGCGCGAGGCCGGTGGCGGCGAACTGCCGTCCCGCGGTGATCTCGAGATTGCTGTAGAACGTCAGCCGCGTCTCGTAACCGCCCCCCCCGGGACCGAACGCCACCTCGTCGGGCACGTAGCCGACGCAGCCGTTCGCGAGCGACACGGGGAAGGTGAATGCGAACGGGCTCTCCCGTTTGATCTCGAGCCCGAAGGAGACGAAATACTCGGCGGGGGAACTGACGAACACCGCCGGGCCAACCTGCAGCGCCTGCACCTCGACCTCGACCCACGGCGATCGCGGCAGGATGGCGTCGAGCAGCAGTGTCTCGCGGGCAAACGTCCACTCGGTCACTTCGCGCGCGGGCTTGCCCGCGGCGATCACGCGTCGCGCCTCCTCCACCCGCTCGGGCGCCGGCACGCGGCGGGCGATCTCCCACGTCCGGCTGCGCGCCGCCAGCGTCGCCGCCGCGGTCCGCGGCAGGGTGAGCAGGGTCTTCACCACTTCGGCTCCGATCAACCCGCCCACCTGTTTCAGCCAGGTCTGCGGATCCGGCCGCGCGAGTGGACTCAGGTTGTCCACCTGCGTCACGTCGCCGGAGGGTCCGGCGAGGAAAAGCACCGGCGCACGCGTCCGCAGCGCGCCCTGCACCACCCGCTCCATCTCGCCCGGCCAGTTGGCCGAGATGCCGCCGGGATTCGTCGTGGCGTGACAGGCGAAGTTGACGACGACCCCGAGCAGTTCCCCTCCGGCATCCCAGGCCCCGAGCACGCCGACCTCCGGATCGACGGGGCCCGCCGGTCCCTGGATGTCGGGGTTCATCGCCCCCGCATGGCTCCAGGTGACGCCCTGCCGCATGCGCTGCCGGCGGTTGAACGGCACCCGGTCCTCGCGGCCGAACCCGTAGCCGAGCCGCGCGGGCACGAGCGCGGCCGTGGCAGACTCGACAGCCTCGACGATGGCCGCCTGGACGCGGGTAAGGTAGCCGGGATCGGCCAGCGACGACTCCTCGTAAGCGAGCCGACGAATGTCGGGCGCGGCATGGTCGAACTCGCCCGGCTGCACCAACCCGACCGGGCCGGAAGAATGCGAGTGCGTGGCCGCGATCATGACGGCACCCGGTTCCAGGCCGATGCGACGGTGGATCTCCGCCCGGGCCCCGAGCACGACCGAACGCGGGAGCATCAGGGCGTCCACGCCGACCAGCGCGACGCGCCGGCCGGCGCTGGCAAACACCGCCGCGCGCACGTGGCAGGGGTCGACATAGCGGTGAAACACATGCCGCGCCACGGCGTGCGCCTCGCGCTGGCCCAGCGCCGGCGTGATGTCGCGCACCGCGAAGCCGGCGCTCACCGCGGGCGGCGTCGCCTGGGCCTGGCCGGCGAGGGCGCCGGCGCAGACCAGCACGAGCAGGCTCCACCGCCCGGCCGGGCGGGTCCCGCCGCAGCCGCTGGCGAGCGTTGGCAGCCCGGGCATCAGAAGCGGCCTTTGATCCCGAGGGAGTACGACGCCCCGTATTCGCCATTCAATGACCGGCGAGCGTACTCCGGCGTCGCCGAGCCGTAATGCAGCTGCGTGAGCTCGTCGTTGGTCGCGTTGCCGATGCTGCCGACGAGCGAGAAGCGCGCGGACAACTGGTATGCGAGGCTGATGTCGAGGATGAGCCGTTCCTTGATGTACTGGTAGCCGTCGGGCCCCCAGGCCGGCTGCGGAAGCAGCTTGTTCAACCCGCGATAATTCCAGCGCGGCATCACCGTCAGCCGCTTCCAGTTGAACTGCACGCCCCAGTTCGCGGTCTCCGGCACGAAGCTGGTGAACGACGCGTTGGGATTGCCGCTGAGCTGCAGCTTGGTCGCGTTGGCGAACACCGTGAAATACCGGCCCCATTCGCCGAAGGGGCGCAGCGACTGGCGGACGCTGAACTCGAAGCCGTGGATCCGGGCATCGCCGGCGTTGAACTTCGTCGCGAGCGTCCAGCCGACATAACGCGGATCGAGATCCAGCGCCGCCAGGTCGGCGGCCGTCGCGATCTTCACCGAATCGCCGAAGAAATCGCTGATCTCCTTCAGGAATGCGCCCGCGCTGATGACGCCGCCCTGCGGAGTGTAGTACTCGAGCGAGAAATCGTAGTTGTCCGCCGTCCAGGGCTTCAGTCCGGTGTTGGTGACGGTGATGTTCCCGCGCGAGATCGAGGGATCGGCCAGCTCGCCGGTGGTGAGATCGGCCTCCTGCACGGTGGCGCTGGGGATGATGTCGGGAAAATTGGGCCGGCCGTAGGTCCGCGCCCACGCGAGCCGGGCCTGGAAGTTCTCCCGGATGTTCCAGGTCAGGTGCAGGCTCGGATAGAATCCGTCGTAGTCGCGGTTGGCGGTGTAGGCGCGCTCCTTCCGGGTGAGGCGTGTCTCCTCGAGCGACCCTGCCGCCCCGGCGTCCGCCCGCCGGATGCGCGCGCCCTGCGCGTTGCGCGCGAACGTGCCGTCGGCATTGCGCACGAACACGGCGGTGGGATCGAAGAGCATGCCCTGCCCCGTCACCTCGGTGCGCTCGTAGCGCACGCCGCCGAGCACCTGGAGGCGGCTCTTGAACAGCCGGGCCTCGGCCTGCAGGTAGCCGGCGGACACCGTCTCCTCGGCATACTGCGAGGCGTTGAGCCGGAAGTTCTCCGCCGCGACGACCTGGGCGGCCGTCTGGGTGAACAGCGTGGGATTCGCCTGGTTCGCCTGCCAGGCCTTGCCCGGGTTGATCCCGACCGGGTCGCGGAAGCCGTCGTAGAGGTCCTGGCGGACATAGACGTCGTAGAGGAACGGCTCCACCGCATTGTTCGCGCCGGTGAACGTGTAGGTGGCCGACTCGCGGCGCGCATCCACATCCTGGATGCGATGAAGCCCGCCCGTCTGCAGCGAGAACGGGAACGGGAAAAGGTCGAGCCGGCGCTGGAGGTCGACGTTGGCGAACTTGGAGCTGAGCACGTGGCGGCGGTCGTCGTGCGTCGCGGCCGAGATGCGGTAGTTCGCCGGATCGCGCCAGTCCACGGGCGCGTTGCTGTTGTCGAAAGCCTCGATCGTCGCCGGGCGCGACTCGCCGATGCCGCGGAACGTCACCCGCACCGGGTTGCGGTTGACCGCGGTGACGTTGTTGAAGTGCCCGCGCGAGGTGCTCGGCAGGAGCGTCTCGGACTGCGAGTAGTTCGCGTTGGCCTCGATCCGCCACTTGCCGTCGTCGAACCGGAAACCGAGATTGGTGCCCGAGGTGTAATCGACGCTGTACTGCCACCCGCCCGTGACGGTCAGCGCGCCGCGGCCGGTCGCCCCCACGGTGAAGTCCGGCCCGTAGCTGAACGGCACGCCCGTCGCCGGCAGCGGCGCCGCGACGGTGCCCGCACTGGGCGTCATGATCGTGTGTCCGGTGCTCGCCCGGACGTTGCGCCCGTAGCGCGAGCCGAGCGTGAGGACCGCGTTGGGCGTGATCCGCCAGTCGGCCTTCACGCTGTAGACGGAGCGATTGGTGTAGCGCGGCGAGTCCTGGATGAGGAACTGCTGCAGGAATGGGTTGGCGACGCTCGCACCGGTACCGGTGCCGGCGTTGTTCCAGG
The DNA here is from genome assembly GCA_937952235.1 of uncultured Opitutia bacterium. Lineage (GTDB taxonomy): Bacteria > Verrucomicrobiota > Verrucomicrobiia > Opitutales > Opitutaceae > ER46. The sequence continues at coordinate 10,887 of CALFZM010000143.1, read as the reverse complement.
TCTTCCGCGTGATGTTCTGCTCGTTGAATTTCTGCGTGTACACGCCGGTGAGCACGACGCCGAAATTCTTCCCGATCGGCAGGGTGTAGTCGAAATCGAAGGCCGGTTTGATCTTGTAGATCTCCTCGTCCTTGTAGGACGTCGGCGTCTTGCCGAGCCGCAGCGTGTTGCTCGTGGCGGTGAGGCTCACGCCATAGCGGAATTCGGCCCGGCTGCGCTCAAAGGCGTTCTTGCTGACGAGATTGATCGACCCGGCGAGCGTGTCGGCCGCGGTGGCGGGCGTCGGGAGCTTGGTGACGTCGATGCGCGAGACGTTGTTGAGCGCCTGCGTGCGCATCTCGACCGCGCGCGTCGGGCCGACATTGGAGCCGGTCACGATCGGCGCGCCGTCGAACATCACGCTGGTCTTGTCGCCCCCCATGCCGCGCACGGAGATCGTGCTGACTTCGGCGTTGTCGTAGTCCGCCGCGAGGCCCGGCAGGAATTTCAGGAAATCACCCGCGCTGCTGTTGAACACCTCGCCGAACGCATCCGTCGCGATGACGTTCTTGATGTTGGGCGCGAAGCGCTGCTCGTTGGTCGCGATCGCCTGCGCGTCGGTTTCCTTGTTGGAGGCGACCTTGAAGGCGTCGAGCCGCACGACGGAGCCGCTCTGGCCGTAACGCGCGACACTGGTGAGCCCGACGTCCCGCTCCACGACGCGGCCGACCAGGACCTCGACCGCGACCTCCTGGACGTCGAGATCGGTGTAGAAGACCTCGAGCGTCACCGGCCCGCTGCGCACCTCGGCGAGCCGGAACGTGCCGAATTCATCGGTGAAGGCGACCTGCTCGGTCCCCTTGACGGTCACGCGGGCGCGGCCGAGGTACTGGCCGGTGACGATGTTCTGCACGCGGCCGGTGATGCCGCCGGTCGCGGGCGGACTGTCGGCCGCCGGGATGGAAGCCACGCAGGGGAAGAGGCTGAGGCAAAGAAGCAGGACGCGGACGAGCGCGATCGGATTTTTCATGGTTGGTGTGGGTCAGCGGTGGCACGGGAAACGAGGGAACTGCCGGAAAGCCGGGGCGAGGAGGGAGTGCGCACGCCCTGCGGAAGGGCCGATGGCGAAGCCTGCCCGGCGGCCAACCACCGGCAAACTTCATGCGCGGAATCGCTCATCTCGCGCAACAACGCACAGGCGCTCGTCGGCCGGGCCGTCATCGCGCCGACGCCTCCTTCGTCCACTGCCTGATCCGGTCGCGCAGGAGGCCCATCTCCCGGACCAGCGCCGGGAGTTCGGCGTGGAAGTGCTCGAAAAACCACGGACCGCGGTAACCCGCATCCCAGCCGACCTGGAAGCAGCGGCGCAGGTCGTAACGTTTGTGCTCGCCGGCGGCGTCCAGCTCGAAGGCCTTGAAGTCGCACGACACCGCAAACGGAAACGCCCTCGCCAGGCCCTCGTAACGCGCGGCGTCGGTCCAGTTGCCGGTGTCGGGCTGCGCCCTCAATGCCGGACCGGTCGCGCGGATGACGGCGGGAATCGCGTCGGGATCGTCCATCAGCCAGCCGAAATTTTCGATCAGCACGCCGAGTCCGCGTTCGCCGCCGTAGTCGATCAATTCGCGCAGTCCCTCGGCCAGGACCGCGTAGTCGGGCCGCCGCGCCGCGGGCAGCGGCCGCACCCAGCGCACGCCAAGGCGCACCGCGGCATCCATGGTGAACTTGTAGCTCGTGATCGCGTGCCGCCGCACCGCGAGATCGGGATGTCCGAGATCGAGGCCGGGCTGGTTCATCTTCAGGTTGGTCAGCACGCAACCCGCATCGGCGGCGGCCCGACGCAGCGCGTCGACGTAGGCGGGGGTGAGATCGACCAGCGTCGCGGTCATGAGGTCGATGACCCGCATGTCCAGCTCGTCGCGCATGAGGCGCGGCAGGTCGAGCAGGCGCAGCTTGCCCCCAGCCCGCTCGGGGCTCAGATGACGGAAGAAGGAGCCGGTGGTGATGCCGATCTCGCCGGCGAGCGACGCGGCCGGGGCCGGAGCCGACGCTCCCCGCGCCAGCACGGCGCCGGCCGCCGCGCCGAACGCGGTGCCCAGGAAGGAGCGACGAGGCAGTTTCATGGCGACCGTTTCACGCCGCGTGAATGCGCTGCGCCGCCCGGTGACCCGTGCGCGTCGCCGCCTCCATGCCGCGCCACAGGGAGTCGTAGGCCGCGCCGACAAAGTGAACCCGGCCGACCGGCTCGGTGAGGAAGGGCCAGATGCGGGCAAACTTGCCGAACGGAAACGGCTCGCGCTCGCAGCCGGCGCACGTCGGCTCTTCCTTCCACCACTGGTGCACGATGCCGCGTTCGATGGTGTCCTTCGCCTTGCCGGGATAAAAGCTGCGAAACGCGGCCACGGTCTCCTCCGGAGTCTGCACCGCGCCGCCCGTGCCGAAGAGCAACCGCTGGTCGCCCGGCACCTCCTCCGCGGTCTCGCAGGTCGAGCCCATCTTCGGGTTGCCGGTCTGCAGGTTGATGCTCGGCCAGTCGCCCTTCCAGAACGGCGTGCGCGTGAGCAGGAGCACGCGCGAGTGGATGCCGACCCGCGTGTGCGCCAGGGCGAACGCCTTGTCGGCCGGCCAGCCCGGCTTCACCGTGATGCCGGCCACCGCGAGCGGCGACATGCTCAACACCAGGTGATCCGCGCGGAGCTGCCGGCTCGCGCCCGCCGGGCCGGCGGTGACCGTGACCGACGAGCCGTCGTACTCCACCGCCGTGACCGGCATGTGACGCCGCACCCGGTCGCCCAGCCGCGACGCGAGCGCCTGGGTCAGCAGGTCGTTCCCCCCCTGGAGGTGATACAGCTCCTTCGGCTGCTGGCGCAGGCCGCGGTTGTGAATCGTGGCGGCGGTCCAGATCCGGTACAGCGCGGAAGCGTCGCCGTCGCCCGGCGGCTTTCCGGGCGTGGAGCGCCGGCCCATGCGCGAGAAGCGGATGGCGGCGTCGGAAGCCCCCTCGCGCGCGAGGAGGTCGGCGGGAAGCTGGCCATCGAGGTCATCGAGCCCGATGCCCAGCGGCCGGAACTCGTCCTTGAATTTCGCGAAGGTGTCCCGGAGGTAGAGCACCGGCAGTTCGGAGAGCCCATGCTGCGCGACGTAGTCCGCCTCGTGGGCCGCGAAGCCCAGGCGCTTGAGCACCGCGGGATCGGAGAGTTCCTGGTCCGAGTACCAGCGGTCGCCGATGCGGCGAAAGACATTCTCGTTGCGCCGCCAGCGCAGCGGCTTGAGCCCGAACTGGTCGATGTAGTCCCAGACCAGCGCGTAGGCGGGGCGCCCGGGAAACTGCTCCGCACCGGCGTCGGCGTAGAGCCCGCCCGGCAAGCCTTCGCGCAGCGTCTTCACGTGGCCGCCGGTCCGCCCCGACGCCTCGAGCACGATCACGTCATGCCCGAGCTTCATGAGTTCGAACGCGCAGCTCAGGCCGCCGATGCCGGCACCGGCGACGATCACCCGCTTGCGGGCCGGCGCGCCGGCGCCGCGCAGGGTCAAGGCCAGGCCCGCGAGGGCCACGCTTCCGGCCTGGAGCATGGATCGGCGGGAAAGCAACGGCGCAGCCGCGGAGGGCGAAGCGGAAGTCGCGAGGGAAGGCATGAGGGAGGAAGGCACGGGAGGATCAGGGCTCGACGTACTTCTCCGCGTCCCACGCGCGGAGGATCGCCGCGGGCCCGCCACCGAAGTACGGGTATTTGTCGAACTCGTCGAACTTCGGATCCAGCCGCGGATCGGCGGTGTCCTTCATCCATTGGTCGACGCGGCCGCTGAGTTCGCGCAAAGCGGCCGCATACTCGGGCCGGCCGGCGACATTGCGCACCTGGTCGGGATCGTGGCGCAAGTCGTAGAGTTCCTCCGGCGCGCGCTTCTTGAAGCTCAGCGCGAAGAGCCGCTGCATCGCCGGCGCGTGCTGGTGCTTCATCATATACTCCTTCGTGATGCTGGGATCGATGTCGCCGTAGTCGCCGACCGCGTAGTACACGATCGGGTCGCCCGCGGGCTGCCGGTTGGGCCGGAGGTTGCGGATGTAGAGGAAGTCGCGCGTGCGCACGCCGCGGATCGGATAACTCAGGTCGCCGCGGCGGACGTTGGCGTGCCGCTCGCGCTCGACGAACACGTGATCGCGCTTCACCGCGGACGGCCTGCCCACCAGCAAGTCGAGGAAGCTGCGGCCCGTCATCTCCGGCCAGGGCACGAGTCCGGCGAGTTCGAGGATCGTGGGCGCGTAGTCCGTGACGGACACGAACTCGTCCACCACCCTCCCCGCCGGAATCCTTCCCGGCCAGCGCACGGCCAGCGGCACGTGCGTGCCGGCGTCGTAGACGTTGCCGAGCCCGCGCGGCATCTGCCAGCCGTTGTCGCTCGCATGGATCACGACCGTGTTCTCCAGTTCGCCCATCTGCTCGAGCCGCGCGATGACCTCGCCGAAGGCGGCGTCCATCTCCTGGACCGAAGCCAGGTAGTTCGTGATCTCCTCGCGCACTTCCGGCACGTCGGGCAGGTAGGCCGGCACGCGCACCTGTTTCGGATCGATGCCGGCCTTCGCGCCCGAGCCGGGCTTCCAGTTGCGGAGCGCCGTCGTCATCGGGCCGAACCAGTAGAAGAACGGCTGGCCCGCGCCGCGGGCGGCCAGGAAGTCCTCGAACTTCGGATACAGTTTTCCCGCGGGCGACTCGGTGCGGCCGTACCCGAGGTACAGGCCCGGCGCCCAGCCCTTCTGGCTGTAGCCCGTGTGGTACCCCGCGGTCGCCAGCGCATCGACGAAGACCCGGAACTTGCCCGCGAAACGACCGCCGTGATTGGCGATCTCCTCGAGCTGGTGCGCGGCGCGGCCGGTCACGAGGCTCGAGCGCGTGGGACCGCACGAGGGCACCGGGCAGAAGGCGTTCGTGAAGCGGACGCCCTCCCGCGCCATGCGGTCGAAGACCGGCGTCTTCACGACCTTGTCGCCGTTCGCGCCGGCGTGATCGTAGAGCCAGTTGTCGGCGAGCAGGAAGAGGATGTTGGGGCGGCCGGGCGCGCCGGCGGCCCGCGCGGCCGCGGTCAGCGCCAGCGCGCACGTCACGACGGCCACGCCGCGGAGGACAAATCGATTCAGGGGGGGCATGCAGGAGGAGTTCAAATGCGGAAAAACAGCTTGCGCCGGTAGAGCCACCAGCAGAACAGCCACATCAGGCCGAGGACGCTGAGTTTCTCCCAGACGGGCCCGTAGGTGCCGGTGAAGAGCTGGCTGCCAAACTGGGTCTTCAGCACCTTCACGATCCACGCCGGCCAGAGCAGCGTCATGATGTAGACCGCGAGCGAATTCATGCCGAAGACGACCAGCGGGAATGCCCACGCGCGCCAGCCCCGCAGGTCGATGATCCAGTAGAAGGCCGCGAGCATCCAGAGCGTCCAGCCGCCGCTGTAGAGCGCGAAGGACGGCGTCCAGATCTTCTTCACCACGGGATTGACCGTCAGCCCGAGCCCGACGCCCAGCGCGAGGCAGATCCCGCCCGCGACGAGCAGCCAGCGCAGCTTGGCCGAGCCGGGGCGCGCGCTCATCAGCACCTGCCCGCTCATGACGCCGAGGATCATGTTGGCCATCGACGGGATGAAGTTGAGCGTCTGCACGCCGCCGACATACGTGACGAACGGCTTGTCCTGCGGAAAGAGGTTCAGCAGCCAGCGGTCGAAATCGCCCGCAATGTTGGCGTGCTTGCTCCAGTGTCCGCGGAAGCCCTCCAGCAGTTCGCCCGGCTTCAACCCGTAGCGCGCCGCTGCCTCGGGGCCGGGCAGCGGATAGAGCGCGAAGAGCAGCCAGTAGCCGGCGAGGATCGCCGCCGTCACCGCGAGCTGGGTGCGGAACGGCCGGTTGAGCAGCAGGAAGACGAACACGTAGCCGAGCCCGATCTGCGTGAGCACGTTCAGGAAGCGCGCATGCTGCCCCATCAGCACCATGCCGAGCACGATGAGCACCCCCGCCCGCACGAAGGCATGCCCCAGCTGCCGCGACCACGGATCGCCCTCGCGCTGCCGCCGCGCGAACGACAGCGGCATCGCCACGCCCACCATGAACATGAAGGACGGCATGATCAGATCCCAGAACACGCCCCATTCCCACGCCGTGTGGACGAACTGCCGTCCCGCGACCGCCCAGGCGGAATCGGGAAACGTGCGCGCAAGCTGCACCGTGCCGAAGCCCGCCGAGGCGAGGATGAAGACGATGAAGCCGCGGTACGCGTCGAGCGACATCAGCCGGCCGCCGGCCGGATCGCGGGCGGGCGCGGGTCCCGGGGAAACGGATACAGCCGGGGCGGGCATTGCGGGGATCGTTGCCATCGCGAAGAGCGGTTCAGTCGACCTGCGGAGGAACGTTGCCGAACAGCCAGGGTTCGCCGGGCTTCCGGAGGGGCGGCGGCTGCGGCACCGGACCGGGCTTCAAGCCGGAGGCCAGTTCGATGCCGGCCTCGGCGAACTGGCGGCCGGCGCGGATATCGAGATTGCTGTACGAGGTCAGCCGCGTCTCGTAGCCACCGCCCGCGGCGGAAAACGCCTCCTCGGTCGGCACGTAGCCGACGCAGCCGTTGGCCAGCTCCACCGGGAATGTGAAGGGGAACGGACTGCGCTGTTTGATCTCCAGGCCGTATTCCACGAAGTACTCCGCGGGATTGCTGACATAGACGGCGGGCCCGACCTGGATCGCCTGCACCTCCACCTCCACCGCACGTTGAGTCCGCACCAGGAAATCGGTCATCAGCGTTTCCTTCGCAAAGGTCCACGCCGTCTGCGCCGGCACGCCCGGCTTCTTGCCCGCGGCGATGATCGCGCGGGCCCGCTCGACGTTGGCGGCGGACGGTGCGCGCCGGTCGATCGTCCAGACCTTCGTGCGCACATCCAACGGCACGTCCGCGCCGCGCTCCGCCGCGAGCAGCACCTTGACCGCCTCGGCACCCACCCGGCCGCCGACGATTTCCATCCAGCGGGCTTCGGACGGACGCTCGAAACGCGCAAACGGATCAATCTTGGAAATGTCACCGCACGCCCCCGCCAGGTAAACCACCGGCGCCTTGCTGTAGAACGCTCCCTGGATGGTGCGCTCGAGATGATAGACCCAGTTCGCGGAGATGCCGTCCGGTATGACGTTCGTGTGGCACGCGAAGTTCACGATCGAACCGAGCAACCGGCCCTCAAGGTCCCACGCGCCGATGACACCGACATCCGGATCGATCGGCCCGGCCGGCGCGACGTTGTCGGGATTGCCGACGCCTGGATTCGTCCACGTCTGGCCATTCTTCATGCGCACGCGGCGATTGAAGCCCACCTTGTCCTCGCGGCCGTTGCCGAACCCGAGTTGCGCCGGTACGACCGCTGCGGACGCCGCGGCAACGGCCGCGACGATTTGCGCCGTGACGTGCTTGAGGTACGCGGGGTCTGCAGCGGACGACTGCTCGTACGCGAGCTGGCGGATCTCGACGCCGGCCTGGTCGTATTGTCCGGGTTGCACCATGCCGGTGGGCCCCGACGAATGGGAGTGCGAGGCCGCGATCATCACGGCGGCCGCGGGAATCTTCGTCACGCGCGCGATTTCCGTGCGTGCCTCCTGTACCACCTTCCGGTCGATCATCAGCGCGTCGAGCCCCACGAGGGCGACCGTCTTCGTGCCATCCGCGAAGACCGCGGCCCGGACCTTGCAGGGATCGAGCAACTGGCGGTGAAACGCCTTCCCATACCCGCCGGGCCGCTCCTGGCCGATCTGTGGCGTGATGTCGCGTTCGGCGAAGCCGGCCTGGATGGCGGCGGAGGCGGCGGCCGGAAGGACCAGCGCCAGTGCGCAACGCCAGGCGAGCAGGACGCCGATCCTCCTGGGAGCGCGGGCGCCCTCGTCCGCAAGCTCCGATCCTGCGGACGGGGACGTCCGCGCTCCCAGCAAGGGTTCGACAAGGACAACCCGGGCGTGGTCGGAAAATTTCATTGCGACATCAGCGAAACAAGGGGACTCGCGACGGATGAGGCGCGGTGGGATTGCCAGTGAAGAGAACACGCACCGTTTTGTTGGCAACAGATTACACTGTTGCACGCCGCATGCCATCGGGCCGAACGTAAACCTCCCCGTCAGGGCCCACCTCCTGGCGTAACGGTTCGTGCCCGCCGGATCAGAAAGTACCTTTCACGCCCAGGGCGAGCGCGACGCCATACTCCGATCGGCGCCATTGGCGCGCGTAGCCGGGCGTCGTGGAACCGTAACGCAGGATCGTCTGCGGCACATTGAACACGTTGTTGGCATTCGCGACGACCGAGATGCGCGGACTCACGCTGTAGATGAAGTTCAGGTCCAGATTCGTCCGGGCCTTGAAGAACTCGTAGCCGTCCGGACCGTACAGCGGCTGAGCAACGCGCCGGTCGCGACCGCGATGATTCCACTTGGCGAGAAAGGTCACGCGCTGGCGGCTGAACGAGAATCCCCAGTTCGCCGTCTTCGGAATGAAGCTCGTGAAGGAGGCGCCCTGCCCACCCTCCAATTCCAGCTTCGTGATATTCCCAAAGACCGCGAAGTAGCGCCCCCAGGTACCGATCATCCGCAGCGACTGCCGAACATTGATTTCCGCTCCCCGGATGCGCGCCGAGCCTGAATTGAACTTGGACGCGAGATTCCAGCCGATGTAGCGGGAATCAAGGCCGACGGCCTCGAGATCCTCCGCGGTCGCCAGGCGCACTTCATCGCCGAAGAAATTCTGGATCTCCTTCGCAAAGATGCCGCCGCTGAGCACGCCGCCGGTCGAATGGTAATACTCGAGCGACAGGTCATAGTTGTCGGCAGTCCACGGCTGCAGGCCGGTGTTGCGCACGGTGATCGTCCCCTTGGCAATGGTCGGGTCGGCGATCTGATCGGCGCCCAGGTCGAGTTCGTTGATCGTGGCACTCGGAATGATGTCGGTGAACGCCGGCCGGCCGTAGGTCCTCGCGTACGCGACGCGCGCCAGGAGATTCTCGGTGAACTGCCACGAAGCGTGGAGACTCGGGTAATAGCCGTCGTAGGTCCGGCGGGCTTTGTACGCCCGTTCCCGACGCACCAGCCGGAGTTCCTCCATCGAGCCCGCCAGCCCGGCCTCCGGACGGCGAATGCGGGCCCCCTGGGCGTTGCGGGCAAACGATCCGTCGGCGTTGCGGAGAAACACCGCGTTGGGATCGAACAGCAATCCCTCCCCCTTGTCGGTGGTTTCCTCGCGCCTGACTCCGGTCAACAGCCGCAGCTTGTTCGAAAACAGCCGGATGTCCGCCTGCACGAAATACGCGTCGACCGCCTCCGCGATAAACTCGGAGTTCGTGATGCGGAAATTCTCCGCCGCCACCACCTGCGCCGGCGTCTGCGCGAACAGGCGCGAATTCTCCTGAAAAGCGCTCCACGCACGGCTCGGCGAAATCCACGGCACGTTCCGGAACCCGTAGTGGGAATCCTGATTCACGTACACCTGCATGAGGAAGGGCGCCGCCGGATCCGCCGTGGCCGCGTTGCCGTCCGGCCCGAGGTAGTTCCACGTCAGGTTGCCGCGGCGCGCGTCGAGCGTCTGCTCGCGAAAGGCTCCTCCCACCTGCAGCGACGCCGGGAAGGGCAGGAACGGGAGCCGGCGCAGGACGCTGAGGTTGGCCGCCCGCATGCCGCCCCGGTTCTCCACCGGGGTGTCCGTGGCCGTGGTGGCAACGTAATTGGAAATGTCATACAGATCGACCGCCGTGCCGGCATTGTTCGCCGCCTGGATGGTGCCGGGCCGGATGGGGTTGATCTGCCCGAGGGAGACCCGGACCGGGCTGGAGAAGTTGGCGGAGATGCCGCCAAACATCCCGTGCTCGAGGTTGGCCCGGTAGATCTCGGACACCGAGCGGTTGACGCCTGCCTCGATCCGCCAGGAGCCGTCGTCGTGCCGGAAGTTCAGGCCGACGTTGGAGCCGCTGCCCCCGTACGTCTGGCCGCCGCCATTCATCGTCACCGAGCCGCGCCCGGTGGCGCCGTTCACGAAGTCGGGCCCGAATTGCATCGGCACGCCCCCGGCGACAGCCGATGTGCCCACCGTGCCTGGACTGAACGTCCACGTCAGCGCCCCGATGTAATTCTTGTAACGGCTGAGCTGGCTGTTGAACGAGAGAACCGCGTGCGGAGTCAGGCGCCAGTCGGCATTCAAGCTCAGCGTCCGGCGGATCTGCGTGCGGGGAGAATCGATCAGGGCGTACGATTGCAGGTACGGCCGGTCGAACGACGCGCCGGTGCCGGTGCCGGCGCCCGAGTAGGTCATCGTCGAGTGGTGCTGCTCGTTGAACCGGTGGCTCTGCATCCCGGCGACGACGATGCCGAAATTCTTGCCCAGCGGCAGGGTGTAGTCAAAATCGAAACCCGCGAGAACCTTCCGAGTGTTCTGGTCACCGTTGGTGTGGGGCGTCTCGTCCAGCGTGAGATTCTCGTCACTGCCCGCGAGGCTCAGCCCCACGCGCAACTCCGGCTTGCTCCGTTCAAAGGCACTCTTGCTCACCATGTTCACCGAACCGCCGAGGGTGTCGGCGGGCATCGCCGGCGTGGGGACCTTGGTCACCTCCACGCGCGAGACATCGTTCATCGCCATCGTGTTGATGTTGAAGTCGCGCCCGCCTCCGGCCACGCCGCCGAGAAACCACGCGCTGACCATCGGCGCGCCGTTGTTGGTGAACGAAGTCATGCCACCACCAAACCCCCGCACGGAAATGCCGATGAGTTCGGCGCCGCTGTATTCACCCGAGACGCCGGGCAGCAACTTTAGGAACTCACCGACGTTGCTGCCCAGGATGTCGCCCTGCGAGTCGGTCGAGACGACATTCTTGATGTTCGGGGCAAAGCGCTGCTCGTTGGTCGCGACGGCCGTGGCG
>CALFZM010000142.1 GCA_937952235.1 uncultured Opitutia bacterium | reverse complement strand
TCTCGATCCGGCCCATCGGCCGGCCGAGGTCGACGCGCACGGTCCGGCCCAGCGTGCGGCCGCCGTCGCTGGAGCGGCGCGCCTGGACTTTCGCGACGCCGTCGGCGGCGGTGAACCAGGCCACCGCGAGCGATTCGCCGCGGGCGTCGGCGGCCGGGCCGTTGACGGGGCAGGCCGCGATCTTCCAGCCGTCGGGATGCAGGCTTTCGCTCTTCGACCAGGCGCCATGGGCGAAGAGGGCGTAGCGGTTGTCGCGGATCTCGTCGCGATCGTGCCCGCGGTAGCCGACGAACACCCGGTCGCCGGGCAGCACGGCCACGGTATTCTGGCAGCAGGTGCAGACATCGGGATCGACGGTCCACTCGCCGAGCGCGGAACCGTCGGGCGCCAGCAGCCGCGCGAGCAGCTTCATCGAAGGCGTGTAGGGCGCGTTGGGATCGCGGGGAGGGCGCGGCGCGTTGGGATCGCGCTTCGGGCGGGGCCCGGCCTGCGGCGCGCGCACCCGCGCACTCTCGAGCCAGACGGCGAGCGTCCGGCCGCCGCTGAGCGGAGCGAGGGCGACGAACTCGTGGCCGAGCCGCGCCGGGGCGGTCCAGGTCGCGCCGTCGTCGGTCGAGCGGGCGAACCAGCCGTCGTAGCCGTGCGCGTCGGCCCCGGCCCGCTGGAACCACTGCGCGGTCAGCGCGCCGTCCGTGCCGACGACCAGGGACGCGAAGTCGGCCCAGTTCTCCATCAGCAGCGGCGTGCTCACGATCGTGCGCGGCGCGGACCACGCGGTCGCGCCCGGCGCGAGTCGGGACAGCTTGAGCGCCCGCTCGCCGTCGCGCGCGCCGGCTTCGCTCCAGGTGAGGTGCAGTGAGCCGTCGGGTCCGGCGCAGAGGTTGGAACACTGGGCGGTCGCGGCGGCGGGCGAGGGCAGCTCGGTGGTGGCGAGCCGGGCGGGCGCGGGCGCGGCGGCGGCGGTCGCCGCGGTCAGGACCCAGGCGGCGAAGCGGAAGGGGCGGGGCAGGCTCATGGCTGGGGGGAGGAGGCGGAGGCGGGCAGGCGGGTGAGGAAATCCTCGACGGCCCAGCGGGAGCCGTCGACGCGGTGGACGATCTTTCCCTCCGGGTTGATCAGCAGCGTGGCCAGCGAGTGCTTGAAGATGCTTTCGCCGGGCTGGACGATCACGCCGAACTGCGCGAGCAGGTCGCGAATCGCATTCTCGGGGCCGGTGAGGAACGAGAAGTTCGACGTGTCGATGCCGCGACCCTCGGCATAGGTCTTGAGCACGGCCGGCGTGTCGAACGCCGAATCGAAGGAGATCGAGACGAGCTCGAAGTCGCGGACGCCCGCCTTCCGGGCGGCGAGCTGGAGCGCGTGCATCCGCGCGGTGGCGGCGGGGCACATGTCGGCGATGGGGCAGCGGGTGAAGATGAAATTCAACACCACCCACTTGCCGCGGAAATGGTCGAACTGCGTCGCGCGGCCGTCCTGGTTGTAGAGCGTGAACGACGGCGCCGCCTCGCCCACCTCGCGGTAGACGTTGCGGCCGCGCGTCGAGGTGTCCTGCCGGAGCGCCATCGTCCCGGCCGCCACCGCCTGGTCGTCGGACGTCTCGAGCACCTTGAACTGCGTCAGGGGAAACACGCCGTCGACCGGCTCGCCCATGACCGCGGTGATGCGCTGCCGCTCGCGCAGCTTGGCGAGGTCCACGCCGGCGGCGGTGAACTCCATCGTCATCGCCGGCATGTAGCCGGGAATCTCCTCGTGGTGGATCAGCATGACCTGGCGCGGCCGGTCGAAGCCGACGATCTCGCCGCGGATCGGATACGTCTGGCCGGCCGGTTCCGGGCGGGAGCAGCCGGCGGCGAGGAGGGCGAGGGCGCCCGCGGCCAGCCCGCCTCGGAGGCGGCGGGCGAGGCGGGGCGGAAGGAGGTGCGGACGTGGCATGGCGGAGGCGGTCAGAAGGAGACGCGGGTGCTCAGCTCGGCCGAGCGCGGGTCGGCGAGGCGGCGCATGGTGGTGCCCGCGACGGACTCATACTCCTCATCCAGCAGATTGCGACCCCGGAGCGTGAGATGCCAGCGGCCCCAGGTATAGGTCGCGGCGGCGTCGAGCGTCACGTAGCCCTCGGCGACCACGGAGTTGTTGTTGTTGCCGAAGCGATCGCTCACGTAACGCGGGCCGCCGCTGAGGGCGAAGCCGCCGGGAAAGCGTTTTGCGACGAAGAAGTTGGCGACCCATTCCGGGACGTTGCTCGGGCGCTTGCCGGCGCGCGAGATGACGCCGGTGCCGAGGTTCTCGTTGAAGTCGGCGAACTCCGACTTCGTGAACGCGCCGTTGAGTTCGACCCGCCAGCCGTCGCCGGGCGAGACCGCGAGGGCGAGCTCGGCACCGCGCGATTTCTGCGCGCCGATCTGCTGGCTGATGCGCAGGCCGGTGTTCGGGTCGAGGGTGCTGGTCAGCAGGTCCTTCTTCAGCAGGTCGTACACCGCGACGGTGGCATCGAGCTTGCCGCCGAAGAAGGTGCCCTTGAGCCCCGCCTCGTACTGCCGGCCCTTCTGCAGCGAGTAGTCCGCATTCGTGGTCGTGAGGCTCACGAGCTGCGTGACGGGCTCCGCCGCGCGGCTGAACGCCGCGTAGGCGTTGACCTGCTTCGACAGGATCCACACCGCGCCCAGCCGGCCGGTGTAGGTGCGATAACCCTTCTTGAACGTGCTGAAGGGCGTGGGCGTCGCGGTGGTGTTGTTGGCCAGCGTGTCGCGCTGGAGCGAGATGTGATCGTAGCGCACGCCGGCGACGGCGCGAAACGTGCGGGTGACGTCGAACACATCCTGCACGTGGAAGGCGTGGGTCTCGACGTTGATCCGCGACGTCTTCTGGAAGCGCGAAGCGGGACCGAAGCCGACATTCGGATTGAGGAGGGACACGGCGGGCGTCGTGAGCACGAGGTTGCCGGGCGCGCCGCCGCGGATCTGGTCGTTGCGCTCGATCACGGCGCCGGCGACGAGCCGGTTGCCGTGGCCCGCGATGGGCCGACGCAGGGTGAGGTCGAGCCGGTTGCCGAGCAGCACGTCGTCGCGATAGATGAGCGTGAGCGAGCCGCGGGTGATGTTCCGCGCGACGGGGTTCCAGGTGTTGCTCTCGACGTTGCGCCACTTGAGGAGCTGGGTGGCGGCGTAGGTCTCGTTGCGCAGCTCCAGGTCGGGCGCGAGCCGGAGCTCGGCGCGCACGCGGGTGAACACGTTCTCGGTCGTCGCGTAGTTATCGAGGAGGTTGTAATTGGTGCGGCGTGCGGCGGGGTCGACGCGCGGGTTGACCATCCGGTCGGTGGCGGAATTGAAGGTGCGCACCTCGGGCTGCGCGCCGGGAGTGATCACGTTGACCACGGCGTCGTAGATCGTCGGGTTGCCGTAGTAGCTCTCGTTGGTGTCGTCGAGAAACGTACCCCACCAGGTCAGCGAGAACCGTTCGCTCGCGCGCCAGGCCAGCGAGAGCGCGAGCGCATCGTAGCGCTGGGAGTTCCGCTCCTGGTAGCCGTTGGTTTCCTGGTGGGAGTAGTCGGCGCGATAGGCGAGCGACGGCTGGTTGCCCCCGCGGGAGAGGAGCGGGCCGCCGACGCCGATGCCGGCGCGGTAGCTGCCCCAGGGCCCGAGGCTCGCCAGCGCCTCGCCGCGGAACGCAGGCGTCGGCGACTTGGAAATGTAGTTCACCGCGCCGCCGATCGCGCCTTCGCCGTACATCAGGCCGTCGGGCCCTTTCAGCACCTCGATGCGATCCAGCAGGAACGAATCCACCGTGCGCGAGCTCTGCGAGGCGGTGTTCTGGCGGATGCCGTCGCGCAGGATGGAGACGTTGTTGCCGCCAAAGCCGCGGGTGGAGTAGCTTGGGATGGAGCCGAACTGGGTGCCGCCGGTCATGCCGACGGCCGCCTCGACCGCCTCGACGGCGGTGCGCAGGCCGCGGAGCTGCATCACCTCCTGGGTGATGATGGCGACGCTGGCGGGCAGCTCGCGGTTGGTGAGGCCCAGGCGCGAGCCGGAGCTGGCCTGGGCGTCGAGCGGCAGGGAGAAATGACTCTCCTTGTCGGCGGTGACATCGAAGCGGTCGAGGCGGACGGGGTCCTCGGCCGCGGGCGTGGAGGCGGCCGGCACGTACGGGGCGCCGGCGAGCGCGATGAGACTCAGGGTGAGCGAACGGAAAGGTGTCATGGGAAATCCGTGCGGAGAAATCCGCCGCCGGCGGGCACGGTCCGCGCGACGGCTCGCGCCCGGGGGGCGCGATCGGAGGTGGGACGAAGACCGGCCGGGGGCGTCCGGCGCGCGTGGCGCGAGGGGACGACGCGTCCCGACGAAGGGAGCGCGTTTCATCCCGCCACCCTGCGGGTGCGCGAGAGGAAGGGCCGGCGGCGCCTCAGGCGCGCGGCGGCGGGACCGGCACCGACTCCGTGCGGCGCGGCGCGGCGTGCGCGAGGGTTGGCGGCCAGGCGCCGGGTGCGGGCACGAGGACGATCGGGGCCGGCGAGTGCAGCGCGAGGAGCAGTTTCTCCGCGGCGCGCTCGACGGCCTGCGGGAGCTGCTCGCGGGCGGTCTCGCGGGCGTCGGCGACGGTCACGCAGAGCTCGCAGGGCCGGGCCGGGTCGAAGGTCGCCCGCAACGCCGCCGGCACGCTCATCATCTGCGCGTATCCAGCGAACATCTTGCCCCACGCGAACACCTGCACCGCGTCCCAGATCGCGCCGTTGGCGCAGATCCAGGCGAAGCACAGGGAAGCGATGGCGATGCGGCGACGCACGAGGGCTCGATGGGCTGTCGCCGGGGCGCTGGCAAGTGCGATCGCGCGGGCCAAAAGGGGTCAGGCCGTTACATGTAACCGCCGCGGTTACATGTAACGGCCTGACCCCGTCCTCCTGAACGAAAATTAATCTCCGGTTCAAGTTTCGTTCATATCTTCACGGTACAAGGGAGGCCATAAACCTGCGCACCCTCTGCCTCACGCTCGCGTTCGGTGGCCTGGCCGCGCTTTCGGCGGGGGCGGCGGAACATCCGCTGGCGATCGACCCGGCATTGTCGCGCATCGAGGTCGCGGTCCATGCGTCGATGGATTCCTTCGTCGGCAAACTCCGGCAGTTCGAGCCGCACGTGGCGGTCGACGACGAGGGCCGCGTGGTGGCGGCGCGGATCGCGTTTCACTTCCGCGATGTCGCCACCGGCAAGGAGAGCCGCGACAAGGCCATGCACCAGTGGCAGCACACGGACGAGTTTCCTGACGGCGTTTTCCAGTTGTCGGCGCTGGAGCCGACTGCCGGGCCGGCGCCGGGGCTGGTAGCCAGTGGCCGGCTCACGTTTCACGGCATCGTCCGCGACCTGAAGTTTCCCGTCTCGGTCCTGCGCGACCACGGCCGCTATGTCATCGATGGCGAGGCGACGCTGGACACCCGCGATTTCGGCCTGCCGGTCATCCGGATGCTCGCGCTGCTCAAGGTCGATCCGCTGGTGAAGGTGCGATTTCACCTCGAGGGCAAATCCGGTTCGTGACCCGGCTGCGACGCTCCCTTCCCATGACGACTCCCCCCACGTCCGCCTCGATTGCCGCCGCCCTGCTTCGTCACGCCCCCCTGGCCGGCGGCCAGGAACCGCACCTGCGAGCCGCGCTCGCGCAGGTCACCGCCCATCCGGGCAAGCTGGTGCGCGCGCAGCTCGTGCTCTCCGCGGCGCTGCGACACGGCCTGCGGCCCTCGGGAGCCGAGCGGCTGGCCTGTGCGGTGGAGTACTTTCATGTGGCCTCGCTGGTGCTCGACGACCTGCCGTGCATGGACGACGCCGCCCTGCGGCGCGGCCAGCCCTGCGTGCATCGCCAGCATGGCGACGCCACGGCGATCCTCGCGTCGCTGGCGCTGATCAACCGCGCCTACGCGCTGGCGGGCGAAGCGCTCGCGGCGCAGTCGCGGTCCGTGCGACAGGCGGCGACGGCGCTGCTCGACCGCTGCCTCGGCCCGGCAGGCCTGGTCGGCGGGCAGGCGTGGGACCTCGCGTTTGCGCAGACCGACCGCTCGGCCGCGACGGTCGCCCGCATCGCGGCCGCCAAGACGGGTGCGCTCTTCGAACTCACCTTCCTGCTGCCGGCCCTGCTTGCGCGGCCGGACGCCGCCGAACGGCGCGAATTGCGGGCCCTGTGCGTCTATTTCGGGCAGCTCTTCCAGATCACCGATGACCTCCGGGACGTGCTGTCGTCGAGCTGCGCCGCCGGCAAGACGACCGGCCGCGATCGGACGTTGTCGCGGCCCAATCTCGCGCTGGCGCTCGGCGTCCCGGCGGCGCGGGCGCGGGCCGCGCGGTTGAGCCGGCTCGTGGCCCGGGCCTCGGCCCGGCTGGCGGCCCGGGGGACGCGCTGGGGCTACCTCGCGACGGCGGGCGCGGCGCTGGTGAGCGGGCTCGTGCTGCCCGAGGAAACCGCGAGCGCGGCGTAGGCGCGCCCCGGTCCCTCCGCGTCGTCCGCCACCTCCGCGTCCATGCACATCTTCTCCCTCATCTGCACCAACCTCCGCCGGCACCGCTGGCGCGCGCTGATCGGCACGGCCGGCATCGCGTTCGGGGTCGCGGCCATGCTCACGATCCTCGCGATCGTCACGGGCGCGATCGGCATGTTCCAGCGCATCCTCGCGAGCGACAGCCATTATCTCGTCTTCGAGCGCAACGTCTCCGACCTCTTCTTCAGCTCGGTCACCCGGGAGCAGGTCGCCGCGATCCGTGCGCGGCCCGAGGTGGCGGCGGCGCATCCGGTCCTGTTCGGCATCGTCTCGGCGCCGGATCATCCGGTGATCACCTGCTTCGGCATCGAGCCCGACGACCCGCGGCTGGCCAAGGCGGAGTGGCGGGCGGGCCGGCGGGAGGACTTCGGGTCGCGGCCCGACGAGATTTTCCTCGGCGCGCGCGCGGCGGAGTTCCTCGGCGCGCGGGCCGGCCAGACCCTGGCGATCGGGCGCGGCAGCTTCCGGGTCGGCGGGGTGTTCAAGACCGAGAACGGCTTCGAGGATGGCGGCGTGTTCCTGCCGCTCGCGGCGGCGCAGGCCTTCTTCCACCGCGGCGAGGCGGCGTCGGTCGTGACCGTGCAGCTCCGCGACCAGGGCGAAGGCGCGGCGTTCAAGGGTGCGCTGGAGGCGGCGCAGCCCGGCGTCATCGCCCTCGAGAACCGCGAGTTCAACTCCACCTACAACAGCTTCAAGATCCTGAATTTCACCGCGTGGGCCGTCGGCATCTGCGCCTTCTGCCTCGGCGGGCTCGGCGTGGCCAACACCATGCTGCTCTCGGTCTTCACCCGGATCCGCGAGATCGCCGTGCTGCGCGTGTGCGGCTTCTCGGGCCGGCAGGTCGCGGGCCTGATCTTCGGCGAGGCCGCGGCCGTCGCGGCCGCGGGCGTGGTGGCGGGCTTCGTCATCGGCTTCGTGCTGCTGGGCGCGCTGGAACGGCTCCCGCAGTTCCAGGGTTACGTCCAGGCCTCGCTGCAGCCGCTCGTGCTCGCCGGCATCGTGGGCACGGCCTTCGTGACCGCGGCGGGGGGGGCGATCTATCCGGCGCGGTTCGCGTCCCGGATCCAGCCGGCGGAGGCCCTGCGCTATGAATAGGAATCGCGAGGTCATCGCCCAGGCCCGGGAGGTCTCCAAGAGCTATGACGAGGGCCGCATCGCCGTGCTGCGCGACGTGAGCCTGGCGGTGCGCGCCGGCGAGCTGGTCGCCCTCTGGGGCGCCTCGGGCTCCGGCAAGAGCACGCTCCTGCACCTGCTCGGCGGGCTCGACGTGCCCGACCGCGGCACGCTGCGCGTGTGCGACCTCGATCCCGTCGACGAGCGCAGCCGGCTCGAGCTGCGGCGGCACCGGCTCGGGTTCATCTTCCAGCTCCACAACCTGATCCCCGACCTCACGGTGGAGGAGAACCTGCGGGTGCCGGCGCTGGCCGTGGGCCGCGGCCGCGAGGAGACCGCCGCCCGTATCCGGGAACTGACGACGGAGGTCGGCCTCGCGCACCGGCTCGGGCACCGGATCCAGGATCTTTCGGGTGGCGAACGGCAGCGGACGGCGATCTGCCGGGCGCTGGTCAACCGTCCGCAGCTGCTGCTGGCGGACGAGCCGACGGGGTCGCTCGACGAGCTGACCGGCGCGACCGTGTTCGCGCTGCTCAAGGCGCTGGCCGAGCGCGACGGCATCGCCGTGGTGCTGGCCACGCACGAGCGGCGCTTCGCGGAGGCGTGCCACCGGATCGTGCGGGTGCGCGACGGCCGTCTCGAGGAGATCGCCGCATGAGCGCCGCCGGCGGAGCGGCCTCCCCGCCGTTCGGCCGCACGATCGCGCGCCACAGCCTGGGCTGGCTGGCCGCGGCGAATCTGGTGGGGGTATGGCTCGGCGTGAGCCTGCTCTGGCCGGCGGCGGGAGACCTGCTCGCTCCCTTCACCTTCGGCCGCTGGGTGCCGCTGCACCTGGACTGGCAGCTCTACGGCTGGTGCGCGCTGCCGCTGGTCGGCGCGCTGGTCGCCTGGGCGTTCGATCCCGGACACCCGGCGGCGGAACACCATGCCGCGGCCGCGTTCGGCGCCTGGTCGCTCGCGCTGCTGCTCGGCGGGGCGGGGTGGCTCGGCGGAGTGGTGAGCGGGAAGCTGTTTCTCGACTGGCAGGGCTGGACGCGGCCGCTGCTGCCGGCGGCGATGCATATTCTATGGGCATTGCTGGCCGCGCACACCGGGTGGCGGTGGCGTCGGTTGAGCGTGCTGCAGCGGAGCCTGCGCGCGCTGCTGCTCGCCGGACTGCTGATCGTGCCGACCGCGCTCTACTGGGCTGCGGACCGCGGCGGGTTTCCCCCGGTGAACCCCGACAGCGGCGGCGCGACCGGGGCGTCGCTGCTCGGGTCCACGCTCGGCCTCGTGACGATCTACCTGCTGCTGCCCGCGCTGCTCGGGCTCGCGGCGCCGCGCCGCGGCGGCTGGCTCGCGGTCGCGCTGGCGGTTTCGTGGCTGGCGTTCGTGGCCGTGGACCGCGGGCATGCGTCCCATCACGACGGGGCGCAGATCGTGGCCCTCGGCGTGCTCCTGCTCTGGATACCGCTGTGGCCGCTCGGCTGGGGGGCATTCGGCTGGCCGGCGGAGACGCGGCCCTGGCGCCACGCCGCCGCCGGGTGGTGGGCGGTGCTGGTGCTTTCCGGCTGGCTCACGTTTCTCCCCGGACTTTCGGAGCGGTTGAAATTCACCCACGCGCTCGTGGCGCACGCGCATCTCGCGATGGCGGGCCTCGTGACCAGCGTGAACGCCGTGGTGCTCGTGACGCTGACGGGCCGGCCCGCGCCGCGCGGGGTGTTCGCAGCGTGGCAGGCGGGCTGCGCGCTGTTCGTCGGCGCGATGCTGGTCGTCGGCTGGAACGAGGCGGAACAGGCGGCGGAACTTTACCGCGGCGAGGGGGCCGCGCAGGTGGGCTTTATCCTCCGCCTGGCCGGTGGCCTGGCGATGACGGCCGCGTCCGTGCGCTGGCTGCTGGACGCCTGGAGCGGACGGAAAGGGGGGACGCGATGAACGCGGCGTCGGGGTGCAACCTGCCGCGCTGGGCGGGCCGCTATGCCGCCGTGGTCGGAGCGATGGATTTCTGCACCGGCGTCGCCCTGGTGGCGGCGCCCGCGCTGACCCTGGGCCTGATGGGCGCGCAGGCGCCGGCGGTGGAAAGCCTCGGGCTGGTGCGGCTGGTCGGCGTCTTCGTCGGGGCGGTCGGCGCCGGGTACCTCATGGCGGCGGGTGGACCGTTGGCGGGGCTGCGAGCCGTGCTCGGCTCGACCCTGCTGGTGCGGGCCGGGGTCGGCACCTTCACGGGTTTCGCGGTCGCGAGCGGCTGGTTCGATCGTGGCTGGCTGGTGGTGGCGGCGACGGACCTGGGCTGTGCGGCGGTGCAGGCGTGGATGCTCGCGCGCAAGGAGGATAAACATGCCTGAACGCGTGCGCTCGCGGCCGGGTTCCGGGGTGGCGGCCGTCGCGGCGGTGGCGGCGACCTACGTCTATTTTCTGATCTTCGCGGAGTTCGCGTTCCTTGAACTGGTCCGGGCCGTGGCGCCGGAGCGCCTGCGGCTGGTGATGGCGGGCCTCGGGGCGGGAGGCGTGCTGGGAGCGATGGGCGCCGCGCGCTGGTATGCGGCGGAACGGAGTCAAACGCAGCTCGCCTGGGCGTTTCGAGTGTGCGCGGCGGCCGCGGGCCTGGCGCTCGCGGCCCGCGGCGTGCCGCTGCTCCTCGCAGCTGGAGTGGCGGCGGGCCTCGGGCTGGGAGCCCAGACCGTGTGGCTGGCCGCGGGCCTGCGGGCGGCGCTGCCCCCGGGTCGGCTGGGCCTCGGGGTCGGGCTCGGCACGGGACTGGCGTACGCGCTGTGCAACGTCCCCGCTCTTTTCGCGGCCACGCCGCGGCAGCAGACGGCGGTCGCGCTGGGCGTGGCGCTGGCGGCGGGGTGGCTGCCGCGGGCGTTCGCGCGGTCCTCCTCGCCGTCTGCGCCCGCGGCCGGCCTTGCCGGGGCCGTCCTCGCACGCTGGGTCGTGGTTCTGCTCGCGCTCGTATGGATGGATTCGGCGGCGTTCTTTGTCATCCAGCACGCGCCCGAGTTGCGGGCGGCGACCTGGGAGGGAGCGGCGGCGCTCGCGGCCAACGCCGGGGTGCACCTCGGAGCGGCGGTGGTGGCGGGCGCGTTGCTCGACCGCGGGTGGCATGGCCGGATTGCCGCCCTAGCGACCCTCGCCCTGGCGGTGGCCTGTCTCGTCCTGAACGGGCGGTTGCCGCCCGTGTTGCCGGCGGCCTGGTGGTACACGGCGGGCGTGTCACTCTACTCCACGGTGCTGGTCGATCTGCCCGCGCGGAGCGGCCGCGTGAGTGCCGCCGCCTGGATCTACGCGGTGGCGGGCTGGATCGGCTCCGCGCTCGGCATCGGCATGGCGCAGGATCTCGCATCGATCCCGTCGCGCTTCGTGGCCGTCGCGGCGGGGACGGTGGCGGTAGCCCTGATTGTCCGGTGGCGGGCCGTGACGGCCGGCGCGCTGGTCCTGGCGGGTGGGATCGCGACCCCGGGCCGGTCGGCGGACGCCGCGGACGCGCCCGTTTCCCTGGGCCGGGAAGTGTACATCGCCGAGGGCTGCATGCACTGCCACTCGCAGTTCGTCCGACCCCGCGTCGCCAGCGATGTGGAACGCTGGGGGCCGGCGGCGGAGCTGGGCCCGCTCCTGCGCGCGACGCCGCCGCTGTTCGGCAACCGTCGGCAGGGCCCGGATCTCGCGAACGTCGGCAACCGCCGTTCGCCGGAGTGGAACCGGCTGCACCTGCAGGAGCCGCGCGCAGTGTCCCCCGGCTCGCGCATGCCGGCGTACGCTTACCTTTTCGCGCCGGGCGACAGGCGCGGCGATGCCCTGGTCGCGTACCTTGCCTCGCTCGGGGCGGAGACGGCGCCGAGGCGACAGGAGATGATCGGCCGCTGGACACCCCGCGCCGGGCCCGTCCTCCCGCCCGGGGAGGCCAGGACACGCTTCGTCCAGCTTTGCGCTCCGTGCCATGGCCCGGAGGGCAGGGGAGACGGCCCGGTCGCGGGCCGGTTGAGCCTGCGTCCGCCCGACTGGGCCGTCACTCCCTGGCGCCACGTGCCGCGGGAAGCGGATGCGGAGGTCGCGCTCGCCCGGATCATCAAGTTCGGGCTGCCCGGCCTGCCGATGGCGGGCCATGAGTATCTGCCGGATGGCGATGTGGTCGGCCTGGCGCGGCACCTGCGAGCATTGCACCGGGGCGGTTCCCCGGCTCTCGTGGTGGCTTCGCCCCCATGAAAATCCTGATCGTCGAGGACGAGCGCAAGGTCAGCCGCTTCGTCGAGCGCGCCCTGACCGAGCAGGCCTACACGACCCGCGTGGCGGGGACGTGCGCGGAGGCGCGGGATGCCCTGGCGGATTCGCCCTACGACGCCGTCGTGCTGGACCTCGGGTTGCCGGACGGCGACGGATTCGACCTCCTGCGCGAATGGCGCGCGGCGGGGTTCAACGAGCCGGTGCTCATCCTGAGCGCGCGCGACGCGGTGGAGGACCGGATCCGCGGGCTCAACCTGGGGGCGGACGATTACCTGCCGAAGCCCTTCAGCGTCGACGAACTCATCGCCCGGCTCCGCTCGCTGCTGCGACGCCAGGGCGGCGTGAAGGCGACGGTCCTCGAGCATCGCGGCATCCGGATGGACCTGCTGGCCCGCACCGTGACCGTGGGAGGCAGCCCGGTCGAGCTGACGGCGCGGGAGTTCGCGCTCCTGGAGTTGTTCCTGCAGAGTCCCGGGCGGGTGCTGACGCGGACCTTCATTGCGGAGAAAATCTGGGAGTCGTCGTACGACATGGGAACGAACCTGATCGAGGTGTACGTGCGCCGGCTGCGGGTGAAGTGCGAGCAGCCGGGCAGCGGCCTTGCCATCCGGACCGTGCGCGGCAGCGGCTATCAGCTCGCATGAGGACCTTCACGCAGCGGCTGACGTTGCGGTTTGCGGCGCTCGTGACGGCGACCACCGCCGGCGTGCTCGCGCTGGGCGGATGGCTGTTGTCGCGCGAGGCGCTGCGCGGCGTGCAGGCGCTGCATGAGGTGGAATTCCGGGAGCTGCAATCGTTGATCGGCGACTCGCCGGCGCTCACGCCGGGGGAGCTCGCGCGCCGCATTTCCCGGGACGTCGAGAGCGATGCGGCGCTCTACTTCATCCAGGTGCACTCCGCGCCCGGGGAGGTGATTTTCCGCTCGCCCAACCTGGGCGCAAACGTGCTGCCGGACCTTTCCGGGCGCGAGCTGCACTGGACGTTCGAGCTTCCCGGCATCGGGCCGGTGCACATCTCCGAGTTTCACCAGGGGCCCTGGCACGTGCAGGTGGCGACGCCGCTCGCGCCCACGCGCCGGTTGCTGCGCGATTACTTCCAGCTCGCGGCCATCCTCGTCGGCGTGGTGGCGGCGGCGAGCCTGGGCCTGGGTTACGCGTTCAGCCGGCTGGCGCTCCGTCCGATCCGGGCGATCGAACGGACCGCGCGTCGGATCGACGCGGATACGCTGGGCGAGCGCATCCCGGTGCCGCCGGGCCGGGACGAGTTGGCCGACCTCACCGTCCTTTTGAACCGGATGTTCGACCGGCTGGAAGGGGCGTTCGACCAGGTAAGGCGTTTCACGGCGGATGCGTCGCATGAATTCAAGACCCCGCTCGCGCTCGTCCGCCTGAATGCCGAGAAGCTCCGGCCCCGGCTGGCCGGGGATCCCGACGGCCTGGCGACGCTCGAGGATCTGCTGGAGGAGATCGCGCAACTGCATCGGATCATCGAGAGCCTGCTCTTCCTGTCGCGGGCGGAAGGAGGCGCGCTGGCGCCGAAAGTGCGGCGGGTCGAGGTCGCGGAATTCGTGCGCGACTTCGCCGAGGATGCCCTGGCGCTGGCGCAGGATCGCAGCGTCACGTTCTCCGCGGAAGTGGCGGCCGTTGGCACGCTTTCCGTCGAGCCGGTGCTGCTGCGGCAGCTCCTGCTCAACCTCCTGACCAATGCCCTGGCGGTTTCGCCGCCCGGCGGGAGCGTGCAGCTGCGGGTGGAGCGAAACGCCGCGACGTGGGGTTTCACTATCGAGGATGAGGGGCCGGGGCTGGCTCCGGACCAGTTGGACCGCATCTTCGAACGGTTCGTGCGTTTTGACTCCACGGGGGGACGGGAGAATCCCCGCGGGCATGGGCTTGGTCTCGCCATCTGCCGGACCATTGCCCGGATGCACTCCGGGCGTATCTGGGCCGAGAACCGGACGGATCGCAGCGGGCTGAGGATGAAGGTGGAGCTGCCGGCAGCGGCCGAGGAGAAGGAAGATTTGCGATTCGAAATTTGAGCTTTGTTTACGCTTCAACGGAGCCGCGCTCGTGCGAGCGCGGAGAGGCAGATAGATGGCCGTGCCGGGCGCGAGCACCGCGTTGCTTCAACGGAGCCGCGCTCGTGCGAGCGCGGAGAGTACCTCTCATCCCTCGGCGCCTGCCAGCCCGCCCTGCTTCAACGGAGCCGCGCTCGTGCGAGCGCGGAGAGGCGGATGTGACGGTTGACGACGAGCAGATGCTCCAGCTTCAACGGAACCGCGCTCGTGCGAGCGCGGAGAGGGAACGTCTGCGGGATAACGCTGACCGCCCATCCGGGCTTCAACGGAGCCGCGCTCGTGCGAGCGCGGAGAGGAGGCCCGCGAGGCGCCCATCGTCCGCATCGCCATCGCTTCAACGGAGCCGCGCTCGTGCGAGCGCGGAGAGCCGGCGTGGAATACATGAGGTCCAGCACCTCGGGGGTGCTTCAACGGAGCCGCGCTCGTGCGAGCGCGGAGAGCACGGAGTTCCATGCCGGAGGTAGTTATGAAGTTATGCTTCAACGGAGCCGCGCTCGTGCGAGCGCGGAGAGGATGGTTGCGCCGGAAGGGATGGCTGACGGAAGCACGCTTCAACGGAGCCGCGCTCGTGCGAGCGCGGAGAGTGCTATGCAAACCGGCCCGACATCGACGCCTGGCCGGGCTTCAACGGAGCCGCGCTCGTGCGAGCGCGGAGAGGCAAATGAGCGCGCGAATGCTCATAGCTCGTACTTGCTTCAACGGAGCCGCGCTCGTGCGAGCGCGGAGAGCCCGCCAGGCTGCGAGGTCCGGGTGCGACTGGGACGCGCTTCAACGGAGCCGCGCTCGTGCGAGCGCGGAGAGTCGCTGGACTTCGACGAGGCATGATCGACGCCAAATAGCTTCAACGGAGCCGCGCTCGTGCGAGCGCGGAGAGGGTATTCCGCGACCGTGCGCATGTTCCAGGACGGGGCGCTTCAACGGAGCCGCGCTCGTGCGAGCGCGGAGAGCACGCCAGCGACGGGACGCACCTGCTCGCCGATCTTGCTTCAACGGAGCCGCGCTCGTGCGAGCGCGGAGAGCACCCTGGCCTACTGATTCCAGCTCGAGCCCATCGGGCTTCAACGGAGCCGCGCTCGTGCGAGCGCGGAGAGCTCGTCACGATCATCACCAATTCCGGCTCGGATCGGCTTCAACGGAGCCGCGCTCGTGCGAGCGCGGAGAGTCGGACCCGCGCATCCGGTGCCTCCGGAGCGCGATGCTTCAACGGAGCCGCGCTCGTGCGAGCGCGGAGAGATGGCCTCGAGCCGGCTCTTCGCTGCGAAGTCCTGGCTTCAACGGAGCCGCGCTCGTGCGAGCGCGGAGAGTCGCCAGACGCGCTTGTGGGCGAAAGTGGCGGCGTGGCTTCAACGGAGCCGCGCTCGTGCGAGCGCGGAGAGGCCGGACCTGCACATGCCGCTCGCGGATACGACGCTGGGCTTCAACGGAGCCGCGCTCGTGCGAGCGCGGAGAGGTCGAGCGCCGTGGCTACGAGGTTTGCATCCCCGGATGCTTCAACGGAGCCGCGCTCGTGCGAGCGCGGAGAGCTCTGCGCGGCCGTACCGTAGTTCCCCGCCGCAAAGCTTCAACGGAGCCGCGCTCGTGCGAGCGCGGAGAGCAGGAGCTCCGCGATGCCGGTGAGACGGCCTCGGCGCTTCAACGGAGCCGCGCTCGTGCGAGCGCGGAGAGCCTCGGTCGAGACTGGAGGCGATTTCCTTCATGCAAGCTTCAACGGAGCCGCGCTCGTGCGAGCGCGGAGAGGCGGCTACGCCACCCGCGAAGGAGCGACTGGAAAATGGCTTCAACGGAGCCGCGCTCGTGCGAGCGCGGAGAGAGCCAGGCGAGATCTTCGAGCATCCGATCCACGGATTGCTTCAACGGAGCCGCGCTCGTGCGAGCGCGGAGAGGCGTAGTCGAGCGAAACGTCCGACCCCGACACATTGCTTCAACGGAGCCGCGCTCGTGCGAGCGCGGAGAGCGCCAACGCCCGGCGCACCTTCGCCAACCCGATCACGCTTCAACGGAGCCGCGCTCGTGCGAGCGCGGAGAGGGAGCTGGGGATCCGGTTCACGCCGGTGCCCAAGGCTTCAACGGAGCCGCGCTCGTGCGAGCGCGGAGAGCGGCGGTCGGACGGAGCGAGTGCGCCGGCCCAGAAGCTTCAACGGAGCCGCGCTCGTGCGAGCGCGGAGAGGGAGACGGAGCGGGCGATGGCGGAGTCGATGTCGCTGCTTCAACGGAGCCGCGCTCGTGCGAGCGCGGAGAGCCCCGACACTTGCCCCAAGGTTCACACGGCGGGTGTGCTTCAACGGAGCCGCGCTCGTGCGAGCGCGGAGAGTTGCAGCGGAAGCGCTCGCCGGTATCCTGCCTGATGCTTCAACGGAGCCGCGCTCGTGCGAGCGCGGAGAGAGCAGTATATCAACACGCAGGTGTGCCGCACGCTGGCTTCAACGGAGCCGCGCTCGTGCGAGCGCGGAGAGATGGACGAGGACGAGGTTGCGCTCGCCGGCCTCAAGCTTCAACGGAGCCGCGCTCGTGCGAGCGCGGAGAGGTCCGGATTTGCTGTCACTTCCAGCATCACCTGGTGGAGCTTCAACGGAGCCGCGCTCGTGCGAGCGCGGAGAGATTGAACGGCGGGAAAGAGATGCCCGCGGCCGTAAAGCTTCAACGGAGCCGCGCTCGTGCGAGCGCGGAGAGCTTGAGATCGCCCTCGGGCTTGATGACGAGGTTCTCGCTTCAACGGAGCCGCGCTCGTGCGAGCGCGGAGAGGCGCGATGGTGGGCAACCCGCAGGCAGCAGCGGCGCTGCTTCAACGGAGCCGCGCTCGTGCGAGCGCGGAGAGACCTGCGACGGCACCTTGCGCGTTCTAACCGATGAAGCTTCAACGGAGCCGCGCTCGTGCGAGCGCGGAGAGATACGCCTGCGCGATCGATAGCTCATGTCCAACGGGGCTTCAACGGAGCCGCGCTCGTGCGAGCGCGGAGAGGTGCGATGTCGCCAGCGCGAGACGCCCGAAGAAATCCGCTTCAACGGAGCCGCGCTCGTGCGAGCGCGGAGAGGGCATCCGGAGGCGCCGGATTCACAACGTCGGGCATGCTTCAACGGAGCCGCGCTCGTGCGAGCGCGGAGAGTGCTTCACCAAGGCGGACCATTTTTCCGGGGCGATGCTTCAACGGAGCCGCGCTCGTGCGAGCGCGGAGAGCTTCAAGGTGGTGGCGATTCAACTTCTTCCAAGAAGCTTCAACGGAGCCGCGCTCGTGCGAGCGCGGAGAGTTGCGGGTGAAGAACTCCGAAGTTCTGGCAGTCGAAGCTTCAACGGAGCCGCGCTCGTGCGAGCGCGGAGAGAAACCTTTTCTAGCACAACTACCACCGCGACGGCCGGCTTCAACGGAGCCGCGCTCGTGCGAGCGCGGAGAGAGTGTCATCGCCGTGTAGTGCTCACTGTGGCGACGGCTTCAACGGAGCCGCGCTCGTGCGAGCGCGGAGAGATCCATCGGTGGTATGTCGCCGAGTGGTGCGAGGTGATGCTTCAACGGAGCCGCGCTCGTGCGAGCGCGGAGAGGGCGGCTGGGGCCAGTCATGGTTCTACGGCAATGGGCTTCAACGGAGCCGCGCTCGTGCGAGCGCGGAGAGGGCCACTCTCCGCGATCACCATCGTCGATGGGGGTAGGCTTCAACGGAGCCGCGCTCGTGCGAGCGCGGAGAGTTCCGTGAGGTCGTGCATTTGCGCGGCCTCCATCGAGCTTCAACGGAGCCGCGCTCGTGCGAGCGCGGAGAGGCCGCCGTTCCAAGTCGCTGAAGAGTTCAGCTTAGGAGGCGGCGTTGCGAGCGGGACGAGTCCGCACGCATTCATGACTGATGGCAACCAGGAGGTTTCTCTGCAAACGATTGAATGACAGGGTGCGAGCGGTCCGGCGCGACGTATCACCATGGTCGCGCTCGCGCGCTCGCGGTCAAAGAACGCTGCGCGCTCACACCACATAGCACGGCTGGTCAAACGCGTGATAAGCCTGGCCCAACGCCGTGATGGTGCGGTCGCCCCGGGTCTCGGTCGGTCCAAGGCCGATGAACAGGACCTGATCGAGTTCGTGGTGGATCACGGCCTTGAGCTTGCCTTCCAGCTCGATGCGCTCCGTCGCGTTCAGGTCGCACTCGAACACGGAATACTGGAGGTGATTGCCGTAGTCCTGGCACGTGCGAAACACTTTTTTCAGCCGCTTGGGATCGGCGATGTCGTAGCTCACGATGTAGGTGTGTCTCATCGGGACGGCGCGGTGGAACTATCTTGGCTCACCCGGCGAGCTTGTCACGGCGCGAGTGGAGGCGCGGCCTCGGGTTCAAGTCAGAGGAACACGACAATCGGCGACGACGGAAACGCACGATCAGCGGGTGGTGAATGGCACATAGTGTCCAATTTCGCCGGTCAGGTGTTTGGCCAGGAGCCGCGCCTGAAGTTCGAGTGCGCGGCGGTAGCTCACCTGGTAGTCGAAGACCGGGTGGACGATCGTCGCGTTGAGTCGCTGCTCGTAGGCGGTGAAGAATCGTTTGCGCCCGGCGGCGCTGAGGTTGACGGCATCGCCGGCCCGCACGAAGTCGTCCGGCGTAATGACCTTGGTGTTGATCACGGTCAGTGCGACTGAATCGGCGACCAGCGGACGAAACTCCTCCATGAGGTCGAGCGCGAGCGCGGGCCGACCGAAACGGGGCTGATGATAGAAGCCCACGTAGGGGTCGAACCCGACCGCGTGCGCGGCGACGGTGCAGTCGCGGGCCAGCAGGCTGTAGCCGAGGGAAAGTAATGCGTTGACGGCATCGCGCGGCGGTCGGCGGTTGCGGCGGGTGAAATCGAAGGTGAAGAACTGCTGGCCGTGGGCGTCGCCGCCGGCCCGGCGGGGCGGCGGTGCAGGCATGGCGCCGGATAGGAGGGCTTCGTCGCGGTCCTCGCCGGTTTTGATCATGCCGGCGAAGTTCTCGAAATACACGAGCGCCGCCGCCCCTTCGATGCCCAGGAGTTCGCCGAGGTTCTCGGCGGCGAGGGCGGACTCGGCGGCGTGCTTGAGCCGGGCGAGGGCGAGGTCGGGCGCGACCTTGTGGTTGCGCATGAGCAGCGTCCGCTGGTTGCGGATCTTGCCCTGGACCATCGTGCGGGCGATGGCGAGCGCGCGCGCCGGGACCGCGGCGGTTTCGAACTGCGCGATGCGGGTGAACACGTTCTTCAGGCTCTGCCCGCGGGTTAGTCCGTAGAAGAATCCGCCGCTCGAAAAATAGCTCACCGGAATATCCTTTTCGCACAGCGTCTGGATGAGAGCGGTCGAGACGGTGGCGGCGCCGAAGACGGCCAGATGGCTGAGATCGCTCATGCGGATCTCGGCGACGACCTCCCCTTTCTCCTTCACCTGCACGAGCTCGGACTTCCGGCCGACGGCGACTCCGGCCGTCGCGATGTAGAGTGGGCGCTTGTCGTCGCGGGCCGCGATGAGGCGCCGCGGCGGCGCGGGGGAGGGATGGGCGGTCGCGGCGGAACTCGCGGTGCTGGCGGGCAGGGGGCGTTCCTGCACGGCGCCGAACTCCCGGTCGAAACCGAACGTGTCCTGCACGGTGGCCGCATCCTCGTCGACGGGATGCCGGGGGGCCTCGTGGAGCAGCCGCGTCTCGTCGGGCAGGCAGATGGTGACGAGCGAGCAGCGGGCGCATTTGGGCGAATCGACCAGCGGCGGCGGGATGGGGCCGGCCATGGTGCGCCGCGCGGCGGCGATCTGGGCGTCGATCCAGGTTTCGAGCTCGGGCGTGACGACCAGGGTGACGCGCTGCTTGGTCGCGCGGTAATAGATTACGCCTTCGGGGCAACGGTAACCGTGGTCGCGCAGGATCAGACACTGCAGGCCGAGCTGCATGCGATCGGCGTCCCAGATTTCCGGGCCGCGGTCGCCTTCGCGGGGGGCACCGATCTTGTAATCGACCGGGCAGACGACCGGCGGTGTGAACAGCGATTCCTCGGCGCCCGTGCGCAGTTCGACCAGGTCCATCTTGGCTGTGACGCCGAGGCGGTCGGATGCGAGCGAGACCGAACGGGAGTGGATGACTTCGGGTTCGGCCGCGGCGCCGGAGACGTCGGGTTCGGACCCGGAGACTTCGGCCGGCTCGGCCGCCGCGTCGGTGACGACCGGCGCGGGCCGGGCCGCGGGCAGGTCGCCTTTGCCGGAGTCGACGCGCGCATGCAGCGCGGCGCCGCGGCGCGTGTCGGCGTTGTGGGCGAACACTCCCTCGACGTGCTCGTAGTAGAAGAGACGCGGGCAGTAGACGAATTCATTGAGCATCCTGGCCGGCAAGGGCTCCGGCGGGTCGGGCGCGGTAGGTGCCGATGCAGACGTGATCACGGGGTCAGGGGAGAGTGTGCCGGCGACCGGTGGGTGCGTCCGAGATTCCAGTCTCAAATGCCGCTAACCGACCTCGGGGAAAATAGGCTGGAAAAGCCCGAGGCCGAAGTGGGCGACGCCCATCATGGGGTGGCGGCAAATAAACCCGTGCCGGAGAACTTACCGCTTCCAATGCAGATCGGACCAGAGATGGGCAAGGGCTGGCCAATTTCATCTTGAAAGCGGATGCGGACGTGGAGCTTTCGGAAGCGGCGGTGCTGATCGCCCGCCAGATAGCGGGCGGCGAGATCTGCACCAGGAAGGTAGCCGGAATTTCGCCATTCGATTATCGCGTGTCGAATGATGGTGTCGGAGTGTCCGGCCTGGCGGAGCGCCTTGCGGAGGAGGCGATCGATACGTTGGTCGAGCTTGGCGAGGATGGCGCGCTTTTCGTCGGCGGTGATGCCGCTCTTTTCGCGCAGGCGTTGGCGGAGTTTTCGCGGATCGTCGTAGCCGGGTAGGATAACCGGGGTGACGGTGACCCAAGTGGCGGATGGTTGTTCGTAGCGGAGATAATGGCGTTCGATGTGTGCGTCTGAATCAGGTAGGCGCGAGAGGAGGGCGGCGGGCTGGCCCTCTTCACCCGATTTTTTCTCGATCAACTCCTTGCCGGCGAGGCGACGGGCGAGGCGTTGGAATTGGTCGCGGTCAATCGGTCCGTGGCCTGCGATCAGGACGCGGCGGATGTTGCCGACGGTGTTGGCCCGGCCATTGCCGCGCGGCTCAATGCTGGGAAGCGGAAGGAAGAGGAGACGAGCGGAGGGCGTGACGTCTGCGGCGTCTTCGTCGGTATGTCCGTGGATGAGGCGTGCGATTTGGGTGTCGGTACAGCCGAGCGAGCGGGCGATGTCGGGACCGCCGGCGATGTGGCGGAGCATGGCGGCGATATGCAGGCCACGGCGCACGGGGTCGAAAGAGCGGAAGCCGGAATCGTCGAGTTGACGCAGGGCGAAAAGAGCGATGGGGACGCGGACAAGTTCCCTGTCAGTGCGATACACGACGGAGCGAAAAATGCTCAAAGGCGGTACGGGAGAAAAGGTGCCGCCGTTGACGCCGTTGACACGATTGAGGAAGGCGTGGTGGCGGTGTTCGAGGGCGTCGAAGGTTCCCACCTGCGGAACTCGGAGGGAGATGCCTCCGGAGTCGGGCGCAGGTCGCCAGATGTTGCCGCTGAGCGCGGAGATCGCGACTTCGGGGGAGACTTCGGCATCTGCGACCACGAGGTCAACGCCCCAGCCGACGTGTGTGATCGAGCGCGCCGCGGTTAGGATCGTAGGCAGGTGCGGCGATTGATCGACGGCTTCAAGTGGCCACACGAAATGCACCGCGCCATCGCCGTGGATGTGGGTCGGGCGGACAGTCTTTTCGGTGCGGTAGTCGGCGATGCTGCCGTCGCCGCCTTTGCTCCATTTCTTCCCGACGAGATCGCCAACGTTGTCGGGGACGTAGAGGCGGTAGGCCGCGCCTTCGGCGCATCTGGGCGCGAGGATGGTAGGCGGCGGAAGGCTTTCGAGCCAACGCAGGGCAGGCGCGGCGTGACGGATTCCGCGTCGCTCGTTCCAACGGGCGGCTGCAGCGGCGACGAGGGCCTGGAAAAGACGAAGGGGCGAGGGTGGCCATTCGTTGGCGCCGGCGTCGCCGCGTCCGTGAAACTCCCCGTCGAGGAATCGCACGCTGATGCGGAGGAAATCAGGCATCGGACGTGTCCTCGGTAGAGGCTTGGGCGGCGCTGGTCTTGCTGGCTTTGGCTTTCTTGCCGGGTTTATCCTTTTTCGGCTTCAAGTCTTCCTTGGCTCGCTCGGGATCGAAGGCCTCGGTGCGGTCAGCGCCGACTCCGAACGCCTGGGCGACAGCAGTGGCGTAGGCGAGGGCTTGTTCGTGAGTGACGGTGGCCGGAGTGCGTTTGCCGCTAGGCAAGACCTCCACGAATTCGCGCTGCTTATCGGGATCGAGCACGAGGATGGTGCCTTGACGCAGGTAGCCTGAAGGCAGGCGAGTAAAGGCAACGAGTGCCAGGCCGAGGATGTAACGACGCAGGGCGAGTGTGGCGGCGGAATCGGAGCCGGCGTGGAGCAGGCGCAGGGCGGCGAGAGCGAGCGTGGCGTCGCGGCGGATATCGCCTTTCGCGATCACCCCTCCATGGGAGCCGGTGGCGGGGACATGGACGAAACCGCGCTCGGCGTAAGAATCTTTGGTAGCCTTGTCGGTCGGCTCATCGAGCAACTTTGCGCCCACGTAGTCGATGGCGGGAACGAATTGGGCCGAGCGGGTTAGCTTCCGCACATTGTAGGCGCGGATAGTCGAGGCGATTGCGCGGGGAACTTTGGCCTGTGTGTCGCGAGAATCCCAAACGCCAAAGACGAGCGAGGTGGGGGCGAGTTTCGCAAGGGTCGTGGCATTGCCGTTCAGCAGCGCGAGAAAGGCGTCTTGGAGTTCTTTCTGAAGCGCGGAGGCTCGCATGATCGCGTCGCCGGCACGATGGCCGGCCTCGAGCAGGCTGATGGTTTTCTGCCCCGCGGTGACTTTCACCTGCGGCACGAGTTTGGAGTAAGCGGGTTCGGCAAAGATCGGTTCGATTCGGTTGGCCTGCGAACCGACGCTGTCGATGAGCGCGACGTTTTCGCCGGCGGGATCGCCATCGATGTTGTAACCTCCGGCGAAACCGTCGCCGGAGGCGAAGGTGGCCGGGAAGAGGACGCCGTCTTTGCCTTCGACAGGTACGAGGTACTCGCGAACGACGAGCGCGGCGGGGCCGCTCTCGGCTAAGTAGTGGTCGAATTGAGTGAGGTCGCTCATGGTGGATTTGCGGGTCTACGGGTTGATAAGCTTAGCGGTGAGAAAGGCTTTGTGTTTACGCTGTCCCGTGCGAAACCAGCTTTCGAAACGATAGCGCGGGCCGGAAAACTCTGAGAGCAGTCCTGCGACGGCGACGTGTGCAAGGCACGCGGGCAGAGCTTGGGTCCAAGCCACGTAGTCAAAAACGCGAGGTTGGTCGGTGCGCACCGGGCGGGTGCGTTGCAGTCCGATCAGGCACAGCAACTCAACCGCAGGTGACGCAATCGTTGTGAGACCGAGATCGTTGGGCGCGAAGCCGACGTCTCGCGAATGGGCGTTGGGGCCTCGTCGGGCATCAAAATAGAAAGGCTCTACTTTATTGTCGGGCGCGTCGGGATCGTAGGCGACCATCCCAATATCCAGCAGGTTCTCCGTCGCGAAAGCGTCGTCCCGCAGAGCGTTTTGCATAGCGCGCGCGATGCGAAAACTCTCCATCGTGCCAGCCCAAACCTTGAGATCGGAATCGGCGCGATTCTCCGATTTCCACCAATCGAGCCGGAGTGAAAACGGCTCCGACACTTGGATAGGAGACGCGGTGATGTCCTCGGTGTCCATCTGGATGAGGTGGACCTCTCGAAGGGTATTCATCAGCTCCGCGAGTGACGGGGCTTTCGAAACGACGAAGTGCGCTGGTTCAAACCAAGCTTGAGCGTCGGGGCCGAGCCGGCTCGCCAGCTCGAGCAACCCGCAGCAGGCGAAGAACTGGCCGGGGTTGGTGACGTCCACGCGGATGCGGAATCCGGGGTTTGGCGGGGTGCTCATTTGGTGTCCTCGACGGTGGCGGAGGGGGCGGCGCTGGCAGCATAGTCGGCGGCGCGGAGAATGGATTCGAGGTAGGCAAGACCCCATCGGCCGAAGCGACGTTGAAGGCGGGCGAAGCGCAGCGGTATGGCGGTGGAGACGCTTTGCACGGTATCGAGCGCGGCGTTGGGATCGTCCGCTTCCTCCGCCGGAAAATGCGGGCGGGCGCGACCGTGGTGGGCGGCCACGAGGTGAAGCGCGACGTCCTTTTCGTCGTCGGTCAGGGCCTGGAAATCGGGATCGGCTGCGAGGTCGATGAGCGAGCCGAATTCGTGGCGGTAGTGTTCGCCGGTGACTCGTGGGCGTAGGTTACGGCCGGCTTTGGCGAGGGGGACGGCGGGCGCGGGATTGCCGATGCTCTTCTGCCAGGCGTGGCGGTTCTTTCCAGAATCGTGATGACGGGAGGCGAGGATGACGGGGCGGCGCAACTCGGGCGGAAGCGCGAGTTTGTCGGCAATGGCGGTGGCAATTTGCGACACGTCCGCGTTGTGAGTGGCGAGGAGGACCGAAGCTGGGGCTTGGTGGAGATTCGCGCCGCCGACATTTCGCAGAGATTCGAGCCAGTACCAGTAGCGGCCAAGTCCGGCCCGTGCGTTGTCGTCGTCGTTTTCATCGGCCTCGGGGTCTAGGTCGATGCGAGGGCGGATGAGGCGGAAGCCGTCGGGGGCGCCGAGATCGGCGAGTAGGTCATCGGTGCGAATCCGGCGACGTCGAGGCGTGGTATCTTGTCCCAGGGGACTATCGGCGATGTCTTCGGCGCCGGTGAGCGAGGCGGGTGCGTCGGAGTCGAGCGTGCCGTCGGGGTTCAATCCGCCGACAGACGGAGGAAGGAGGAGCGTATGATCGCGCAGGCGGGCCACGGCACCTTTGGTGTCGAGTTCGGCGAGCACGGACACCGAGGTAATCTCGACGGCGCCGTCCGCGGAGCCGAGCCACACGGGCATGGCGGCAATCTCGGGCTTGCGCGCGAGTTTCTTGAGTTGTTCGTGCACGCGGTCGGAGCGTTCGCGCAGCACCTCATGCGGGAGAAGGGGATAGTCGGCGAGGAGTTCCGCGGGAGGGTAAGTTTCGGCGAGGCTTCGGGTGATCCATGCCGCTTCGGTGCGCCAGGCGACCAAAGTCTCGGGTGGTTCCCATTCGGCGACGCCGTGCAGGTAGTCGGCAATGGGAGGGCGACCGGGGAGCGGGTGGTGAATCGTGGTAAGCGACCAAGCGTCGAAAAGAATATCGCTGGCGGGCAGAATGGCCGGCGCAGGGCTGAAGGCGGCGATGCGGTCGTCAGTGGACAACTCGGCCATGATTTCGCCGAGGGCGGAGGGGGATGCCTGGCCCTGAGTTTCGAGCTTGCGAAAGAGTTCGAGCGTATTTCTCCGCGGCGGGGTGAGCGGATCTTTTTCGTCGAACGACTCGGGGACGACGATATCGACGACGGAGTGGGCGAGCAGGCCGAAGCGGTTCACGCGGCCGACACGTTGGGCCATGCTTTCGAACGTGGAGAGGTCGCAGATCAGGTCGTCGGCCGATAGGTTCACACCCACTTCACCGGCGCTGGTGGCAATCAGGTAAACGGTGCCGGTCGGGAGCTGCGCGGCGATTGGGACGCGACTGGTCTGCGGAAGGAAACGCTGGAACACAGGGCGGCGCACCAACTCGTCGCGCTCGAAGCCGCGCAGAGGGCCGATGAGTTTGACGGGCGCGGCGGACACCTTGGCTTTTTCGAGGGCGGCGGCCACACGCTGCACGACATTCAGGCTACGGGCGAAGACGACGATAGCGCGGCCGCTATCGCGCCGGCCGAGGGCGAGCTCGGCAAGCTTGTCGGCGAGCTCCTTTTTCTCGTCGGCGATTCTGTGGAGGGCTGGCTTTTTGGCGGCGTGGATGCGCTGGCGGACGATGGGGTTGTCGTGGTCGGCCGGGGTGAGGCCGAACGAGATTTTGCCTTCACGGCGATTGGTGGCGGAGAGCGCGAGCACGCGGAGCGGGCGTGGATCGCGGTCGAGTTTTTGTTGTTCGGCGATGGTTTCGAGGAGCTGTTGGAACGCCGGTTCAAGGTGGGCTTCGTCGTGGACGACGAGGGTGTCTTGTCCGAGGAATCCGGCGTGGTGGGGGCGGGTTTTGAAGCCGGTGCCGTAGCCGTTGAAGAGGAGCCGGCTGCCGATCATGTCCACCGTGCCAACAATGATCGCGGGCCGGGCGGGATCGGCGGACCACGCGCGGTTGTCCGCGAACTGGCCGCGCAGGGTGCTAATCGCGAGGGGAAATTCGTTGTCGTTCTGGCGTGGTACCGCGCAGAGGGATGCGAGGGGGGAGTGAAGGCCGGCTGCCTCGAGGTGTCCGCGCCACATTTCGACCTCGCGGGTGGTCTGATCGACGACGGTGCGACGATTAACGACGTAGGCGAGGCGGCGAGGTATTGTGCTCGGATGAGAGGTTAGCGCGCATAGCCAGACCGCGATGACGGATGTTTTGCCGAGTCCGGTCGGGATGCAGACAGAAGACGGAATGTGCCCGGCGATGAATTCGCGATAGAGGGCCTCTTGCCAAGGGAAGGGCGGTGAACCGGTAAGGGCTCCAAAGGCCTTGGGGAAGTCGAGGGCTTGCATGAAGCTAGAATTATACGGCGGCCGTCTTGCCGAGACCGGTGGGGATGTTGATGAGCCGGGATTCGCAGAGGCAGCCGGTGGTCAGCGTCTCCGGCTGGCTCGCGCGGGCGGACGGGCCGCAGGCTAGGCGGCACTGGTAGCCGTAAGGCGGATGCTCCGGATGCCCTGTTGCGGCGATGAAGAAGTCGGAGAACGTGCGGTCGCGCATGGCGGAGACGGGGCGAGAGTCTGTCGATCTGGATCGTGACCATCGCCAGCACCCGGAGTTGAAGCGGTCTCAGGGGCGGCGAATCAAAGCGGGCGGCGCGAGGCAAACGGTCGCCGCAAACCCGGGCAAGGATCACCTGCGTAAGGCGCAACGAATTTATACGGATAGCGCGCGTCGCACCAGGAGGGTGATGGACTTCAGCGGTTCTTTAGAACCAGATCAGTTGGCGTGATTGCGAGGTTTGGCGGACTGTTTTTCCGGAAAAATTATTGAAACACCCCGGAGGGTCGTGCGTCGAAGAGGCGATGATTTTTGCAAGCTGGCCGCACCTGTGCAGGAGCATGTTGGCAGGTGGGCTCGCGCTGGTCCTGCTCGTCGCGCTCCGGGCGCAGGGAGACGCACCGCCGAGCCGCGACACGCTCGTCTACAAGGACGGCGATCGGGTGCAGGGTGTGCTCGTGCTGGAGACCGCGGAGCTGATCACGTTCAAGTCCGACCGCTTCGGCGAGCTGCGCGTGCCCGCCCGTGACGCCGTGGTGATCAAGGGCCAGAAGCCGCCCGCCGCGCCCGCCGCCGTGGCCGCGCCGCCGGCGGCGCCACCTCCCGCGGCTCCGGCCGTCTCCGCGGCCGAGGCCGCCGACCAGGAACGCCTCACGCTCTGGGACCGGTTCTCCCCGGCGGTGCTCACGGCTCGGGTCCGCAATTACTTCGGCCCCTGGCAGGGTCGCCTCGCGGTCTCGAGCGAGATCGTCTCCGACACGGCCAAGCGCAACAACACGTCCTACGAAGGACGTCTGCAGCGCAAGTGGACGCGCGACGAGGTGAGCCTCACGCTGCGCTACGACTACAACGAGACGGACAACGTCCCCACCACCGATCTCATGCGCGTTGGCGGCCTCTGGCGGCGCACCTTCAACAAATCCGTCTTCGGCCAGTATCGTCCCTCGGTGGAATGGAACCGCGCCAGCCGGCTCCGCGGCGTGCCCAACGACTACTTCCTGCTGCAGCAGGAACTCGGCGTCGGCTACAATGTGCTCACCGCGCCGACGCGGAAGCTGCGGGTCGGGGTTTCGCAGAATCTCTTCGATCGCTGGACGCAGGTCGGCGAACGCGCCCACGATTCGCGCGGCGTCATTTCGACCTTCCAGGAAGCCGACCTGACGCTGCCCTGGCGCATCACCATCTCGCAGCGCGGCGTCTGGTATCCGGTGCGCGAGCAGGTCGACGGCTGGGAGAACCGCGTCGAGCTCAACAAGAAGCTTACCGAAACCCTCAGCGCTTCCGTCCGCCACGAGATCCGCCGCAACAATCCCGACGGCACCGCCCAGGATTACACGCGGCTGCGGCTGATGTTCGGCCTCGATTTCTGAGCCAGCGATTCGCCCGGGGTGGAGCCGCCTGTCCCCAGGCGGCTGACGTTCGGTGGAGCCGTGCGCAGCGGCTCGTGGACATGCCGTTCCCTCTTTCCGTGCGGCCGTTTTCATGGGTGCCGCGAAAACCAACGGCATGGCTCTGGCTGAGCGCCGGCGGCGGCGCGACAGGCCAGCCCGGATGACCAGTGGTTTCGACTCGGGAGGCGCCCCGGGATGTGTCATCTCCCCCGCATGTCACCCCGCCTGCTCGCCCTCTGTTGCGTCCTTCTCTTCCCGCTCGGCGGCTTCGCCGCCGTCCCCGGCGACCCGGGACGGATCGTCCTCGACCTGCCTCCCGGCCCCGGCAATCCGCGCAACAGCGAAGGGGCCTTCGTCGATGTCTCCGACGGCCGGATACTGTTCGTCTACAGCCGCTTCGACGGGGCCAGCGGCAGCGATCACGCCAAGGCGCGGCTCGCGGCGCGGTACTCGCGCGATGGCGGCGAGACCTGGTCGGGCGACACGCTCATCGCCACGCCCGGCGAGGACGACGCGATGAACGTGATGAGCGTCTCGCTGCTGCCGCTGCAGTCGGGCGAGATCGGCATGTTCTACCTGTTGCGCAAGAGCTGGCACGACCTGCGGGCGTATCTGCGCCGCTCGGGCGACGGGGGCCGGACGTGGAGCGAACCCGTGCTCTGCATGCCGGGGGCCGGCTACTACGTCACCAATAACGATCGCATCATCCGCCTCCGATCCGGCCGGCTCGTGATGCCCGCCGCCCTGCACAAGCGCCGCGACGATCGCAACGAGCACGGGGCGCTCGACTGGCGCGGGATCGCCACCTGCTTTCTCTCGGACGACGACGGCCGCACGTGGCGGGAATCGGCGGGCTATGTGACGCTGCCGGTCGTGCACACGCGCGCGGGCCTGCAGGAGCCGGGCGTCGTCGAGCTGCCGGACGGGCGCATCTGGGGCTGGGCGCGCACCGACCTGGGACGTCAGTACGAATTTTTCTCCTCCGACGGCGGCGAGACCTGGACCCAGGCCTCACCCTCGCGATTCACGTCGCCGAATTCCCCGCTTTCGATGAAGCCGATCCCCGGCCAGGCGCGGCTGCTCGCGGTCTGGAATCCGGCGCCGGCGTACGAGACCCGCACGCTGGTATCGCCGGGCGGCGACCGCACGCCGCTGGTGCTCGCCACGGGCACCGGTCCGACGACGGGATGGAAACCCGCCCGGATCATCGACGGCCCCGGCGAGCCGACGGCGGGCTACTGCTACACCGCGATCCATTACACCCGGGACGCCGTGCTGCTCGCCTACTGCGCGGGCGGGCTCGCGGACAACAAGAGCCGCCTCGCGCGCCTCCGCATCCGGAAGCTCCCGCTGGCCGGCCTCTGAAGCGTGGCGGCGCGCCCGGCCGCGCCCCCGCAGTCCTGGCTGGAACCATGCATTTGGCGCTCAAATCACCGATGCGAACGGCCGCACGGAAAGGTGGAGCGGCTTGTTCTCAAGCCGCTGCAGACGCGTCCGTCGAACGACAGCCGCCTGGGGACAGGCGGCTCCACCCCGTGAGTCGGTCCGATCTACAGCAGATTTAATGATTCTGTAGCCCAAACCCAAACGCAAAGTCGCAAAGGAGCGCAAAGCTTCGCCAAGTTCTCTTCGCGCGTCTCTGCTTTCCTTCGCGTCTTTGCGCTCAGGATCCCGCTTTGAGCGGGTACGACCTGCTTGATACGCTCTATGGCACCTGCAGCCTGGCCTTGTTGGCGGTGACCCAGGCCTCGAAATCCTGGAGTTTCGGGTTGAGGGCGCGGGAGAACTCCACGCTGCGGGCCCCGCAGAACTCGGCTTCGAAGTCGTGCTTGTATTGGAACATATTGCCGAGGTCGTCCGCCCCCGGGAATCCGAGTTTCCGATACGCGTCGAACGGCACCGCCTGGTATGCGACCTCCTGGCCGAGCACGCGGCCCAGCGTCGCCGCCATCTGGGCGCCCGTGGGGTGCTCGCCGGCGATGCCCACGGTGCGGCCCACCAGCTCGCTGCCGCGCTTGAAGACGCCGTAGGCGCAGCGTCCGATGTCCTCGGCGGCGATGCCCGGCAGCTTGCGGTCGCCCATCGGCAGCGCGAAGACCACCTTGCCGTCCGCACCCCGGCGCGGCCCCATGCCGAAGTGGATGAGGTTGTCCCAGTAGAAAGACGTCAGCAGGAACGTCGTCGGCACCCCCACGCGGGCGAACTCCGCGTCGGCCTCGCCCTTGCCGTCGAAGTGCGGCACCTTGTACTTGCCGTGGAGCGTCGGCATCCGCGAATCCGAGAGCGGCACGCGCTTGCGGGTGTCCTCGAGGGTCGACCAGATCACATGCTTCACCCCGCCGGCCTTGGCCGCGCGCGCCATGGCCGCAGCCTCGGCGATCTCCTTCTCGGCCGAGAAATGCGCCCAGAAGAACGTGACGCAGTACGCGCCGTGGACGCCGGCGAACGCGCGGTGCAGGCTCGCCTCGTCGTCGACGTCGCCCGCCACGACCTCGGCGCCGAGCGCGGCGAGGGCCCGGGCCTTCTCGGAATTCGGGTCGCGGGTGATCGCCCGGACGGCGAAGCCGCCGTTCGGGTCGTTGAGGATGGCGCGGACGAGTCCGCCGCCCTGGGCGCCCGTGGCGCCGGTGACTGCGATGATCTTCTTGCTCATGGAGTGGGGAGGGGTGCGGCGCGGACGCCGCACCGGCGGAGGCAGCGTGGACTGCGGGCCGCCGGTTTGTCGATGCCGGGCCGATCCGCGATCCGTGACATTTTCCCTCTTGTCTCCCGGGCGGTGGAACCTGTCACTTGGCCGCATGAGTGCCCAACGCGTCGTCTCCTTCCACTACACCTTGCGCGATCCCAACGGGCGCGTCCTGGATACGTCGGCCGGCGGCGAGCCCATCAGCTACCTCGAAGGCTCGGGCCAGATCATCGAGGGCCTCGACGAACAGCTCCGCACCGCCGACGCCGGCGTCAAGACGCGCGTGGTGGTGCCGGCGCACAAGGCCTACGGCGAGCGCGATCCCGGCCAGGTGCAGCGCGTGAAGCGGGATCTGCTGCCGATCCAGGGCGAAATCAACGTCGGCGACCAGTTTCAGGCGGGGCATGACCGCCACGCCCCGGTCGTGACGGTGCAGGCGATCGAGGGCGACGAGATCGTGCTCGACGGCAACCATCCGCTTGCCGGCGTCGATCTGACGTTCGACGTCGAGGTCACCGCCGCCCGCGTGGCGACCGCGGATGAGCTCGCCCACGGCCAGGGCCATGGATGTGGCGACGGCAGTTGCGGCTGCGGCCATTGAGGCTCCCGCGCCCGGACGCAAGACCCCGCACCCTTCTAACGGCATGAAAGCCCTCGGCATCGACATCGGCGGGTCCGCCATCAAAGGCGCACCCGTGGACACCAACACCGGCCGGCTCCTCGCGGAGCGCCACCGCATCGAAGTGGGAAAGAAGCACACCCCCGCTCAGATCGCCGGAGTCGTGGCGGAGATCGCCGCGCATTTCCGTTGGAAGGGGCCGATCGGAGTGGGATTTCCGGGCGTGATCCAGAACGACTCGCGCATCTGTTCCTCGGCCAATCTGCATGAAAAGTTCATCGGCTGCGACGGCGCGAAGCTCTTCGGCAAGGCGACGGGATGTCCCGTGTCGATGATCAACGATGCCGCCGCCGCTGCCGTGGCCGAGATGCGGTTCGGTGCCGGCCGGGGATTTTCCGGCAAGACGCTGATCCTGACGCTGGGCACGGGCGTGGGCTCGGTGCTGGCGTCACAGGGAGCGGTGGTGCCGCTGGAGCTGGGACATTTCCCTTGGAAGGGCGGAAGGGATGCCGAGAAGTACGTGGCGGCCTCGGTTCGCGAGGAAAAGGATCTTTCCTGGGACGAATGGGGCGCCCGGCTGCGGGATTTCATCCAGGTGCTCGAGTCGCTCTTCTGGCCGGAGTTGATCATCATCGGCGGCGGGGTGAGCGCGAAGCACCGGAAATTCTTCAAGTTCATCCAGCCCCGCGCGAAGCTGGTGCCGGCCCGCTTCCTCAACCAGGCGGGCATCGCGGGAGCGGCGATGTGGGCCCGGCGCTGAACGCGCCGGGAATTTGAGATTCTTACTCTCAGATGCCGGGCGGGCACTTCCTCCTGTCTCCGGGTTGGGTCGCTTGAATTTCAGATCACAAACCTCAGATCCCCTTCCGCTCGCTGGCGGTTCAAACCTTCGTCGCTCTCATGCTGTCCGTCGTCCCGCTCCACCGTCCTCCGCTCGATCCCGGCTTTGTCCCGGCCTCCCTCTGGCAGCGCGCGTTTCGCGAGTTGGTCGCCCGCGATGCCGCCGCGCGGCCCTTTGCGA
Organism: uncultured Opitutia bacterium; assembly: GCA_937952235.1. GTDB lineage: Bacteria > Verrucomicrobiota > Verrucomicrobiia > Opitutales > Opitutaceae > ER46. Next base: position 27,531 of record CALFZM010000142.1, on the reverse strand, counting down.
TCGCGTTGGTGCGCCCGGACGGCTCCGTCTTCCGCCATGACAGCCGCGTGCTCGCCGCGACCCACGCCCAGGCGCCGCTCAACCTCACCTACGCCGAGCGCCTGCTGAAATTCCTGTTGTGGATGAAGGGCGGCAGCCGGGTCCTCATCGGCGGTGCGGACGAGGTCGCGGGGCATCTCGCCCGGATCTACCACCCCGCGGGTGCGCGGGCGTTCGACTTCGATTTCATGGGCGAAAAGGTGTTCGGCGAGGCGTTCAGCGTCACCGCGGTCGCGCTCGACGCCCTGCCGGAGCCGGCTGAGACGACGGCGCCCATCGGCCGCCATCTCGAGGGCTGTCGCATCGGCTTCGACCTGGGCGGCAGCGACCGCAAGGCGGCCGCGCTCATCGCCGGGCAGGTGGTGTTTTCCGAGGAGATCGCCTGGGACCCGTATTTTCAGAAGGATCCCACTTATCACATCGAGGGCGTGCACGATTCCCTCCGGCGCGCGGCGGCGCATTTGCCGCGGGTCGACGCCATCGGCGGCAGCGCCGCGGGCGTCTATGTCAACAACGAGGTCCGCGTCGGCTCGCTCTTCCGCGGCGTGCCGCGCGACGCCTTCGAGCAGCATATCCGCCGGATGTTCTTCACCCTGCAGGAGCGCTGGGGCGGCGTGCCGTTCGAAGTGGCCAACGATGGTGAGGTGACGGCCCTCGCGGGCTCGATGGCGATGAACGACAACGCCGTGCTCGGCGTCTCGATGGGGACGTCGCAGGCGGGCGGCTACGTCACGCCGGCGGGCAACATCACGAGCTGGCTCAACGAGCTGGCGTTCGCTCCCGTCGACTACCGGTCCGACGCGCCCCGGGACGAGTGGTCGGGCGACGCCGGCTGCGGCGCGCAGTATTTCTCGCAGCAGGGAGTCGGCCGCCTCGCCCCGCTCGCCGGCTTCTCCTTCGCCGCCGACGTGCCACTGCCCGAGCGCCTAATCGCGGTGCAGGAGGCGATGCAGGCCGGCAATCCGCGCGCGCGGCAGATTTACGAGACGATCGGCGACTGCTTCGGCTATGCGATCGCGCACTATGCGGACTTTTACGACGTGCGAAACCTGCTCGTGCTCGGCCGCGTGAGCTCCGGCGAAGGCGGCGAGATCGTGCTCGCGCGCGCCGCGAGGGTCCTGCGCGACGAGTTTCCCGCGCTGGCCGACCAGATCCGGCTGCGCACGCCCGACGAGAAGAGCAAGCGCCACGGTCAGGCCACCGCCGCCGCCAGCCTGCCCGCCCTTCCGGGCCGAACCGTTTCCCGATGAAATTTTCCCATCCCGCCGCCGACATCTTCCTGCCCGACCCGGGCCTCACGCCCGCCGCGGCCCTCGCGCGCACGACCCACCTCTGCGTGGCCGCGCATCAGGACGACATCGAGATCATGGCCTATCACGGCATCGCGGACTGCCTGGGCCAGCCCGAACGCTGGTTCAGCGGCGTGGTCGTGACCAACGGCGCCGGCAGCTCGCGTACCGGCCGGTACGGCAGCTACACCGACGCGCAGATGCAGGACGTCCGCCGCCTCGAGCAGCGGAAGGCCGCCATGATCGGAGACTACAGCATCCAGATCCAGCTCGCGCATCCCAGCGCGGCGGTGAAGGACCGGGCCAACGCCGACGTGCAGGCGGACCTCGGCGCGATCTTCGACGGGGCCGGCGCGGACGTAGTCTACCTGCACCAGCCGGCCGACAAGCATGACACGCACGTCGGCGTGCTCGCCCACAGCCTCGCCGCGCTGCGCCGGCTCCCGGCGGAGCGGCGGCCGAAGCGCGTGCTCGGTTGCGAGGTGTGGCGCGACCTCGACTGGATGGTGGACACCGACAAGCAGGTGCTCGACACCGGCCGCTTTCCCAACGTCGCGCAGGCGCTCGTGGGGGTGTTCGACTCGCAGATTTCCGGTGGCAAGCGCTACGACCTCGCCACCGCCGGTCGCCGGATGGCGCATGCCACCTACCATACCTCCCACGCCAGCGATCAGTTCCAGGGCATCACCTGGGCGATGGACCTCACCCCGCTGGTGCACGACCCGAAACTTTCGCTCGCGGACTATACGCTGCAGTACATCGAGCGCTTCCGGCAGGATGTCGCGGCGCGGCTCGCCCGGTTCGCCTGAAGGCGCCCCTCCTGCCCGCGGGACGGCCGCGTGCGCCAGGCGGGCGGGCCGTCCGTTGCCGTCCGCGGCGAGCCCATCATTCGGCTCGCGCGGATTGACCGCCCTGCGATTCACGCTGCATGCGCCCTGACATCCTTATCCTGGGACAGGGCCTGGCGGGGACGCTGCTGGCCTGGGAACTCGAGCAGGCGGGGATCGCGTTCGAGCTCCTCGACCCGGGGCACGCCGCCGCCGCTTCGTCGGCCGCGGCGGGTATCGTCAATCCCGTTACGGGCCGCCGGCTGGTGAAGAGCTGGCGGATCGAGACGCTCGGTCCGGCCGCGCGCGCGACCTACCGTGCGCTCGAGGAGGCGCTCGGCCTGCCGCTGTGGCGCGATCTGCGGGTGTGGCGGCGCTTCGCCGATGAGAGCGAGCGCACCACGTGGAGCCGCCGAATGGCGCGGGGTGACCTGGGGCCGTATGCCGGAGCTGCGACTCCGGACGGTTTCTGGATCGAGTCTGCGGCGCGCGTCGACTTTGGCGCGCTGCTGGCGGGGGCGCGCAGGCGGTGGCGCGCCGCCGGGCGGCTGCGCGAGGCGGCGCAACTGCCTTCGGACCTGGCGCGGACGTGCGAGCGTCATGCCCTGGTCATCGATTGCACCGGACAGGCGGCAGCCGAGGGTGGGGCGTTCGGTTTCGTGCCGTGGGAGTTTTCGCAGGGCGAGGTGCTGGAGGTGGCCGTGGACGGGCTGGACCCGGGCGTCGTGCTCAACCGGCGGCAGTGGGTGGTGCCCGTCGGGCCGGGAACGGCGTGGGTCGGTGCGACCCACGTGCCGGGAGGGCGCACCGCGCAACCGACGGCCGCCGCGCGCGCCGTGCTCGCCGATGCCGCCCGGGACCTGCTCGGCGCGCGGACGCCCTTTGTCATCACGGGCCAGCGCGCCGGCGTGCGGGTGAACGTGCCGGACCGGCGGCCCGTCGCCGGACGCCACCCGGAACGGCCCCGCCTGGGCCTTATCAACGGTCTCGGCGGCAAGGGTGCGCTTTGGGCACCGCTGCTGGCACGGCAGTGGGTGCGACACCTCGCCGCGGGAGAAGCGTTCGACCCGGAGATCGCCGTGTCCCGCTTCGCCGCCGCCGCATGCCGGTGATGCGGCGTCCTGCCGGCGCGGAGACGAATTTTCCGCGCGCGCGGAATTCCCGTAACTTTTGCGCGCGATTTGGGTTTTCGGCCCATGTCCGCGCTTCGTCGGTGGCTCCCTCCAACTTCTTCCGGCCGGCTCCTTTGCAGGGCAGGCCGGGGGCGGGTTGGCGGAGTGGTCGCAGGCGGCCGCGCGGTCAGATGGTTACTGTCCGTTCGTAGCAGTCATCAGTTGTGGGATGCGGCCGGCTCGTTGTGGGGCCGGCCGCATTTTTTTCCGGCTGGCTGGTGACAGAGTGGCAGCTTGCTTCGCTCGCCTCGATTTCGTCCGATGAACGTCTCCCTCCCACCGTCGCCTTCCTCCATGAGCCTGACTCCCTCCGCTCCCTCGTCCGGGGCCACTGTCCCGGTCGCACGGAAGCGCTCCCGGCGGTTCTGGCTGATCGCGCTCGTGCTCCTGCTGGCGGGGGCGGGAGGAGCGGCCGTCTATCATCAGCGGCGCAATGCCGTGAAGGAGATCGGCGTGATGACGGAGAAGGCGGTCGTGAAGACGATCACGCAGGTCGTGAATGCCACCGGCAAGATCCAGCCCGAGGTCGAGGTGAAGATCTCCCCCGAGGTGGCCGGCGAGATCGTCGAGCTGACGGTGCGCGAAGGCTCGGCGGTGAAGAAGGGCGAACTCATCGTCCGGATCAAGCCGGACACCTACCGCTACCAGGTCGAACAGCAGGAGGCCAACCTCGTCGCCGCCCGGGCCAACGCCGTCCTCAGCCAGGCCCAGCTGCAGAAGAGCCGCGACGACTTCAAGCGTACGGAGGGACTGTTCGCGCAGAAGCTCGTGTCCGAGGCGGATTTCACCGCCGGTCGCACCGCGGTGGAGGTCGCGGCGGCGAATCACGACAACGCGCTGGCGCAGATCCGTCGCACCGAGGGGCTGCTGAGCCAGTCGCGCGACCAGCTCTCCAAGACGACGATCGCCTCGCCCATGGACGGCACCGTGAGCTCGCTGACCAGCGAGGTCGGCGAGCGCGTGGTCGGCACCGGCTCGTTTGCCGGCACGGAGATCATGCGGATCGCCAACCTGGACGACATGGAGGTGCGCGTGAACGTGAACGAAAACGACGTCGTGAACGTGAAGGTGGGGGACCGCGCCCGCGTGATGATCGACGCCTACCCGGGCCGCCGCTTCGCCGGGACCGTGAAGGAGATCGCCTCGGCCGCGCGTACCACGGGACTCAATACGCAGGAGGAGGTGACGAACTTCCAGGTCAAGATCCGCATCGCGGACAAGGACGTGCGGCTGCGCCCGGGCATGAGCGCGACGGTGGACATCGAGACGCAGACGGTGGCGGATGTCGTCGCCGTGCCGATCCAGTCGGTCACCGTGCGCAGCCGCGAAGGCAGCCGCACGATCGAGCAGCTCGCGGAGGAGCGCGAGCGGAAGGCGCGCGAAACGCAGGGCGAGGGCGCCGCGGCCGCGGTCAACGAGCGGCAGCAACGCGAGCGGGAGCGGGCCGACCGCGAGTCGCTGCAGCGCGTGGTGTTCGTCAAGTCCGGCGACGTGGCGAAGATGGTGCCGGTCGAGACGGGCATCGGCGACACGACCCACCTGCAGATCAAGTCCGGGCTCAAGGCGGGCGACGAGGTCGTCAGCGGACCGTTCAGCGTGATCATGCGGACGCTGAAGGACGGCGCCCGGATTCGGATCGAAACGCCGAAGAAAAAGGACGAGGATAAGAGCTGAAGCCGCGTCATGATCCCGACTCCCCCGTCCCACGCCGCGCTCGAGCAGCGCATCACCCGGCCGCCCGGCGCCCTCGTCATCGACATCGAGGGCGTCACCAAGCTCTACAAGATGGGCGCCGAGACGGTCCATGCCCTGCGCGGCGTGAGCCTGCAGATCCGGCGCAATGAATATCTGGCGATCATGGGCCCCTCGGGCTCGGGCAAGTCGACGCTGATGAACATGCTCGGCTGCCTGGATACGCCCACGGCGGGGCGGTACGAGTTCTCCGGCAAGAACGTCGCGACCATGGTGGACGACGAGCTGGCCGACATCCGCAATCGGGAGATCGGGTTCGTGTTCCAGACGTTCAACCTGCTGCCGCGCTCGGATGCGCTGCACAACGTCGAACTGCCGCTCGTGTACGCGGGCATCGGCAAGGCGGAGCGGCTGCAGCGGGCGCGCGAGGCGCTGGACAACGTCGGCCTCGGCCAGCGGCTGCACCACCGGCCCAACGAGCTCTCGGGCGGACAGCGGCAGCGCGTCGCCATCGCCCGCGCGCTGGTCACGCGGCCGTCGATCATCCTCGCCGACGAACCGACGGGCAATCTGGATTCCCGGACCGGCGTCGAGATCATGGCCCTGTTCGAGCAACTCTACGCCCAGGGCAACACCCTCATCGTCGTGACCCACGAGGAGGACATCGCGCGGCACGCGCGCCGGATCGTGCGGCTGCGCGACGGGCTGATCGAAAGCGACGCGAACATCTGACCGGCGCAAGGGGCGGTCTGCCACGGCGGGCGCGGGCGCGCCCTGACCGGGCGCCGCCCGCCGGTCTCCCTTCGTCCTCCATGTCGCGCCTCTACCACGAGTTCCTCGAGTCCGTGCGCATCGCGTTTGCGCAGATCCGGGCGAACAAGCTGCGATCGGCCCTGACGGCCTTGGGCGTTATCATCGGCATCGTGGCGGTGACGCTCATGGGCACGGCCATCCGCGGCATCGACGCCGGCGTCGACCGGAGCTTCGCGGGATTTGGCGACGATGTGCTTTACGTGACGAAATGGCCCTGGCGCGGCGTGTCGGACTGGTGGACGTTCCGCAACCGCCGGCCGATCCAGCACCACTACGCGCGCCAGATCAACGAGTGGGTCGCGCGCCATCCCGACGGTCCCCTGCGGGTCGCGGTGCCGACCGCCAACCGCGGCACCAACATCGTGCGGGGCGAGTACCGGTTGAACAACATCTGGACCCTGGGCACGAGTGCGGATTACGCGCGGATCACGCGTTCGGACCTCAAGGACGGGCGCTTCTTCTCCGAGTTCGAGGCGCAGGCGGGCGGCAACGTGGTGGTGATCGGCTTCGACGTGGCCGATGCGCTGTTTCCCGGCGAGAATGCCGTGGGCCGGACGATCCGGATCCGCGACCAGAATTTCCAGGTGCTGGGCGTGGCGGCGCGGCAGGGCAGCTTCCTCGGGCTCTTCAGCTGGGATTCGATGGTCGCGATGCCGCTCACGACCTACCGGCGCTACTTCCGCGTGGGCGAGAACGGCGAGGTGCGCGTGCAGGTCGATCCGGCGCGCATGGCCGAGGCGCGCGAGGAACTGCGCGGCCTGATGCGCCGCATCCGCCAGCTCAGTCCGGAGCAGCGCGACGACTTCGAGATCAACGAGCAGGGCACGATCCGGGCGCAGCTCGATCCGATCAAGAACGGCCTTTTCCTCGCCGGCCTGCTGATCACCGGGCTGGCGCTGTTCGTCGGCGCGATCGGCATCATGAACATCACTTACGTGAGCGTGAAGGAGCGCACGCGCGAGATCGGCACCCGCAAGGCGCTCGGCGCGCGGCGCCGCGCGATCCTGCTCCAGTTCCTGGTCGAGGCGTCGTCCATCTGCGTGGCCGGCGGCGTGGTCGGCCTGCTCCTGACCGCCGGGGCGACGCAGGCCGTGGCCCGGCTCGCGCCGTCGTTCCCGCTCGTCTTCTCGGGCGGGCTGGTGGTCATCGCGCTCGCGGCGTCGGTCGCGGTCGGCGTGGTCAGCGGCTTCCTGCCCGCGCTCCAGGCGAGCAAGCTCGATCCCGTGGAGGCGCTGCGCTACGAATGATCTTCGGCGAGATCTTCCGGCTCTCCCTGGCCTCGCTCGCGGCCAACAAGCTGCGCTCCGGCCTCACCATGCTCGGCATTTCCGTCGGCGTGCTCTCCGTCATCGGCGTGATGACGTGCATCACCGCGCTGCGCTCCAGCATCGAGACGGGCCTGAACGTGCTCGGCGCGAACAGTTTTCTCATCAGCAAGTTTCCCGCGATCAACTTCTCCGATCCGTGGGTGCGCTTCCGCAACCGCCGCGACATCACCTACGCCCAGGCCGAGCGTTTCAAGGAACTGATGCGCGGCACCGCCGAGGTCAGCCTCGTGCTGCGGCGCGGCGGCCGGCGCGTGTTCTACCAGGATCGCCGGACCAACCCCAACATCCGCCTCGTCGGCACGGACGAGAATCACCTCAGCGCCTTCCGCTACGAGCTCGCCGCGGGACGCAACCTGCAGGCCGATGACGTCGCCTTCGGCCGCGCGGTCGTGGTCCTGGGCCACGACATCGCCGACAAGCTCTTCCTCAACGAGGATCCGCTCGGCCGGCAGGTCCGCATCGACGGCCAGGGTTACACCGTCGTGGGCGTGCTGGCGGCCAAGGGCAGCTCGTTTGGCGAAAGCCAGGACTCCAACGCGATCACGCCGATCACCCAGTTTTTCGAGGTGTACAGCGGCGCCTGGCGCAGCCTCGGCATCAACGTGCAGGCGCCCGACCAGGCGTCGATGGTCGCGACGCAGGAGGCGGCCATCGGGGCGATGCGGCTCGTGCGCACCCTCGATCCCGAGGAACCGAATGACTTCGAGGTGTTCTCCAACGAATCGCTGATCGAGTCGTTCAACCGCGTCGCCGGCATCGTCGCGCTGGGCTCGCTCGCGATCAGCGCGATCGCCCTGCTCGCCTCCGGCGTCGGCGTGATGAACATCATGCTGGTGAGCGTGACCGAGCGCACGAAGGAGATCGGCATCCGCAAGAGCATCGGCGCGACGAAGCGCAACATCCTCCTGCAATTCCTGATCGAGGCCGTGCTGCTGTCGCTCGTCGGCGGCGTGGCGGGCGTGGCGCTGGGCGTCGTGGGCGGCAACCTGGTCGCGCAGGTCCTCAATGCGGCCGTGGTGTTCCCGTGGGCCTGGGCCTTCGCCGGCCTCGCCGTCTGCTCGGCCATCGGCATCGGCTTCGGCTTTTATCCCGCCTGGAAGGCGGCGTCGCTCGATCCGATCGAGGCGCTGCGCTACGAATGAGGCCGCCGCCGGCGCGGCCCTACCGCGGGCCGGCTCAGCGGCCCCGGCGGATCTCGGAGCCCTGGAAGCGGATCTGGATCCGGTAGACCTTCTTCGTCCGGCACTTGATCGCGCCGGTCGCGAGGTCGAATTTTTCCGGCACCTCGATCTTGTGCACGTCGACCACCGCGTGGTAGCCGCGCTCCGAGAACACGTCGATCAACATGGCCAGCGCGAGGCCGTCATCCAGCACCGGCTCCTCGGTGTTGATCTGCGCCACGCCGGAGATGGCGTGCCGGAGCACGATCGGGATGATCTTCTTCTCGATGAAGGTGGTGACCCGCGCGAAGAGCTCGCTGTGCTCGAGCTCGTAGCTGTCGAGGCGTCGCACGAGCTCCTGGCGGGCGCCCACGATGATCTCGCGGGCGACCGGGATGCCGCGCAGCCGGTCGACCGTCCGCGGATCGAGCTCCAGGGTGCTCTGGTATTCGAGCTCGCGCAGGATGTTCTGCTCCACCTCCTCGAGCGAGCCCTGCGCGTTGATGAAGTGATAGTGGAAGATCTCCTTGAGCGACTGGAGCGCATCCCAGGTCTGCTCCTTGAAGACGCGGTACCGCCGCCGGGCGAGCGATTCGTCGAAATCGGTCGGCCGTTCCTCCAGCAGCTCGCCGATGCCCGTGCGCGCCACCTCCTCGTTGTGCTGGCGGATTTCCCGTCCGCGCTTCAACTGCCGCGCGATCGACTCCTTCTCGTCGACGAAGAGCACCATGATGTGGATCGTCGGCTGGCGGAAATGAATGCTCAGCGGCGAGTGATAGAACTCGCGCCGCAGCGCGTGCATCTTGTCGACGAGCAGCTTGAGGCACTCGACCTGCACCTTCGTGCGCGGGAAGCCGTCGAGGATCACGCCGTCGCGGTACTCGGTGCGGAGAAGCTGGCGCAGGAGCAGGCCGACCACCTCGCGGTCGCCGACCATGTTGCCCGCGTTCTTCAACGCCCGCGCCTCCGGCGAGTCGAGCAGCGCGCTGATCACGACCGGCGGACAGGTGAGCCCGCGCGTGAGCGTGATGAACGCGGTGTTGGTGCCCTTGCCCGCGCCGGGGGCACCGCCGAGCAGGATGATCTCCTTGGGGAAGCGCAGGTTTTCCCGGCCGAAGTCCGCCTCGAGGTCCTGCCACACGGCGGTGAAGATCAGGTGCGCGTCCTTGATCTCGAGATCGGAGAGCTTGCCCCCCGGGGGCGGCGGATGCGGAGACACGGTGAGCGAGGACGTCGACATGGGCGCAGGGTCGGGCGGCGGCGATGGAAGGGTTTCGGGCGCGTATGACACCAGAAAACGCGCCGAATGCCAGCCCGGTCGGGGGCGAAGTTTCCGCATCTGGCACCGCAACAATGTGCAGGCGTGTTTTCCCCGGGGAACCCCCGATCCGTTCGTGCAAATCGCACCGCAAAAATATTGGGCGCGGCGGGAACCGGCTCGGGCACGCTCGGTCGAACGGGAGCGACAGATCGCGTCGGCCTAGCCGGCGGGTTTGTCAAAGTTGAAGCTGGACCTGGCGGGGTCGCGCGAGCGGCCCCGCCTTGTTGTTGCCGGTCCGGCCGGTGTCTGCGAGATTCCAGCTCCTCCATGCGCACCTTGATCGTCGACGACGAAGCGGGCATCCGCAAAACGACGCGGATCGCGATCGAATCCGCGGGCCACGAGGCCGTGGAAGCCCCGAGCGGGGCCCGCGCCCTGAAGGCGGTCGAGGACGAGGCGTTCGACGTGGCGTTTCTCGACCTCAAGCTCGGGGCGGACGACGGGCTGGCCTGGCTCGAGAAGCTGCTGCAGGCCCGGCCGGGGCTGCACGTCGTGATGTTCACGGCCTTCGCCAACATCGCGACCGCCGTCGACGCGATGCGGCGCGGCGCCTACGATTTCGTGCCGAAGCCCTTCACGCCGGACCAGATCCGGGGCATCCTGGCGCGCATCGAGCGCACCCGGGCGTTGCAGACGCGCGTTCGCGCCCTGGAAGGCGAGATTGCCGCGGAATCGCCGCCCGTGGACCTCGACTCCGAGGAGCCGGCCACGCGCGCCGCGCTCGAGATCGCGTTCCGGGCGGCGGAGTCCGCGGCCAACATCCTCATCCTCGGTCCGAGCGGCACCGGGAAGAGCGTGCTCGCCCGGGAGGTGCACAAGCGCAGCGCCCGGCGCGACCAGCCGTTCGTGACCGTGAGTTGTCCGAGCCTCTCGCGCGAGCTGCTGGAGAGCGAGCTCTTCGGACACGTGAAGGGGGCATTCACCGGCGCGGTGGCCGACACCAGCGGCAAGGTCGCCGCGGCCGACGGCGGCACGCTCTTCCTCGACGAAGTGGGCGAGCTGCCCCTGGAGATCCAGCCCAAGCTGCTGCGCCTGCTCCAGGAGCGAGAATACGAGCGGGTCGGGGAGGCGCGGATACGGCGCGCCAACGTGCGCGTGATCGCCGCCACCAACCGGAACCTGATGGACGAGGTGCGGGCCGGGCGGTTCCGCGAGGACCTGTACTACCGGCTCAATGTCATCGGCGTGGTGCTGCCCGGGCTCCGCGACCGTCCCGCCGACCTCGCGCGGCTCGCCGAGAGCTACCGGCGGTTCTTTGCCGCGCAGCTCGGGAAGAAGGTGGAACGGTTCTCCCCCGACGTGCGGGCGGCCTTCGGCGCCTACCCCTGGCCGGGCAACCTGCGCGAACTGCGGAACGTGATCGAGCGGGCCGTCATCCTCGCCGCCGGCCCGGCGATCGAGCGCTGCGACCTCCCGGACGAATTCCGCGTGCAACCGGCGCCGGGGATCGCGGTCGGTGCCCGGGTGACGATCGATGCGCTCGAGGCCGAACACATCCGCCGCGTCCTTGCCCTTTCCCGCAACCTCGACGAGGCGGCGCGGACGCTTGGCATCGACCCCGCGACGCTCTATCGCAAGCGGCAGAAGCTCGGGCTCCTCTGAGCGTCCGCCCGCGATGCTGCGCACGCGCCTTTTCCTCGGCCTTTCCCCACTCGTCCTCCTGATCGTCGCCACGGGCGGCTACGCGATCCACATGGGCCGCGAGGTCGCCGATGCGCTCGCCCGCGACCTTTCCCAACATTCGCGGGCGGTCGCGGCCGCGGGCCGGATGCGGGCCGCCGCCGGCGCCATGGGGGTGGTCGTGGGCCAGGTGCCGGCCGGAGCAGCGGAGCGCCGGGCGTTCGAGGACCAGCGCGGCGCGTTCATGCGCGATCTGATGGAGGAGGCGGCGGTTTCCGCCGGCTCGCCGCGCGCGGAGGCGGTGGCGGCGATCGACGCGGCGTTCGAGCGGCTGGCCGGGCGCGGACGGGCGCTGCTCGAACTGGGTGGCTCCGGGGCGATGCGGGATGTGATGGAGAACACGCGCGCGCTCAATGGCGTGCTTGATGCGATCGACGGGCTGACCCGCTTCGATGTGGCCGCCGCGCGCGACACCGCCGCCCGGGTGGGGGAGATCGCGCGGGGGACCGAGCGGCTCATGCTGGCCGCGATCGCCGGCGGGGTGGTGCTCGCCCTGTTCCTCGCCTGGCGGCTCGCGGCGTCGCTGCTGCAGCCGATCCGCGAGCTCACCGCCTCGGCCGTCGCGCTCGGCGACGGCGACCTGGACCGGGAGGTGCCCGAGGTCTCGCGGGACGAACTGGGGCAGCTCGCCCGCGCGTTCAACACCATGGCGGCCAAGCTGCGCGCCTACCGCAGCGCCACCGTGGCGCGGGTGCTCCGGGTGCAGCGCACGATGGAGGCCACGCTCACGTCCACCCCCGACCCGCTCTTCGTCGTGGGCCGTGACGGCGCGCACGAGGTGCGCAACCCGGCCGCGGAGCAGCTGGCGGCGCTCCCCGAATTCTCCGGCGGGTTTCCGGCGGCGCTCGCGGAACCGCTCGCCGCGGTGTGGCGCACGGGGGAACACTACCTGCCGACCGATTACGGCCGCGCCGTGGTCCTCCGCGTCGGCCGCGACGACCGGCATTACCTGCCGCGCATCCTCGCCATCGGCGACAAGCTCACCGAGTTCAGCGGCGCGGCCGTCATCCTGCAGGACGTGACCAAGTTCCGGCTGATGGACGATGCCAAGACGAACCTCGTCGGCACCGTCAGCCACGAGCTGAAAACGCCGCTCACCAGCCTCCGGATGGGACTTTACCTCCTGCTGGAGCAGGACCTCTCCGCCCTCTCGGCGCAGCAGCGCGAATTGATCGAGGACGCGCGGACCGACGCCGACCGGCTGCTCCGGATTTTGGATACGCTGCTCGACCTGACCCGGCTGGAGAGCGGCGCCGCCGCCCTGGAGCGGACGGAGATCGGCGTGGCGCGGCTACTCGATGAACAGGCGGCGGAGGCGCGCGGCCTCGCTGCCGCCGCCGGCCAGCGGCTCGAGGTCGCGGTCGCGCCGGAGCTCGCGGGCGTGGCGGTCCGGGTGGACGTGTCGCGGCTCCGGCACGTGTTCATGAACCTGCTGACCAACGCCGTGAAATACTCGCCGCCGGGCGGCCTGATCACGCTCGGGGCCGCGCGCGAACCCGGCGGCTTCGTGCGCTTCCACGTGAGGGACCGCGGGCCGGGGATTCCCGCCGCGAGCCTCGGTCGGATCTTCGAGCGGTTCTACCGCGCGCCCCACCAGGAGGGCCGCACGGGCGCAGGTCTCGGTCTCGCCATCGCGCGCGAGATCGTCGTCGCGCATGGCGGCACCATCGGATGCACCAGCGTGGAGGGCGAGGGCAGCGATTTTCACTTCGTGCTGCCGGTGGAATCCCAGGGGTGAGCCGACGCGCGCGAAATCCCGAGTAATGGCCGCGAACGGTTGCCAAACCCCCGATTGCCGACACCTTCATTTCTCGTCGCCACCCGCCGCCGCGGCCCCGGCAACTGCTCCTTTCTCATGAACAACCGCAAAGAACCTGTCGCAGAGACCCCCGAGGAACTGATCGGCCACATCAGCCGGCTGATGTCGGAGGCTGAGGCGATGATCGCCGGCCCCGTCACCGACCAGTCCGCGCCTAAGATGGCCGAGATCAAGCACCAGCTCGAGGGCGCCCGGCAGCAGCTCAACGACTTCTACGTGCAGGCGCGCGAAAAGGTCGTCGCGGGAGCGAAGTACACCGACGAGGCGATCCGCGCGCATCCCTACCGGTCGCTCGCCGTCGCGCTGGGCGTGGGCGTGCTCATCGGCGCCCTCCTGCGGCGCAAGTGAGCCGAGCCTGATGCGTCACCTGACTCCGGATACTCCGCCCCGCCTCGCGGGTGCGGCGGCAACCCACCCGAACTCCGCCACCCATGGACACGCCTTCGTCTGAACCTCCCGGCATGATCGGCAGCCTGCGCTCGTTCGCGGAGGGGCTGCTGGCCTCGGTCCACGACCGGATCGAGCTGCTTTCCCTCGAACTCCAGGAGGAGAAGCAGCGCCTGATCCAGGTCTTCATCTGGATCAGCGTCCTGGTGTTCCTCGCCATCCTGGCCACCGTGTTCGCCAGCCTCGTGCTCGTGGTGCTCTTCTGGGAGACCGCGCGCGTGGCCGTGGTCAGCTCGCTGGCCGGAGCCTATGTCGTGGCCCTCGTCGCCGTGGCGGTGAGTTTCCGCCGATATCTCGCGCACCAACCGAAGCCGTTTGCCGCGACGTTGAACGAGCTCAAAAAGGACCGAGAATGTTTCCGCGAGAAGACCTGACCGACCTCGACCGGCGCAAGCGGCTTCTCCAGGCGCGGATCGCGCTGAACCGGCTGCAGTGCACGGCCGCCGCGGCCGAGCTGGCGCGGCCCCTCGCCGTCGTGGACCGCGGAGTCACACTGTGGCGTCGCGTGTCGCCGCTCGTGAAGCTTTTCGCCGTCCCCGCCGGCCTGCTGCTCGGCCGCTCGCTGGGGGGACGCCGCGCGGCGGGCCGCCGGAGCCGCTTCGGCATGCTCCTCACCGTGCTCCCGCTGGTGTGGCGCGGGGCCAGGCTGTTCATGACCGTGCGGGCCGCGGCGGCGGCCGGCCGTCCGCCGGCCGGGGCGCGCCCGCCTCGCTGAGCGGACTCATGCAGCTGGCCTTCTATTCAGCCGTGAGAACGGCTGCACTGAACGGTGGAGCGGCTTGTCCTCAAGCTGCTGCGGACCGGTCCACCGCACGTCAGCCGCCTGGGGACAGGCGGCTCCACCGCACGGCATCGTTCCCGCTGAGGCGGCGCGGGCCGGCGGGCCGGACTTCGCCGCGGCGGCGGATCACCCCTTGCGCTGGATCACCGGTGCCGCCGCGTCGATCTGGCCGCGCGTCACGCCGAGCTGGTTGATGAGCTTCAGCTCGCGCCAGAGGGCGGCGCCCGACAATTCCCCGCGCAGAAGCTGGCCGTAGCGCGTGAGGGTGCGTTGCACCTCGTCGGCGGTGTCGTTCAGGAATTCGATGCGGAAGCTGCGGGCGCCAAGCTGGAGCAGACGGTCCGCATACTCGGCTCCGGTCTGGGCGCGATTGTTGAAGACCGTGTTCCGGCAGCCGGCATCGGCCTTGAGCGGCAGTTCCGCGCCCACGCGATCGCGCAGCGCGACGCGGTGGCGGTCGCAGGGCCGGCCACAGTCGCGGTAATCGCGCCCGGTCGAGAGGAACGCACAGAACACGCAGTGCTCCATGTGAAACAGGGGCATGTGCTGATGCAGGGTGAGGTCGAACCACGCCGGCGGCGCGGTGCGCAGCAGCGCCTCGAGCTGCGTGATGTTGAGATCGTAGCTCGCCGTCACCCGTTCGAGCGCATGGCGACCGACGAAGTGGGCCGCCGTCCAGGGATTGGCGACATTGAGGGAAAAGTCCCCGCGCTTCCGGTCGCCGGCGAAGAAGGCCAGGTGGTCGTAGTTGCGGACCAGGTATCCATCCGCCTGCGACGAACGCACCTGCTGGAGGATCCAGTCCTCGCCGGGCTTGAAGATGCGCGGCGGGGCGACCCAGATCGTCGCCGCCGCCCCGTCGGGGGCGCCGGCCTGCAGCGTGCGGAAGCGGGCGACGACCTCGCGATAGCGTTTCGGGTTCTCGAACTCGCAGTACACCGTCCGGACGCCGGCGGCCCAGGCGGCGTCAAGCTGCTCCGGCAGCCGGATGACGGCGATGATCCCGGGGGCCGCGGGCGGCGGGCCGGCCGGGGGCAGCTCCAACCGCAGGGGAGCCGGCGTCAGCTGCCAGCGTCGCGGCCGGGCGCGGCAGTCCTCGAGGGCGGCGATGGCGTCGCGGCGGAGCCGGTTGAGTTCGCGCAGCGGGAGCATGACGGCGCCTTCGAGCTGGCTGTCCAGCCGGCCGAGGCGGAAGGGCGTGCCGCCGAGCCGGCCGAGCTGCTCCTCCAGGCGGTCCGCCGTGAGGGGCTGGGTCGTGGCGGCCTCGAGCGGGATCGCCGACTGCACCTGCACGACGTGCCCCTCGCCGTCGCGGGCGATGACCGTGAGCGGCGTGCCGGCGCGGCCGTGCACGGCGAGGTCCAGCGGCCGCTGGAACCGCACCTTGTCACCCGCAAACGTCGCGCGCAGTTCCCGTTCGAGCGCGGGGTCGCTGGTTTTCCAGAGTTTCTGCCCGGGGCGCACGCGCCGCCAGTCGATGTCGCCGCGGCCGAAGCGAAGTGTCACCGAGCCCGGCGCGGTCGCGTCGGGCTCGACCTGGTACACGCGCCCGCCTTCCTCGCCCGCCTCTGGACGGCCGGCGTCGAACACCACGCCGTCCCCCGGCTTCACCGGCGCGAGCGGCCGCAGGAGTACGGATTCGCCGTCGACACGCGCCACCTCGCCGACCAGGACGCCGCGCTTCGTGCCGAAGCGGCCGTGCGCGAGGGACTGGTTGTCGATCCCGCGAAACCAGCCGGTATACAGGCCCCGGGAAAAGGCCATCTGGAGCTCGTAGCGCGCGGCGTCCGGCCGTCCGTCCGGCGGGTTTTCGCCGAGGATGCGGTCCAGGGCCTGGCGGTACACCCGAGTGATGCTGGCGACGTACTCCGGAGTCTTCAGCCGGCCCTCGATCTTCAGGGAGGTGACGCCGGCGCGGACCAGCTCCGGCAGCACCTCGATCCCCGCGAGATCCTGCGGGCTCAGCAGGTAGCGCCGGTCCCCGAGGGCGACGGGCGCGCCGTCGGCGATCAGGTCGTAGGGCAGCCGGCACGCCTGGGCGCACTCGCCGCGGTTGGCGGAGCGACCGCCCAGCGCCTCGCTCGTGAGGCACTGGCCCGAATATGCGACGCAGAGCGCCCCGTGCACGAAGACTTCCAGCGGCAGCGCGCTGGCATGGGCGGCCGCATCGGCGCTGCGGATACGTTCGATCTCGGCGAGTGAGTTCTCGCGGGCCAGCACGACCAGCTCCGCGCCCAGCTCGCGCGCGAAGGCGACCCCCGCCGCGCTCGTCACCGTCATCTGCGTGGACGCATGGATGGGGAAATCCGGCGAGAGCGCGCGGATCATGCGGCACATGCCGGCGTCCTGCACGATCGCGGCGTCGACGCCGGCCGCGATGATCGAGCGGAGGTAGTCCTCGGCGGCGTCGAGCTCGTTGGCGAAGACCAGGGTGTTGAACGTCACGTAGCCGCGCACGCCCCGGCGGTGGAGAAACTCCATCAGCCGCGGCAGGTCGGCCTGGGTGAAGTTCCGCGCCCGCATGCGCGCGTTGAAGCGCTCGAGCCCGAAATAGATCGCATCCGCGCCGTTCTCGACCGCGGCGCGCGCGCATTCCCAGTCGCCGGCGGGTGCGAGCAGCTCCGGCCGGACCGGCGCCGGCGCGCGAACGGGCCCGACGGGCTGGGCGGCGGGCGTCGCGGTTGAGTCAGACGGCGGCATTGGCTGGATCCGGCGCGCCGGGAGGCGCGGAACCGGGAAGCGAGACGTGGGGCGCGGCCGCGCGCAGCGGGCCGCGAGCACGACCGTGAGGAGGAAGAAGCCGATCGATGCGTAGCCGAGCCAGGGCAGCCCGGCCAGGCGCCCGTCGGGCAGGCGGGTCACGAAAGCACCGGCGAGCACGTTGGCGCCCGCCGATGCGGCCTGCTGGAGCGCGGCGTTGACGCTCATGAAGCCGCCGCGATACCGGCCCTCGACCGCGTTGGTGATCATCGTCATCGCCGGGGAGAAGCGCCCCGACATCGTGACCATGAACAGCGCCATCAGGACCGATGCGACGGTCAGGGACGTTGGTCCGAGGCGGGTGATGACTAACACCACGCCCACGGCGCCGAAGGACATGATCGCCAGCAGGCGCAGACGATCCATCCGGTCGCTGAGCCAGCCCACCAGCGGCGTGCTGAGCACGGTCGCGAGGCCCCCGACGACGTAGGTGATCGGCAGTTGCACCTGTTCGTCGAGGCCCACGTTGGCCACGTACGACGGGGCGATGAACGGGATGAGCACGCCGCCCGCCATCACCAGCGCGGCGCCGACGGCGAACGCCCTCAGGTGTACGCGGTGGGAAAGGATCCGGCTCATCTGCTGAAGCGGCGCGTGATCCTGGATTGCGGTGCGGAGGTGCGGCAGGGCGATGGCGGCCAGCGCGAGGATCGCGGCCGCGCAGCCGGCGAGCAGGAAGAAGGGAGCGTGCCAGCCGAATTTGCCCGCGAGCACCAATCCCAGCGGGACGCCGGCGACGGACGCGACCGGAAATGCCGTCATGACCACGCCCATGGCGCGTCCCCGGCGCGCCGGGGGAATGACGTCCCCCACCATGGCAGTCACCATCGAGCCGGCCAGGCCGCCGAACGCGCCGGCCGCCAGGCGCGCCACCAGGAGCGCGTGGTGGGTGGGGGCCAGTGCGCACGCCAGCGTGGCGAGAGCGAAGCCCGCGTACAGGATCACCAGGGCGCGTTTCCGATCGAAGCGGTCCATCACGAACCCGCCGGCGAAGCCCGCGAAAGCCGCGGCCAGCCCGTACGCCGCGACCAGATGGGTGAATTGTGCCGGCGTGATCCCGAACACGACCATGAGCTGCGCCCCCAGGGGCATCATGATCATGAAATCAAGAATGTGGGTGAACTGCACCGCCCCGAGTACGAGCAGGGTCGCGCGCTCGCGCCCACGAGTGAGCGAGTGGTGCGTTCCGACGTGCGACATGAAGGCGAGACCGTTGGCGTTTTGGCCGAAAGCGCAACGTTCACGGCACCTCCGCCCCGTGGCTGGCGGCGTTCGATGCCCGCACATGCTCCCGCAGCAGCGCGAGGAATTGTTCCGCCCCGCGGCTCTGGTAGCGCTGCAAGTGCCGGATGACGACGAGTTCACGCGTCGGAGCGGTCCCGCTCAGCCGCAGGTACGTGAGGTTTTCCTGGTCATCCGGGAGACGCGCCAACTGGGGGAGCAGCGAGATGCCGAGACCCATTGCCACGAACACCTTGAGCGTGGCCACCTGCGCGCACCGGAAGCCGATCCGGGGCTGCAGTTTCTGGTCGCCGAAGAACGCGCGGATCTGCACCGCCAGTGCACTCGAGTCGCCGAGCGAGATGAATGTCTCCTCCGCCAGGTCGCCCAAGCTGATTTCGGTCCGTTGCGCGATGGGATGCTTTTTCCCCACGACCAGCAGCAACGGCTCCGAGAGCAGCGGGAAGACGGCGATGCGGTGGTCCTTGACCGGGGTCGGCACGATGGCGAGGTCGAGATCCCCTTCCACCACTCCCCGGACCAAGTTCGCTCTAAAGTCCTCCTGCGCATTGACCAGCAGATTAGGGTGGGAGTCGCGCAGCGTGGCGATCAGAGGCGCCAGCAGGTACGGCATCACCGTCTGCACCGCGCCGACGGTGATGCGACGTTCCAGGCCTGGGTGGTCGCTCAGTTCCTTGGCCGCATTCTCCACTTCGAAAAGGATCCGCCGCGCCCGATCGAGGAACGCCGCTCCGGCTTCGGTCAGGACCGCCTTTCGCCCGAGCCGGTGAAAAAGCTTATGCCCGACTTCCGCCTCCAGCTTCATAACCTGCTGGCTGAGGGCTGGCTGGGACACGTGGGCGCGGGCGGCTGCCCGGGTGAAGTTCTCCGTCTCGGCTACCGCCACGAAGTACCGCAGTTGGTGCAATTCCATAGTTTTGACTTATGAGAACGATAGGGGAGTGAGATTTCAACTATGGCTGCAAATGCCGTACAGTAGGCACGTCGAACCGAGACCGGGACGACGAAGAACCAAAGACACACCATGAATAAGAACCTGATCATTGCGGTCCCCGTCAGCCTCATCGCTGTTGCCGCGCTCGTGCTTTCTTTCCGTTCCCCGATTAGTGCCGAAGCCCTCGTCGGTTTCGCCGGAGTATTCGTACTCTTGGGCGTGGCCGCGCTGGAATATCGCATCAGTTGGAAGCGGCTCTTCGGTCGCAGTTAACAGCAGATCGAAGCGACAGTTACAACAGGGGTCCGGAGCAATCCGGGCCCCTTTTTATTTTTGCCCGGATACGCGTGCGCCGCGACCGGGCACTTTTTCTTCGTGCAGGAGACAAATCGGCCGGGCGGCGGCGCTCATCCGGCATCCTTCGTTTCATGGCGCGTTCCATGGCCAATCCCACCGATCATGCCGCCTGGCAGTCCTGGCTCCAACGTTTTGGGCCGAAGCTGTTGTTGTGCGCCCGCCAGTGGACCCGCACTCGCGCCGATGCCGAGGACGTCGTCCAGGAGGCCTTCGTCCGCTACTGGCGTCACCAGCGTGACCTGCCCGGCGACCCGATGGCGCTGATGGTGACATCGGTCCGACGGGCGGCCCTCGACCTGGCCCGACGCGAGGGACGGCGGGCGCGGCGGGACGACCTGGCGGGGCGCGGCGGGGAGCCGGTGGGCAACTTCGATTCAAATGGGGAGGGAGATGAGCGCCGGGCTGGATTGGAGGAGGCCGTGCAGCGGCTTCCGGCCGAGCAGCGTGAGGTGCTCGTGCTCAAGGTCTGGGGCGAACTGACGTTCGAGCAGATCGCCGCGACCCTCGATCTTTCACCCCACACGGCGGCCTCGCGTTATCGGTACGCGCTGGCCGCGCTCCGCCACCAACTCGCAACCGTGCCCTGCCATGAATGAGGAACTGACCCAACTCGAAGCGGAGCTGCGCCGGCTGCGTCCGGCCCCGGTTTCGCCAGCGCTCCAGCGCCGGATCGCGGCCGACCTCTCGGGAGCCGGCGCAGTGCCGGCGCCCCGGCTCTGGTCCTGGCTGGCCGTGCCTGCCGCCGCGGGGCTGGCGGCAGTGCTCGCGCAGGTGGCCGAATCGCGCCTCGCGCCGGCGGCTGCGACTGCGGACGGGGCATTCCGGCCCGTGGCCGCGGAGAAACTGCTCGTGTCCGCCCGCGACGAGGGGGTCGTGACGCTGGACGACGGCACGACGGCGCGGCGCCGCCGCCTTCACTTTCTGGATACGATCGTATGGCGCGATCCGCGCACGAACGCCTCGGTCACCTGGACGCTCCCCCGCGAGGAGGTCCGGATCGTCCCGGTGTCCTTCCAATGAGCGTCTCCCCCTTTTCGCCGATATGAAACTGTCACCTCTGATCCTCGTGTCCTGCGCGGCCCTGGCCGCGCTCTCCCGCCCCGGCCTTGCTGCCGAAGAGGCTGCGCCCCCGACGGAAAGAAAATCCCTGCGCACCCTCGTGCCAGGCGAACGGCGTCCGCTGCCCGAGCGCCGCGAACTCGAAATGGAAACGGTGGCCTTCCTCGGCGTGGAGACTGGCCCGGTCTCGCCGACGCTGGGGGCCCAGCTCGGCCTCGGCCGCGGCACCGGCCTCGTCGTGCAGCAGGTCGTGCCGAAAAGCCCGGCGGAAGGCCGGCTGGAGGAACACGACATTCTCCTGAAACTCGAGGATCAGCTGCTCATCGATTCGCGCCAGCTCGCGGTGTTGATCCGGCTGCGGAAGGAAGGCGACGAAGTCACCCTCTCGTACCTGCGGGCCGGCAAACCGGGCTCGGTCAAAGTCCGCCTCGGGCGGACGAACGTGCCGAAGCTGGCGCTCGAGTGGGAGCCCGCGCCCCTGGCATTGCCGCTGGCCGCGCCCGGCGCGCGGGCGGAGTTTTTTCGTTTCCCTTCCGGCGCCGGCGCGGCGCGGGAGGAGGCCGACCGGATGCTTTCGCTGATCCGGCGCTCGCCCGAGGGCGGCCCGTTGCGCATTCAGATCGATCCGGAAAAAGGACCGGGCTTCCGTGCGATGGCGGTGCGGACCGATGACAGCACGCTGACGCTCTCGGACGAGGCGGGTTCGCTGGAACTCCGTTTCCAGGACGGGAAGAAGCGGCTGACGGCGAAAGATCCGTCCGGGGCCGAGGTTTTTTCCGGCCCGGTGAATTCCCCGGAGGAGCGCTCGGCCCTGCCGCCCGAACTGCACGCGCGGCTCGAGCGCCTCGAAGGCATGCGCGACCTTTCGTTCCGCACTGGCGCGGAGTTTCGCGGCACGGAAACCAGGATCGTCCGACCCCGCGGCATCGACGCGGGGGAGTTCGAGCGGATTCCAGCGCCCCGCGCGAACGGACCGCTCTGAACCGCCCCCCGGACCCACGCCGGCGCGGTGGCTCCCTCAGCGCGAGTTGTCGCCGTCAAGCATCCGGCCGAGTCCCCCGAGCATCGACCCTTCCTCGCGTCCGCCGCTCTGCGCCGCGGCCACGACGCGGCCGGCGAGCCGCGAGAGGGGCAGTGACTGGAGCCAGACTTTGCCGGGGCCCCGCAGCGTGGCGAAGAAAAGCCCCTCGCCGCCGAAGAGTGCCGTTTTGATCCCGCCGACGAACTGGATGTCGTAATCAATCGTCGGCTGGAAGCCGACGATGCAGCCCGTGTCGACGCGCAGCACCTCACCGGGGGTCAGCGTGCGTTCGTAGAGGGTGCCGCCGGCGTGCACGAACGCCCAGCCGTCGCCCGTCAGCCGCTGCATGATGAAGCCCTCGCCGCCAAACAGCCCCGCGCCGAGCCGCTTCTGGAACGCGATGCCGACGCTCACCCCCTTGGCCGCGCAGAGAAACGAGTCCTTCTGCGTGATCATTTCGCCGCCGATGTCGCGCAGGTGCACCGGCACGATCTTGCCCGGATACGGCGCGCCGAAGGCCACGCGCCGCCGCTGCGGATGCTGGTTCATGAACACTGTCATGAACAGCGACTCGCCCGTGAGCAGCCGCTTGCCGGCGCCGAGCAGCGCGCCGAGGAGCCCGCTGTTCTTCTGCGAGCCGTCGCCGAAGATGGTCTCCATCCCGATGCCGTCGTCCATGAACATCATGCCTCCGGCCTCCGCCACGACCGCCTCCTGCGGATCGAGCTCGATCTCGACGAACTGCATGTCGTCGCCGTGGATCTTGTAGTCGATCTCGTGCATCGTGGTGGCGAGGACGGGAGGGAGGTTCTGGTTCATGGTGATGGGATTTCAGGGCCTGGACTCGTGACGGCAATGCGATGTGCGCTGGAATTGCCGGACGCGTTTCGAATGGCGTCCGGCATCCGCGGAGCGCGCGACGCGGATCGCTCCCATAACCCACCAGGCAGCGAAAAGTCGCAGCGGCCTCCCCAAGCTGGGCGATCCAGCCGGGTGGAGCCGCCTGTCCCCAGGCGGCTAACGAGAGATGGACCGGTCCGCGGCAGCTTGAGGACAAGCTGCTTCACCTTCCCGTGCGGCCGCTTGCAAGGGCGACTTGGCGGTCGACGGCGCGGTTTCCGCCCGAAGCGATCGGCTAGGGCAGCTCGTAGATCTCGATCAGCGCCTCGCCCGCGGCGCCGCCCACGCCGGATACCTGGGCGGTGAAGGCGCCCGCGGGCGCGGTGATCACCATGGCGGCATCGCGGCTCGAGGCCTCCGGCAATTCGAAGGCTCCCGCCTGTGCCGCGGCGGACCGCAGCGGTGCCGTGCCCGCCTCGCCCCAGTTGTCGTTGCTCGCGAAAAGCGTGCTGCGGCCGCCTTCGCTGAGGAACAATTCGAGCCGCGGGTCGCTCAATGCGCCCGGAACGCCGAAACCCGCCGCCAGCCGCGGGCCGATGCCGCGGATGAGCAGGCGCTTCGGGACATTGCCGCTGATGACGAAGCCGGCGATCAGCGTGGCTTCGCCGGTCCCGGCGAAATTGCGCGCGGAGAGATTCACGAGCCGGCCGGGCGCCGCCGGATCGGCGTCGTACACTTCCACGAGCGCCACTCCGCTGCGATCGGCGGTGTCACCCACGTGCACCGTCCGGGCTCCGTCGAGCGTCGTCGTCAGCGCCGCGTCGCGACTGCCGGCATCGGCGAGGTCGAACGCGCCCACCGTGCCGAAGAGCGCGCGCAGGGCGGGCGCGGAGCCGCCAGCGCCCCAGTCGTTGTTCGCAGCCACCACCGTCTCCCGTCCGTTCACCGTGGCGTACACTTCCAGCCGGGGATCGGGCAGCGCACCCGCGACCCCGAACCCTGCCAGCGCCGGCCCGATGCCGCGAAGGAGCACGGGTTTTCCTCCACCGGCCACCACCGCACCGACGATGAGCGGTCCGCCGGCGCCGCGGGTCGTGGCGCGCACGGAAAGGTTCACCAGCCGGCCGGGTCGCGGCGGCTCGACCACGAGCCGCGCGGTGCGGCTGACCGCCGGACCATTGGCGTCGGAGACGACCACTTCGTAGTCGCCCGCGTTCGCGGCGGACGTGAACGGGATCGCCAGCGTCGCGGTGGTGCCGCCGGGGACGGCGAGGCCGTTGCGCCGCCACTGGTAGCGCACGTTGCCCGTGCCGGTGGCCTGCACGCTGAACTGCGCGGTCCCGCCCGGGGCCACGGTGACGCTGGCCGGATGCTCGGAAATGGCGACGGACTCCGACACCTCCAGCGCGAACCCGCCGGGTGGCGTGTTGACCATCGACTGCATGCCCCGCGCCGCCGTCTGCGCGGCGAAAAACTCCGCATCCGCGCGGGTCCCTTCGGCATTGCCCCAGTGGATCGGAATCGCGATGCGCGCCTTGAGGTCGACCGCCGCATCGACGGCTTCCTGCACCGTGTTCATGGTGAACACCTGGCCCAGCGGGAGCATCACGACGTCGGCGGCGAAGCCCTTCATTTCGGGAAACCGCTCGGTGTCGCCCGCGTGGTAGAGCCGGACGCCGCCCAGGTTCAACACGTAGCCCACGTAGTTCAGCGCCCGCGGGTGATTGTTTTTGACGACGTTGTACATCGGCACCGCCTCGATCGCGATGCCGGCGACTTCGAGGCGATCGCCCGGAGTCACCGCATGAATCGGGGCGCCGGCGAAGTTCTGCTGCAGTTGGGGCACGCCCGGTGGCGACGAGACGAAGACCGTCCCCGGCTTGCGCAGCCGGCCGAGCACCGGCACCGACTGATGATCGCCGTGGTTGTGCGTGAGGAGGATCACGTCGGCGTCCGCCGGCGAGGTGTTGATGCCCGTGGGATCGATGTAGATCACGGGGCCATTGGTGACGGCGATGCGGACGGTCGCCTGCGTCAGGGCCTCGACGCGCGCCACCACGCGGGCCGGCAGCGACAGCGGAGCGAAGATCCCGACGAGCGCGCCGGCGACCGCCAGGCGGAGAGAAAGGGGCAGGGACATGGGGACGGGGTGACCGTGCGACGGTGGGCGGGCTGGAGCCCGGCGGCAACGCGCAAGCGGCCGGCATTTCGTAACGATTCCGTCGGATTCCGGCCGCGCCGGCGCCGGCGGCCCGCGGGTGCGGCGGACGCACCTTGCCTCGCGACCCGGCACCGGCGCACGCTCGCCGGATGGACTTTGCCGCCGTCGTCGAGCATGCGAGCGCGCGCTACCGCCCGGCCGGGCGGGCGGCGTTTCACTTCGCGCGGGGCAAGCTGCGCGGCGATCCCGTGTATCGCGCGGTCCTGGAAAGCGGCGTGCTGCCCGCCGCGGGAACGGTGCTCGATGTCGGCTGCGGCGGCGGCCTGCTGCTCGCCGCCCTCGCCGCGGCGCAGACGCCCGCCGCGACCGCGGGGCCGGGGCGGCGGTTGATCGGGATCGAGACGCGGCCGGCGGCCGCCGCGATCGCGCGCCGCGCCCTCGGCACTGCGGCCGAGATCGTGACCGGCGACGCGCGCCGGCAGCCGCTGCCGGCGGCGCATGCCATCCTGCTCTTCGACGTGCTGAACCTGATGCCGGCGGTCGATCAGGACGAGCTCCTCCCTGCGCTGCGCGCCAGCCTCGCGCCGGGCGGCGTGCTGCTCGTGCGCGAGGCCGACGCCGCGGCCGGCTGGAGGTTTCGCGCGGTGCGCGTGGGCAACCGGATCAAGGCCTGGTGGGTGGGACAGTTCGCCCCGACGTTTCACTTCCGCACGCTTGCGGCCTGGCGGCGCTGGCTGGAGGACGCGGGTTTCGACGTGGCTGCCCGTCCCATGGGCGCGGGCACGCCGTTCGGCAACGTGCTGCTCGTGGCGCGGCGCCGCTGAGCCGCCGCGGGCTTCACGCGAGCAGGTCTCGCACCACGTGCCCGTGGACGTCCGTGAGCCGGAACTCCCGCCCGCTGTGGCGGTACGTGAGACGCTCGTGGTCGAGCCCGAGCAGGTGCAGCACGGTCGCGTGCAGGTCGTGCACGTGCACGCGATCCTTGACCGCCCTGAAGCCGAACTCGTCCGTCGCGCCGTGCACGGTGCCCCCCTTCGTGCCGCCGCCGGCGAGCCACATCGAGAATCCGTGGTGGTTGTGGTCGCGCCCGAGCGTCGGGCTGACCTTCTCGCCCTGGGAGAGCTCCACCGTCGGCGTGCGGCCGAATTCGCCGCCCCAGATGACGAGCGTCTCGTCGAACAGCCCGCGCTGCTTGAGGTCGGTGAGCAGCGCCGTGAGGCCCTGGCAGCATTCCCGGGCGAGGCGGCGATGCGCCTGCTCGATGTTGTCGTGGCTGTCCCACGGCTGGAGTGTGCCGTGCCAGACCTGCACGAAGCGCACGCCCCGTTCCACCAGGCGCCGCGCGAGCAGCATCTGCTTTGCCTGGGCGGTGTCCCCGTAGAGCTGCCGGATGTGCGCGGGTTCGCGGTCGAGGTCGAAGGCGTCGGTCGCGGCCGTCTGCATCCGGAACGCGGTCTCGAAGCTCTGGATACGCGCCTCCAGGGCGGGATCCTCCCGGGTCGCCTGGTGGCGGCGGTTGAGCGCGGCGACGAGGTCGAGCTGGGCGCGCTGCGCCGCGGGACCGAGGTGCGGGTTCCGCAGGTGCTCGATCAGGTCGGCGCCCCGGCGGTCCTGCGTCTCGAGGTACGTGCCCTGGTACGCGCCGGGCAGGAACGACGACTGCCAGTTGTCCGCGCCGGCGACCGGCATGCCCTTCGGCACGAGCACCACGAAGCCGGGCAGGTCCTGGTTCTCGGTGCCGAGACCGTAGGTGATCCAGGAGCCGATGCTCGGCCGCGCCATGATGCTCGCGCCGCAGTTCATCAGGCGGAGCGAATTCTCATGGATCGGCGTGTCGGAGTACATCGAGCGGATGACGCAGAGGTCGTCCGCGTGCTTCTCCGCCAGCGGACCGAAAAGTTCGCTGACCTCGAGGCCCGACTGGCCGTAGCGGTCGAAGCAGAACGGCGAACCGAGCGCGGTGCTCGTCGGCCGCTCCGTGGCGAGGTGGATCGGCAGCCGCTGGCCGTGATACTTCGTCAGCAGCGGCTTCGGATCGAACGTGTCCATCTGCGCCGGTCCTCCGTTGGCGAGGATCTGGATCACGTGCTTCGCCCGCGGCCGGAAATGCGGCGAACGGAGCGCGAGGGGGCCGGCGGCATCGGCGCCGCGCAGCATGCCGGGGCCGAGCAGCGCCGCCAGTCCGAGGGAGCCGAAGCCGAGGCCGCAGTGGCGCAGCATGGCGCGGCGGGAAAGCGGGGCGGCGGAATCGGAAGGCGGGAGCATGGCGGGCGGATTTCAGTCGCAGTAAAGAAACTCGTTCGAAAGCAGCAGCGCCTGGGCGAACTGTGTCCAGCTCTCCTCCGTCGGCGTCGCCCCGAGGAAACCGCGGGCGAGCGCCTGTTCCGCGGCGTCCGGTTCGCGCGCCAGCACGCGGCGATAAAGGGCGGCGATCCGCGCCGCCGGGTCGATCAGCTCGGCGATCTCGGGCTGGCGGTTCACGTGCTCCGCCTGCGCGCGGACGAAGGGGCTGTTGAGGAAGAACAGGGCCTGCAGCGGGTGCGTCGTCTCGCCGCGGCGTGCGATCGACTGGTCGGGATTGGCGGCATCGAAGTTCCGCCGCAGCGCCGGAATCCGGAAGCGGTCGGTGTAGCCGTAGACTGCCCGGCGCACGTTGTCGTCGGTGAGCGGCGCACTCCGGCCCCCGCTCCGGATGTCGAGCCGGCCGGCGACGCGCAGAAGGCTGTCGCGGAGCGCCTCGAATTCGAGCCGCCGCGGACGCTGCCGCCACAGCAGCCGGTTCTCCGGGT
>CALFZM010000141.1 GCA_937952235.1 uncultured Opitutia bacterium | reverse complement strand
ACCCCACCCCCGCCACCGCTCCCGCCGCCCTCGACACTCGTCACGCTCCGACTCCGTCACTCGCCCCAAGAAGCTGGCGACGCTGGTGGGGTGCGCTGTTCGCAAGCATCGTGGCGCCGCTCGGCGCGCAGGATCCGGCCGAGGCCGAGAACCGCTTCACGGCGGAGGAGATCCGCCTGGGCTACAGCACGCGATCGTTGCTGGCGAAGCCCCGCGACGGGCTCGCCGCGGAGTCCCTCGCCGCCAGCGAGGCGCGGGAAGGCATCCGGTTGCGCCGCCGTCCGGGCGGACGGGGGGAACTGCGGGTTCTCGAATTCGACCCGGGCACGCCGGTGCCGGAGCGCATCGAGCGGCTGAAGGCGAGCGGACGATACGAGTACGTCGAACCCAACTACCTCGTGCGCGCGCGCGCCACACCCAACGATCCGCGCTTCCTCGCCAACGAACAATGGGGCCTGCGCAACATTGGCCTGGAGAACGGCACCGCGGGCGCCGACATCCGCGCCGAGAGCGGCTGGGACGTGCGCACCAACGCCAGCGAGATCGTGGTCGCGTTGATCGATTCCGGGCTCCGCCGCACCCACGAAGAAATCCTCGTGAACCTGTGGACCAACCCGGCCGAAAGCGGCGCAGCGGCGACGAACCTCCGCGACGACGACGGCAACGGCTATGTGGACGACGTGAATGGCATCGATGCCACCGTGTCCCGCACCCTGCCGGCCGCCGGACGGATCACCGATCCGGGCGGCCACGGCACGTCCGTCGCCAGCGTGCTCGGCGCCGCGGGCAACAACGGCCGCGGCATGGCCGGCGTGGCGTGGCGGGTGCAGATCATGCCGCTGCGATTCATCGACGCGGCGGGCTTCGGGCTGATTTCGGACGAGATCGAGTGCGTCGACTACGCCGTGGCCATGCGCGCACACATCATCAATGCGAGCTTCGGCGGCACCGTGTTCTCCCAGGCCGCCTTCGACGCCTACAAGCGCGCCCGCGACGCCGGCATCATCGTCGTCTGCGCCGTGGCCAACGAGCCGGAGAACCACGACGTGACGCCCAGCTTTCCCTCGAACTACCTGCTCGAGAACATCGTCGCGGTCACCAACACCACCCGCAACGACACCCTGAATGCATCGGCGGCATTCGGCAGCGGCTTCGTCGACCTGGGCGCGCCCGGCACCGCCATGATCCTCGCCTCCGCCTCCGGCGATTCCGCCTACCGGATCAGTTCCGGGACCTCTTTCGCCGTGCCGATGGTTTCCGGCGCCCTCGCGCTGCTGAAGGCGCAGTTTCCCACCGACACCTACCGGGAGACGATCAACCGTCTGCTGCGGTCGGTGGACCCGAAGTCCGCCCTGAGCGGCAAGGTCGCGACCGGCGGCCGCCTCAACCTCGCCGCCGCGCTGCGCTCGACCTCGAACCGGCCGTTCAACGACGATTTCGCCCAGCGGGCGGTCTTCGCCGGCGAATCCGGCGTGGTGCGCGCCGCCGCGCACGGCACCACGCGGGAAACCGGCGAGCCCTCCCACGCGGGCGCAGCCGGGGCGGGCTCCCTCTGGTGGACGTGGACGGCGCCGCGCTCCGGCTCGCTCACGATCTCCACGATCGACAGCACCACCGACACGCTCCTCGCGGTCTACACCGGCACCGCGCTCAACGCGCTCACGCCGGTCGCGTCCAACGACGACGAAAGCGGCAGCCTCAAGACCAGCAAGGTGACCTTCACCGTCTCCGCCGGCACCACCTACCAGATCGCGATCGACGCGAAAGCCGCCTCGAGCGGCCTCGTGGCCGCCCGCTTCACGCTGCAGGCGAGCAACAACGACTTCGCCTCCGCCCAGGTGGTCAGCGGCCGGAGCTGGTCGGTGAAGTCGAACAACGGCACCGCCACGCGCGAAGACGGAGAACCGCGCATCCGCAACAACAACGGCGGCCGCTCGGTCTGGTTCCGCTGGGTCGCCCCCGCCACGCGTCGCTACCACATCGCGAGCTTCAGCGACGATTTCAACACGATGCTCGGCATCTACACGGGCACGGCGCTCAACGCCCTCGCCGAAGTCTCGGCGGTCACCACCGCCGGCGACAGCAACAGCACGATCGCCGACGCCGGCACGACCCTGTCTGCGACCGCCGGCACGACGTACCACATCGTCGTCGACAGCGAAGTCTCGCCCAGCGGCGCGAGCTCGTCGGGCGACTTCCGCATCTCCTGCATCGACGCGGAATGGGAGTTCTTCGGCGTCGGCGCGTTCTTCACTCCGGCGCTGGCGGCGGACGGCACGGTGCGGGTGGCCGACCTGTACGGCTACCTGTACGGACTCAACGCCGACGGCTCGCAGCGGTGGCGGCACGAACTCTCGGGCTACGGAACGTATTCGTCCCCGACCGTCGCCGCCAACGGGACCGCCTACATCGGCGACGCCTCCGGGTACATTTACGCCATCGACGGCAACGGCAACCGGCTCTGGCGCATCTCGACCGGCGTGAACGTCGAGGCCTCGCCCGCCGTCGGGGCCGACGGGACGGTCTACATCCGGGTCGAGGACGGGCGGCTGCTGGCGCTGAACCCCGATTCCGGCGCGATCAAATGGACGCTCCGTCTCGGCGACACCACCAGCAACACGTATTCGTCCCCCGTCGTGGCGCCGGACGGCACGATCTATTGCGCCGGCTCCGACCGCCGGCTCTACGCCGTCGCGCCGAACGGCACCCAGAAGTGGTCGTACTCGGCCGATTTCATCTACTCGAGTCCCGCCGTCGGGACCGACGGCACGGTCTACTTCGGCGTCGTGGCGCCCACCCGCCGCTTCTACGCCCTGCGTCCCGATGGAACCTTGAAATGGGAATTCATCGCCGGAGACACCGTGAGTTCGTCGCCGGTGATCGGCAACGACGGCTCGATCTACTTCGGTTGTGCGGACCGCAAACTGTACGCGCTCACGCCGGCGGGCGAACTGCGCTGGACGTTCGAAGCGGGCGACGCGATCCGCAACTGCGCGCCGCTGCTCGCCTCGGACGGCTCGATCTACATCGGCGCGATGGACGGCACGGTCTCGATCGTTTCGCCCGAAGGCCGGCTCCGGCGGACGCTCGCCACCGCCAGCGCCATCCTGGGGAGTCCGCTGCTCCACAACGGCCGGCTCTTCCTGCCGAGCGAGGACGGCCGGATCTACGCCATCGAGACGGGCCACGTGCCGGCCAGCTCGGTCTGGCCGATGCACCGGCAGAACCCCGCCCGCTCGGCGCGCCGCGTCGATGCCGTGCTCGCCATCGGCGTGCAGCCGCGCCCCGTCAGCGCCGAGGTGGGCGAGGCGGTGACGTTCGCCGTCGGCGCCGTCGGCGCCGCGCCCGTGGCGTACCAGTGGTTCTTCAATGGCCAGGCCATCACCGGCGCGACGGAGCCCACCTACACGATCAGTTCGGCGAATCACTCCCACGGCGGCCAGTACAGCGCCCGGGTGACCGACGCCACCGGCAACCGCACGAGCAACAACGCCGCGCTCACGATCACCACCCCGCTCGTCGCCCCCAGCATCGCCACCGCCCCGGCCAGCCAGACCGCGACGGCCGGCGGCAGCCTCACGCTGTCGTTTTCCGCGCTCGGCACCGTGCCCATGACCTACCAGTGGCTGCGCAACGGCGAACCGATCCCGGGCGAAACCGGCGCCGTGCTCGCGCTCTCGGACGTGCGCCCGGCCCTGAGCGGCAATTATGCCGTGCGCGTCACCAACTTCGCCGGTGCGATCACGAGCGCCGCGGCCGTGGTGACGATCAATCCCGTCAGCCGCATCGCCAACCTTTCGATCCGCTCGCAGATCGGCGGCAACAGCGGTGCACTCACCGTCGGCCTCACGATCGGCGGCAGCGGCACGACCGGAAACAAGCCGGTGCTCCTGCGGGCCGCCGGCCCGACGCTCGCGGCGTTCGGCGTCGATGGGACGCTGACCGACCCCCAGCTGGCGCTCCTGTCAGGCCCCAACGTGATCGCGCAGAACGACGACTGGGCCGGCAACGCCACCGTCGCCTCGACCAGCACCGCGGTGGGCGCGTTCGGTTTCGCCGACGCCACCTCCAAGGACGCCGCGCTCGCCCACTCCGCCGCTTCCGGGAGCTATACCCTGCGCATCAACGGCGCCGGCGACAGCAGCGGCGTCGCGCTCACCGAGGTCTACGATGCGTCACCCAACGACACCTTCGTGCTCGATACGCCGCGGCTGGTCAACGTCTCCGCCCTGACCCTCGCCGGTTCCGGCGGCGACAGCCTCATCACCGGCTTCGCGATCGCCGGCGCCACGCCGAAGACGGTGCTGATCCGCGGCATCGGGCCGACGCTGGCGGCCTTCGGCGTCGACGGCGCGCTCGCCGACCCGAAGCTCGAGCTGTACCAGGCCGGCGCGGCCGCCGCCACCGCCACCAATGACAACTGGGGCGCCGCCACCAACGCCGCCGCCGTCGCGGCCGCAGCCGCCAGCGTGGGCGCGTTCGCCCTCGCCGCGGACAGTCGCGACGCGGTGCTGCTGGTCACGCTTCCGCCCGGCAGCTACACGGCCCAGGTCGGCGGCAGTGCGGGGCAGACCGGCCTGGCGTTGATCGAGGTGTACGAGGTGCCGTGAGGCGATTTACGGTGGAGCCGCCTGTCCCCAGGCGGCTGACGTTCGGCACATCCGTCCGCAGCCGCTTGAGGACAAGCTGCTTCACCTTTCCAGCGACTCGGACTGCTTCATCCTGAAAATCCGGTTCATCCCGTCTCTCACACGCACTCGCACGTGCTGACTCTCCGTCCGACCGAGACCTTTGGGACAGGATGAACCGGATGTTCAGGATGGAAGAACGAGGCTCGCCGCCCCGCTCCACC
>CALFZM010000140.1 GCA_937952235.1 uncultured Opitutia bacterium | reverse complement strand
GGCTGACGTGCGACGGCCCGGTCCGCAGCGGCTTGGGGACAAGCCGCTCCACCGGTTCGTGCGGCCGTTTTCATGGGTGACGGGGAAGGCGCTGCTCTCAGAGCCATCGGCTGCGCGCGGCCTGCCTCGCAGCGCCTCAGGTGCCCACGGGGGCGACGGCGTCGAAGCGCAGCACCGCGCGGTTCTCCGCCCGCGAAGCCATCACCAGGACGGTGAAGCGAGCCTCCCAGTCGTTCGCCTCCGCCCGGTCGATCAGCACCTGGGCCAGGCTCCATTCCGTCGCACCGGGCGCATCGTCGTCCCAATGGGTGTGCTTGGCCGCGCGGCCTTCCGGGTCGAGGCGGAAGCGGCCGCGGGCGTCGAAGTACGGCCGGAACGCCGCCTCCAGCGCGCGCGCCTCGGGGGAAAGCGGCTTGCCTTCCGCGCCCCCGGCGGCTTCGCCCGTGGCCAGCCGGGAGGCGGCGCTTTCCCATTCGCTGGCCGCGACGTCCTGCAGCACGCCGAAAAGCGTGGTGCGCACGAGGCGGCGGAACGCCGCGGCGTCGCGCGTGACGTCGAAGCTGGCCGGGCGGGCCGGTTTGTCCGGCGCGGCGGGCGCCGCGACCGCGTCGGGATCGCGGAGACGTTCCCACTCCTCGAGCAGGCTGGAATCGATGCCGCGGATGAGTTCGCGGAAGTACTCCTCCATCTCCACGACCGGCTCCGTCTTGGCGGCGGCGGGCACGGTTTGCGCGAGCACCTTCCACACCTGGGAGAGGTGCCGCAGCAGCAGGCCCTCGATCCGCTGCAGGCCGTACTCGCGAATGTAGTCGGCGAAGGACAGGTAGCGTTCGTACATCTCCCGCGCGATCGACTTCGGGCGCACGTTCTCCTGCTCCACCCACGGGTGGGCGGCGGCGAAGGCGTTGAACGTCTCGTAGAGGAACTCGCGCAGCGGCTTCGGATGCTCGATCTGCTCGAGCTTTTCCATGCGTTCCTCGTAGCCGACGCCGGCCGCCCGCAGCTCCTCGAGTTTCTCGGTCTTCAGCTTGTCGACCTGGCGTCGCAGGATCGCCTCCGGGTCCTCGACGATGGCCTCGCAGAGCGTGAGCACGTCGAACGGATAGTCGGGCGACGCGCGATCGAGGGCCGGCAGCGTGTCGATGAGGTACAGCGAGAGCGCCTGGTGCAGGGAGAAGTCCTCCTGGAGCTCGACGTTCACGCGCACCTTCGGGCGGGGTGCGACCGCCGCTTCCGGCGGGGCGCCCGCGGCGGCGGACGAGGAGTGCTCCGACGCCGCTGACGACGGCGGCTTGCCCGCGAGCTCCACGATTTTCCGGTCCACGAGCGCGCGGAAGAGCTGCCACGCGCGCTGGCGCAGGGCCCGCTTGCGGTGCTCGGTCTCGTGGCAGTCGCGGATCAGCCGCTGCAGGGCCCGGCAGCCGTCGCCGTCCCGGCCGAGGACGAGAAGCAGCATCCCGTGGCTCACGTCGAACCGCGATTGAAGCTCCTCGGCGGGCGCCGTGCGGAGGCGCTCCAGGGTCTTGGCGTCCCAACCGATCGCCCCCTCGGGCGGCCGCGCCTTTGCGGCCGGTTTTTTCTTCCTCGGGTCGGCGGCCGCCTTTTCCTCGGCGCGCTTGTTCTCGATCACGTGCTCCGGGGCCTGGATCACCACGTAGCCCTTGTCGTCATAACCCCGGCGGCCGGCGCGGCCGGCGATCTGCCGGAAATCCCGCACGCTGAGGATCGCCGCCTTGCGGCCGTCGAATTTCCAGAGCTGCGTGAAGACCACCGTGCGGATCGGCACGTTGATGCCGACGCCCAGCGTGTCGGTGCCGCAGATCAGTTTCAGCAGGCCCTTCTGGGCGAGCTGCTCGACCAGGATGCGGTACTTCGGCAGCAGGCCCGCGTGGTGGACGCCGATGCCATGGCGGAGCCAGCGCCGCATTTCCTTGCCGTAGGGACTCGTGAAGCGCACGCGTTCGAGTTCCGCCTGGAGGGCGCCCTTTTCCTCCTTCGAGCAGACGTTGAGGCTCATCCACGACTGCGCCGCCTCGCTCGCGGCCCGCTGCGTGAAGTAAACCAGGTACACCGGCGCGCGCTTGAGGGCGAGGAGCTCGGCGACGCGTTCGGTGAGGGGAATTTCGGAGTACTCGAATTCCAGCGGCACGGGCCGGCGTTCGCTGCGGACCGTCACGCTGGGGGCGCCGGTGAGCCGGGTGAGGTCGCGTTCGAAGAACTCGGTCGACCCGAGCGTGGCCGACATCAGGAGGAAGCGCGCCCGCGGCAGCGTGAGCAGCGGCACCTGCCAGGCATAGCCGCGCTCCGGATCCGAGTAATAGTGAAACTCGTCCATGATCACCGCGCCCACGTCGCTGTCCGCCCCGCGATGCAGCGCGATGTTGGCCAGGATCTCCGCGGTGCAGCAGAGGATCGGAGCGCGCGGGTTCACGCTGGCGTCGCCGGTCATCATTCCCACCTGCTCGGGGCCGAATTCCCGGCACAGGGCGAGGAACTTCTCGTTCACGAGCGCCTTGATCGGGCAGGTGTAGACCGAGCGCTGCCCGGCGCACAGCGCCTGGAAGTGAAACGCCGCGGCGACCAGGGATTTGCCGGAGCCCGTCGGGGTGTTGAGCACGACGTTGTGCCCCGCGAGTAGTTCCAGGATCGCTTCCTCCTGCTCCGGATACAGCTCGAGCCCGCGGGCCGCGCAGGCGGCGAGAAAGCGCTCCAGCACGGCATCCGAGTCCGGCCGGCTTCCATCCGGCCTTCGCCAGGGGGCCAGGGGAGCGGTCGACGCGTCGGAAGAGGACATGCGGGACCAAGGGGCGCAGGCGGAGCGGCGCGAGTCAATCTGCGCGGCCGGCAGCGGACGTCTCCCGCGCCCCCGCCCTTGCGCCGCGGGCGCTCCACGTCCGCGTGCATCCGCGGGGCCTTCCCCTTCGGATTACTCCACTCCGCGCTTCAGCCGGGGGATCCCAAGCCGATCAATGGGTGTAACCGCCCATCAGCGGGTGGGGGCATCGCTTTCCCTTCAACATGGCCAACGTTCTCCTACTCGACGACCAGGACGTCGCGGGCCGTGCCCTGCAGGACATCCTGGCGCGCGGCAACCACACCTGCGTGGTGGTCCGCGACATCGTGGAGGCGTGGCAGCGGTTGAGGGGCTCCGTGGAATTCGACCTCGCCATCGTGGAGATCCGGCTCGGGCCGGGCAGCGGGCTGGGTTTCGTGGAACGATTGCGCGAAGACTGGCTGCTGCGCGCGTTGCCGGTGGTGATCTACACCGCCGAGAACGATCCGCGCCAGATCAAGCGGGCGCTGGCGCTGAACGTGCAGAACTACCTGCTCAAGCCCTACGACGAAAAGGCGATCCAGGCGGAGATCGTGCGCGCCACCCAGGCTTGCTGGCGCGCCGCGCAATTCGAGGCCGTCCGCGCCTGGTGCGAACGCACCGGCCTGCCGGAGGAGGAACTGGTGCTGCGCCGGCGGAGCGCCCGGGCGGCTTTCGGTGCGGCCGCGCGACATTTTCCCCGCTGGGCCGAGCACCGCGAACCGCATGAGGTGCGCGCCGAGATCGACGCGCTGCTCGAGACCGCGGCCGCCGCCGGCATTCTCGCCGGCGTCGAGGCGCTCCGGACCTTGCGCACGCGCGCCGAGGAGGAACGCTGGAGCGCGTTCGAAGGGTCCGGCGAACAGCTCGCGTACGTCGAGAAGCTGATCGCGTGGCAGGCGGATCCGGACGGAGCCGACGCCGCCGCGGCGGCCGCGCCGGCGTTCGTCCCATCCGCGTGGGAACAGGCGGAGCGCCGCAAATGGGAGCGCATCGATCCGGGAGTGAAGCTCCCGTTGCTGCGGGGCGACGCGTTGCGGCGGGACGTCCTGGCGCTCGCGGGCTGTCCCGTCACGCGCGGCGCGGCCGCGGCGTTCCAGATGATGACGGATGGCCGTTTTTCCACCATGGCCCGGCTGATGGACCTCGTGGCGGGCGACCCGGGACTCACCGCGCACGTGCTGGGAATCGTGAACCGCGAGCGAAACCCGGAGACCGACGAAATCGACGACCCCCAGGTGGCCGTGGCCCGCCTGGGCGAAGCCCGGCTCGGCGCCATTGCCCGCGCCCTGCCGGTGGCGGACGACCGTCACCTCGACCTGCCGGGATTGAACTGGCCGAACTACTGGATCTATCAGGCTGCCGTGGGCCGGGTCGCTAGATTCGTCTGCAACTATCTCGAACTCGACCACCTCGCGGCCCCGGCTGCGACCGCCGGCCTGCTGCACGACCTCGGGCGCCTGCTCCTGCTGAAGCTCAATCCGCATGCGCTGCGGGGGGTGATTCTCCGGGCCCGCGAAAAACGCCGCCCGCTCGGCGACGTCGAACGCGAGCTGCTCGGCTGCTCCATGCGCGAGCTGGCCATCGCATTCGCCGAGGCGCAAAAGCTGCCGAAGTCCTGCCGCTGCGTCATCCGCTGGCTGGACGCGCCCGGACTGGCGACTTCGCACCTGGATCTCATCGCGATCGTGGCCGTGGCCCGACACCTCGTCTGTCACGCGCACATCGGCGCCTGGCCCGAGCCCCCCGGCGGCGCGCAGATGTCGCTCATCGCCACGCCGGCCTGGCACATCCTCCGCCCGCGGCTGTTCCCGAGCTTCGACTCCCGCAAGTTCGAGGTGCAGGCCCACGCCTTCTGCCTCACGGTGCGCAACGACCTCTCCGGTCGCATCTCCTCCGGCCGGCCCTCTCACGCCGAGCGCGCGGCCGAGCTGGTTTGACGCCCTCGTTCGCGCCCGCGACTGACCGCGGCACCGGCGGGTCCGGGCCGAAGCGCGCCCGCTACAGACGCGGACGATTCCACCCGCCGCGGTTTCCGCGACCCGCCTGGGAGCTGGCAGGAGCGGGCGTGCTTTCCCCGCCGGCCGGAGCGGCCGCGGGCGGGGCGGAGGGTGGGGGCGGCGGCGTACGCGACGCGGAGCGTCCGACAAAAGGTCCGCTGGCCGGCCCGGGCCGTTCGCCCGGCGCCATAGGCAGCGCGGGTGCGGTCTGAAGCGAACCGGCGCCGGAGCGCCCGTCGCGACCGGTGCGGAAGGAACGGTGCGACCGGCCATCGTCGCCGCCAATCGGCACGCGCGGGGCCGGCGGCGGCGAAGTGAAGCCGGGCGAGGGCGCAGGGCGGCGGGCCGAGGGCAGTGGCTGCAGGTTCGGCATTGTCACGGGAGGCGATACCGGCCGCGGCGACGCGGCCACGGACGGCGTCCGTCGGCGGTCGGCATGCGGGCCCATGGGGTCGCCAGGCGAAGGCGCGGCGAAGCCCGGCGCCAGGGGCAGCGACGGCGTGGTCGGCAGCGGCGGCCGGCCGCCCGGGCGCGTGCGGTCGACGAAGGCGCCCGATCCCGGGCGCAGCGTCGGTGGCGGGCTCGCCCGGAAGCCCACGGG
>CALFZM010000139.1 GCA_937952235.1 uncultured Opitutia bacterium | reverse complement strand
CCTCCAACCCACCCACCCCATGAACCGGCGCACGTTCCTTCGCTCCGCCGCCACGACCAGCGCGGTCGCGGCCTTCTCGATCAAGTCTTCCGGCGCCGCGAAGTCCGGCCGCCGTTTCCGCACCGCGATCGTCGGCTGCGGCTGGTGGGGCGGCAACATCCTCGGCGAGGCCATGGCGAGCGGGCAATGCGAGGTGGTCGGGCTCTGCGACGTCGATGACCGTCAGACCGCCGCGACCGCCGCCAAGGTGGCATCCGTGACGAGCGACCGCCCACGGCATTACCGCGACTACCGCGAGCTGCTCGCGCGCGAACGGCCCGAGATCGTGATCGTCGCCACGCCGGACCACTGGCACGCGCTGCCGACGATCGCGGCGGTCAAGGCGGGCGCGCACGTCTACGTGGAGAAACCCATCGCCCATACTATCGCCGAGGGCACCGCGATGGTGCGCGCCGCGCGGGCGGCCAGCCGGGTCGTGCAGGTCGGCACGCATCGCCGGGCCTCGCCGCACTCGATCTCGGCGCGGGAGTTCATCCGTTCCGGCAAGGTCGGCCACATCGGGATGATGCGCTGCTTCGTCAATTCCGGCGGCTCCGGCCCCGAGCAACCGCTGCCGACGCAGCCGGTTCCGGCCGGGCTCGACTGGGACGCCTGGTGCGGGCCCGCGCCGGTGCGCCCGTTCAACGGCACCGCCAACAACCGCGGCATCCACCCGCGCGGCTTCCGCCAGTATCTCGACTACGCCAACGGCACGCTCGGCGACTGGGGCATCCACTGGTTCGACCAGATCCTCTGGATCACCGGCGAGAAATGGCCGCGGCGCGTGTTCTCGACCGGCGGCCGGCCGGTTAAGGGCCCGCCGGTCCTGACGCCGAACGAACAGACGACGGACGCGCCGGATCACCAGCTCGTCAACTTCGAGTTCGAGAATTTCTCCGTCGCATGGGAGTCGCGCGCGTTTGCCGGCAATCCCGTCGACAAGGGCGAGAACGTCGGCGTGTACTTTTACGGCACGAAGGGCGTTTTCCGCCTCGGCTGGCGCGGCGGGTGGACGTTTCACCCGCTCGACGAGAAGCAGCCGGTATTGCACGAGGACGCGAAACTCAACCAGCCCGACGCGCAGAACATCCACGAGCTCTGGGCCGACTTCCTCGACGCGATCCACACCGGCCGCCGGCCGTTGTCGGACATCGAGGACGGGCACTGGGCGACGAACTGCTCGCTGCTCGGCATGCTCAGCCTGAAGCTCGGGCGCAGCGTGCAATGGGACGGCGCGAAGGACGCGATCGTCGGCGATGCGGAGGCGAACAAGCTGCTCCGGCGGGCCTACCGCCCCGGCTGGGAATATCCGGCCTGAGCGATGGCGGAGCCGAGCACACCCGCGGTTCCTGGCGGAGCGTCGCCGCCGGTTCCCGGCTGGCTCGCGCGGCCGCGGCTCGCGTCGCTGCGCATCTGGGACTGCCTCTACGTGCCGGGACCGGGCGGGCCGCCCGGCGCGCTGGAACGGGCCGTGTCGGAACAGGAGCCGTACTGGGAACGCTTCGCGATGGAGCGCCTGTGCGCGTACTTCCACGTCGGCCTGGCGACGCATGCCCGGCAGGCGTCGTTCGGCGCGGAGGACGCCCGCGAGATCGAGCGCTGCCTGGTGCGCTGGCCGTCGCGCCTGCTCGGCGGCGTCGTGCTCAACGCCGCCCGCCCCGAGGCATCCCGCGCCCAGCTCGAGCGCTGGGTCGCGGACGGCCCGATGGTGGCGGTCTTGTTCCCGAGTTCGCCGCAGACGCTGCCGTGCACGCACCCGCAGTTTGACCCGCTGGTGCGGCGCGCGCACGAGCTCGGCGCGCTGGTCGTGCAGCACACCTGGGACAAGACGGGCGGAAAGGGGAGCGCGGGCGAGTCGACGCCGGTCGAGCTGGCCGAGCTGGCCCGCCGGCATCCGGACGTGCGCTTCGTGTGCGTCCATGCCGGCGGCGAATGGGAGAAAGGGCTGCGCGCGATCCGCGACCGGCCGAATGTCCTGATCGAGACCTCGGGCTTCGACCCGACGGCCGGCTTCCTGGAGATGGCGGTGCGTGAAATCGGCGCCGAACGCATCCTTTACGGCCGCGAGCGCAGCCACGCGACGGAGCTGGCCAAGGTGCTGGGGGCGGATTTGGGCGAGGAGGTCCGCCGGGCCATCTTGGGCGGCAACCTGCGCCGGGTGCTCGCGCCGGCGTTTCTCCGCAAAGGTTGGGCGCCGCCCTGATCAGTAGCCGGCGTCGGCGAGCTGCCGCCGCAGCTCCGCGAGCGCCGGATCCACCTGACGCGGCAGGTCGGTCCAGATCGGTTCGAGCGCGAGCCGGTCGTTGTAGCCGGCGCGATGGAGGGCGCGGAGGAACGGACGGAAATCGTCGCCGTGCGTGCCCGGGGCGGCGCGGTCCTTGTTTTCCGCGACATGGGCGTGACGGATGAGCGGGCCGACCTTGACGATGTCGTCGGGCGATTCGCCGTTGCGCAGCATGTGGAAGATGTCGACCAGCAGCTTCACCGCCGGATGGTTCGCGCGGCGCACGGCTTCGGCGCCCTCGAGGATCGTGTTGACGAGATTGCATTCCCCGCGGTTGAGCGGCTCCACGACGATCGTGACGCCGTTCTCCTCCGCGAGCGGGGCGAACTGGCGCAGGATGTCGACGTACTGCTCGAAGGCCTTCGCGACCGGAAACCCCTCCGGCACCATGCGCGCGCCGGCGCTGCCGAAGACGATGAGGGTCATGCCGATCTCCTTCGCGCGGCGGAAGACGGTGTGGGCGTAGCGGTCGAGCCGGGCGTAATCGATGTCGGGCCCGCTGCACTTGAGCGCGGCGGGGAGCAGGACGTTGGCGGCCGGCATCGGGAAACCGCAGGTGCGCAGGGCGGCGGCGCGCGGGGCGAAGTCGGCGTCGGGCGCCTCGGGGGCGAGGAAGTTCACGACATGACCCTCGATGAAATCGCACTGCGGGCGCGCGGGCAGGGTGGCGAGCGTGGCGGGGTCCGTGCAGAAGCCGATTTGCATGGGGACGATCAGAGTGCGGGCGGCGCAGGTGCAGCAAGCCCTGGCTTCGGGTCTTCACTCCGGGGAGCGCGGACGTCCCCGTCCGCATCGTCGGCCATTGCGGACGGGGACGTCCGCGCTCCCAGCGGGGAAATCCGCGTTCGAAAATGCTCTTGCGTCGCCCGCGGGGCCGGGTCTTGTTGACCCTCCTTTTGTTCGGGCTGTAGCGTAGCCTGGTAGCGCGCTTGCATGGGGTGCAAGAGGTCGTGAGTTCGAATCTCACCAGCCCGACCATTTTCCCCGATGCGCATCGTGACGACTCGATGCGCATCTGTGCGTCTAACTGCTCCTGCTCAGAGGGATTGCAAGACTAACCGCGAAAGTCCGGTTGCGACCCCTTGCGACACGAAACGCACGCCGGCGACCGGGGCGTGTGTGTGTGTTTGTGTGTGTGGCGGATGCTAACGCTTTCGGAACGGAGGTCGATTTCGCTCAGCTCGTGAAAATCTGCTGCGAAGGCCGAAGACGGTAGGGCGCTACTCGCCGACTCAGTGCATGGGTGCCCACAAAGCCGTCGTGTGAAGCGCCCCCAAATTCGCTCACGTCTCCACCTCCCACATCGAGCGTTCAAGCCTCACGCTCCGCATGAGCAATCGCCCGTTTACCTGCCTCACGAACGCTTTTCCAAGAGGGGTGAGAAATCACGAGCACATGCTGGCGCTGTGTCTCTGCCACTATAACTCTTGCCGGATTCACTAGAGGCTATCCGAAAACCTCCGTTGTATATAGGCATGTAGATTGCTGAGAG
>CALFZM010000138.1 GCA_937952235.1 uncultured Opitutia bacterium | reverse complement strand
GCTGTTCTCCAGCGACCCGTCCGTCACGAGCCGGGCGGTCTACGACTGGCAGAACGTGAACCTCGCGGCGATGAACCGGATCAACGAGACCGTGCTCACGAGCCACCTGCAGCTCGAGCAGACCGTCTTCGACACGCCGCGGAACCTGCTCGCGGTCCAGCTCGGGTACTTCCGGGAGGCCGGCCGCCGCGACAACCGCGGGCTCTACGGCACCGCCGGCAGCTCGGGCGCCACCGGCTACCTGCACATCGACGCCAACGAGCGCCTCGTCGACGGCAGCCCCAATCCGTTCTTCCTCCGGCCCTATGTCGGCTTCTTCAACACGAAGGGCATCGCAGGCGGGCCGTTCGAGCGCGAGACCTACCGCGGTCAGCTCGCCTACCGGCTCGACCTGCGCCAGGAGAAAAACCTGCTGCGCTGGCTCGGCATGCAGCAGTTCCTCGGCTACGGCGAGTTCAAGGAGAACCGCTCGCGCACGACGATCTGGCGCGACGTCATCCTCTCCAACCACGCCTGGTACCCGATGCCCACGGGGCAATCCCGCGAGTTCGTGCGGCCGAACGTCGCGCTGAACTACTACCGCTACTACGTGGGCGACAACCAGGGTTACAATGCGGACCAGGCGCCCCGGGATTTCTCGCCCGGCACGTATTCCTACCGCTGGGGCGGCTGGACGAATCCCGGGACGGCCAACGCGACGCCCAACTTCGTCACCGAGCAGGCC
This sequence comes from uncultured Opitutia bacterium, assembly GCA_937952235.1. Classification (GTDB taxonomy): domain Bacteria; phylum Verrucomicrobiota; class Verrucomicrobiia; order Opitutales; family Opitutaceae; genus ER46. The sequence continues at coordinate 11,153 of CALFZM010000138.1, read as the reverse complement.
CGGCTCGGGCCGGGCTACTGGTACGATTCCACGAACACCTGGGACCGCTCGATCCTGCGCACCCAGGGCGCGGTCGTTCAAAGCCACCTGCTCAAGGACCGCGTCGTGACGACGTTCGGTCTCCGCAAGGACACCCGCGACCAGCGGCAGCGCGGACAGACCCTGTTCTCCTCGACGCCCGACGGCATCTTCCTCGACTACGATTCCACGTTCACGCTCAACCCGGCCGACTGGGTGCACGCCGGAGGCCGGACGAAGACCGCCGGCGTCGTCGTGAAGCCGACGCGCTGGCTCAACCTTCACTACAACAAGTCCGACAGCTTCCAGCCGCAGGGCTACGCGGTCGGCCTTTACCTCGGCGCGCTGCCCGATCCGACCGGCCACGGCAAGGACTACGGGTTCTCGCTGAATCTCTTCAACGGCAAGCTGGTCGTGCGCGCGAACAAGTACGAGACGACGCAGATCAACTCCCGCAACGGCAGCATGCGCATCATCGCGCAGCGGATCCGCAACCTCGACTTCGACTCCCCCAACGGCAACCAGTTCTTCAATCTCACCACCCGCGCCCAGTCCTGGATCACCAACGCCGCCGCCGCCGAGGGCCGCACGCTGACGCAGGACCAGATCGATCAGGAGATCGCCCGCATCACGAAGCTCGATGTGTCGTTCTTCCGCCGGCCCGAGGCGCGCGACGTGCAGAACGAGCTCGTCGCCGAGACCCAGGACGTGACCGCCAAGGGCCTCGAGCTGGAGGTGCACTGGAATCCGAATCCGCACTGGACGACGCGCTTCAACGTGACCGAGAACGAGTCCATCGACTCGAAGATGTCGCCCGCCGTCACCCAGTGGATCACGGAGCGGATGCCGGTCTGGACCAGCATCATCGATCCCGAGATCAACCGTCCGTGGTGGACGGAGCGATACAACGGGACGAACTCACCCTCGCAGTTCTTCGCCACCAGCGTGCGCACGCCGTACGACGTCGCCGTCGCCAACCAGGGCAAGAGCCGCCCCCAGATCCGCAAGTATCGCTTCAACCTGAGCACGAGCTACCGGCTCGCCGGCCTCGGCCTGGATCGTGAGTGGGTCAAGCGCCTCACCATCGGGGGCGCCTTGCGCTGGGAGGACAAGAGCGCGATCGGCTACTATGGCGTGGAGCAGCTTCCCGCGGTCATCACCGCCCTCGATCCACAACGGCCGATCTATGACGACCCGCGCACGTATGTGGATCTCTTCGCGGCCTATCGCGTGAAGGTGTTCAAGAAGGTCAACGCGACCCTCCAGCTCAACGTGCGCAACGTGCAGGAGGACGGCCGGCTCCAGGCGATCAGCGCGTTCCCCGACGGTACTCCGAACGCCTACCGCATCATCGATCCGCGGCAGTTCATCCTCACCGCGACGTTCGACCTCTGATCCGCGCCGTCACCGCCGCGGCGGCCACGCGTCGGGATTGACGATCGAATCCGGCCGCTCGCCCCGCAGCACGCCCAGCACCAGCTCGGCCGCCTTCACGTGGCTGCGCCGCCGGCCCTCCTCCGTGTAGGCGGCCATGTGCGGCGTGGCCACGACGCGCGGGTGCAGGAAGAGCGGATGCCCCGACGGCACCGGCTCGGTTTCCCACACGTCGAGTCCCGCGCCCGCGAGCCGGCCCGACTCCAGCGCCGCCAGCACCGCCGCTTCGTCGATCAACGTCCCCCGCGCCGTGTTGATCAGGATGGCCCCCGGCGCCAGCCGCGCCAGGTGCTCGCGGCCGATCAGATGGCGCGTGCTGGGTAGCGCCGGTGCGTGCAGCGAGAGCACCTGCGCGCCCTCGGCCAGCGTGGCGATGCTCGCGCAGGCGGTCGCGCCGTGCTCCGCCATCTCGTCGGGCAGGACCACCGGGTCGAAAGCCCGCACGCGCATCCGCACGGCGCGCGCGATCTCGGTCACCCGCCGGGCGATCCGCCCGAAGCCCACCAGCGCGAGCGTCTTCTCCGCCAGGTCGAAACCCAGCACTTCGGGCGCCAGCTTCCATTCGCCGGCCTTCCCGTTCCGGTCCGCGAGCGCGATCCGACGCGCCACGGCGAACATCAGCCCCACCGCGAACTCGGCCGTCGACTCGGTGGGGGCGTCCGGCGTGTTCACCACGACGACGCCGGCGCGTTCCGCCGCGGCCACGTCGATGTTGTCATACCCGATGCCGGTGCGGGCGATTACCTTGAGCTTCCGCGCGGCCGCGAACTGCTCGTGCCCATAAAACCCCCGCGTGCCGACGATTGCCGCCTCGGCGGCCGCAAACTCGCCCGGCACGGCCAGCTCCGCCGGCGCAGTGGGGCCGCACAGGCTCACCTGGCCGCGCAGGCGCAGGAGGGCATCGACATGCAGGAGGGCGTCGGTCCAGAGCAGGGGCGGCGGAGGCAGCATGGCAGGGCGGGGTGCCTCGATGCGAACACGCGGCTGGGTCGACGCAAGCCCCGCCTCCGCGAGCTCCCGGCCCCCGCGCACCAAAGGACCATGCCCGGCGGCGCGGCGCGGACGGGTTCGACGTTGTCGGCGCCGGCACGGTTTCCCTAGGTTGCGGCACATGAAGCGTCTTTTCCTGCTCGGGATGCTCGCCGCTCTGGCCGCCCCGTCGCTGCCCGGCGCCGCGACACCAGCCCGCACAACCTGGAAGGCCGGCGCGGCGATCGTCGACATCACCCCGGAGGGCCCGGCCTGGATGGCGGGCTATGCCGGTCGCAACAAGCCGTCCGAGGCAGTCGTGCAGAAGCTCTTCGCCAAGGCACTCGCGCTCGAGGACGCCTCCGGCGGCGTGGTCGTGCTTGTCACGCTCGATCTGATCGGCGCGCCCAAGCCGCTGCGCGACGCCACGGAGCGCCACGTGCGGGAGCGGCATCAACTCCGGCCCGAGCAGGTGCTGCTCAACGCGTCGCACACCCACTCGGGGCCTTCGCTCTACGGCCGCGGGGTGGGCGACCCCGCCTGGGTCAAGCGCGCCAACACGTATTCGCGTCAGCTCGAAACCGCGGTCGCCCGGGCGATCGACGACGCCCTTGCCCGCCGCGAACCCGCCACCCTGCACTACACGCGGGCGCGCGCCGGTTTCGCCATGAACCGCCGGCTGCGCGTCGGCACCGAGATTCGCAACAGTCCCAATCCCGACGGCCCGGTCGACCACGACGTGCCGGTCCTCCGCGTGGCCAATGCCAGGAACGAGATCACGGCGATCCTCTTCGGCTACGCCTGCCACAACACGGTCACCGGCACCTACAGCATCAACGGCGACTACGCCGGCTACGCGCAGGCCGCCCTCGAGGCCGCCCGGCCCGGCACGGTGGCCCTCTTCCTCATGGGCGCGGGGGGCGACCAGAACCCGTATCCGCGCGGCAACCTCGAGCAGTCGTCGCAGCACGGCCGCACGCTCGCCAACGCCGTCGAGGCCGCCCTCGCCGTCGTCAACCCGCGCCCGGTGCAGGGCCCGCTCCGCAGCGCCCTCGCGTATGCGGAAATCGACTACGCCGACATCACGCGCGCCGACCTGGAACGCCGGGCCGCGTCGCGGGTCGCCGCCGACCGCGCGCGCGCCGGGCAGTTGCTCGCCCAACTCGACGCCGGCACCCTGCCGAAGTCCTACCCGTGCCCCGTCCAGGTGGTGCAGTTCGGGGTCGACCTCACCGTCATCGCGATCGGAGGCGAGACCACCGTCGACTACTCGCTGCGGCTCAAGCGCGAGCTCGCCGGCGGGCCGCAGGCGATCTGGGTCGCCGGGTACTCCAACGACTACTTTGGCTACCTCGGCAGCCGCCGCGTGATCATGGAGGGCGGCTACGAAGGGTACTCCGCCAACCTCGGCCGCCACCCCGGGCCCTGGGCCACCACGACCGAGGACCGCGTCGTCCATCTTGCGCACGAGCTGATCCGTGCCGTGAATCACTAAACCGCCGCCACCGCGCCCCTTTCTTCATGCCCTTCGCCACCGCTCCCGCCGGCCATCGCCCGCGCCGCTCGCTCGCACGGTTTCTGACCGGCCTCGTCGCCCCCTGGTTCGCTCTCCCCGCGGCCCTCGCGCAGGTCGGCGACCGCGCCGATGTCGACCGCTCCGCTCCGCCCGCCCACTGGACGCTGCCCGATGGCCGCCGCCATGCGCCGGAGGAATCCGCCCGCCTGCTCGAGGTGCCGGCCGGTTTTCGCGTCGAGGTCGTCGCCGCCGAGCCGCTGATCCAGGATCCGATCGCGATCCAGTTCGACGAACGCGGCCGGCTGTGGGCGCTCGAGTGGCCCGGCTACAACTGGGCGCTGCGCGATGTCCTTCCCGGGCTCGAAAAGCTGCCGATGCCGAAGGGGCGCGTCGTCCTGCTCGAGGACACCGACGGCGACGGCCGCATGGACCGGCGCTCCGTGTTCATGGACGACGTCGACTGGCCCCGCGGGCTGCAGGTGTCGCGCGACGGCGTGATCGTGATGGCGCTGCCGGCGACGGCCGGGCCGACGAACGCGTGAAGATCGCCGGCGGCCTCGAGATCCCCGCCAATCCGCACGCCGCCCAGAGCACGGTCTTCCGCGCGCTCGACAACTGGCTGTACACCGCCAAGGCCGGCCTGCAGCTGCGCGAGTTCGACGGCACGTGGGCGACGCAGCCGTTCGTCAACCAGCGCGCGCAGTGGGGCCTGACGCAGGACAATTTCGGGCGCCTCTACTATTCCTCGAATGGCGACCACCTCCGCGCCGACCTCGTCCCCGCGCACTACTTCTCGCGCAATCCGAATTACGACGGCACCTACGGCACCGACGTGCGGCTGCCTGCCGACCAGGCCACCTGGCCGCAGGGCCCGACGCCGGGCGTCAACCGCCGCGCGCAGTTGCGCGACGAGGACGGCACGCTGGCGGTCTTCACGTCCAATACCGCGCCCTGCGTGTACCGCGGCGACCAGTTTCCCCCGGAGTTCGTGGGCAACGTGTTCCTCGGCGAGGTCGCCGGCCGCTTCCTCCGGCGCAGCATCGTCACCGAGAGCGACGGCACGCTGACCGCCCGCAACGCCTACGAGCGGCGCGAGTTCCTCTATTCGAGGGACGAGCGGTTCCGGCCGACGTACACCGCCAACGGCCCCGACGGCGCGTTGTACGTCGCCGACATGCATCGCGGCATCATCGAGGGCGACATCTTCGTCACGAGCTTCCTCCGCCAGCAGTTCCTCGCGCGCAAGCTGCAGGAGCCGTTCAACGGACTCGGCCGCGTCTACCGCATCGTGCACGCCGGACGCCCGGCTGGCAGCCGGCCGAAACTTGCGCGCGACCAGGCCGCCGCCTGGGTGCCGCATCTCGCGCATCCCAACGGCTTCTGGCGCGACGCCGCGCAGCGCATCATTGTCGAATCGGGTGACCGCGGCGTCGCCGCGGCGGTGCGCCGCATGGCCACCAGCCACGCCGACCTCGTCGCGCGGCTGCACGCGCTCTGGACGCTCGACGGTCTCGACGTGGCCGACCCGGCGACGTTGCAGGCCGCCCTGCGCGATCGCGAACCCGCCCTCCGCATCGCGGCGCTGCGCGTCGCCGAGCGACGGCTGTCCGATTCCTCCGTGCGCGGCGCGGTGCTCGCCCTGCACACCGACCCGCGGCCGGACGTGCGGCGCCAGTTGCTGTTCACGCTCGGCGAGGGCAGCGGCGCCGACCTGGCCGCCACCCGGCTGGCGCTGCTGGGTCGAGACGCTGGCGAACCAGGCATGGTCGAGGCCGCCCTGAGTGGCCTGCGCGGCGAAGAAAGCGCGCTGCTCGCGAGCCTGGCCGCCGATCCCGCGTGGCAGGCGGAGCGTCCGGGTGCGGACCGGCTTTACGCGGCGCTGGCCCAGGCGGCCGCCAATGCGGGCGGCGTGGAATCGGTGCTGACGCTGTTGGCGGACGGCCGGCGGACGCCCGACTGGATCCGGCTGGCGCTGCTGGAGGGGCTGAAGGCTTCCCGCCTCCGGGGCCTGACGGCACCGCCCGCCGGCCTCGCCGCGGTGGAACAATCCGCCGTGAGCGAAATCAGGAACCGCGCCGCCGCGCTGCAGAAAACCTGGTCGCAGCCGGTGGTCTCCCGGGCCGCGCGGGTGTTGTCGGGCCCGGTGTTCGAACGGGGCAAGGAACTCTTCGGCGTCTGTGCGGCCTGCCACGGCCCGGAAGGCAAGGGCAACCCCACCATCGCGCCGCCGCTCGAAGGCTCGGCGGTGATCGCCGGCGCCCCGGCGGAGTTGATCCGTTCCGTGCTCGAAGGGCGGAACCTCGAACGCGCCAACAAGGCCTATCCCGACATGCCCGCGCTGGCCGCGCTGCCGGATGCGGACATCGCCGCCGTCGTGTCTTACGTGCGCGCCCGCTTCGGCAACGGCACGCGTCCGGTCACGCCGGGGCAGGTCGCGCAGGCGCGCGGAACCGCCCGCTGAGCTGCGCACCGGTCTCCTGTGGGAACCGGCGCACGCGGCTTGCGGGGGCGCAAGGCGAACGGCTCACTGCCGTCATGACCGCCCCGCTCACCCCGCCGAACCGGATCCGCGTCTCGTTCGTCTTCACGGCGCTCGCGCTCTTCGCCCGGCTGGCGGCGGCGGACCCGGCGGCGGCGACCGGAGCGGTGCTGCCCGAACGCCGGCCCTTTCCTCCCAGCGTCGACCTCTCCGGCGACGCCGCGCGGCACGTGACGATCGCGGCTGGCACGGCCGAGGTGTATCAGGGACATCCGACGACGGTGCTGCTGCCGGACGGCCGCACGCTGTTCTGCGTGTGGACGATCAACCACGGCGGACCCGCGGGCCCGATGAAGCGGAGCGACGACGGTGGGCTCACCTGGTCGCCGCTGCTCCCGGTCCCGGATAACTGGAAATCCGTCCGCAACTGCCCCGCGATCTACCGGCTGAAGGCGCCCGACGGCACGACGCGGCTGGTCGTGTTCGCCGGGCAGGGCCCGGACGGCACCATGCATCAGTCGCACTCGACGGACGACGGCCGCACCTGGACGCCGATGCGCAGCAACGGCCTCGTCTGCGTCATGCCGTTCTGCACCATCGAGTCCGTGGACGGCGGCCGCCGGCTCGTCGGCCTGACCAACATCCGCCGGCCCGGCGAAACCCGGGAGGCGCGTTCCAACGTGATCGCGCAGAGCGAATCCACCGACGGCGGCCTCACCTGGACCCCCTGGCGGATCGTGCTCGACCTGCCGGGCTTGAAACCGTGCGAACCGTGGGTCGTGCGTTCGCCCGACGGACGACAGTTGTTGTGCCTGCTGCGGGAAAACGAGCAGCGCGTGGCGTTGTTCATGACCAGCGACGACGAGGGCCGGAGCTGGTCGGCCTCACGGCCGCTTCCTCCCGGGCTCTTCGGCGACCGGCACGTGGCCCGCTATGCGCCCGACGGACGGCTCGTCGTGTGCTTCCGCGACACGGGCGGGCTCTACGGCAGCCCGACCTCGACGCATTTCGTCGCGTGGGTCGGCCGCTACGAGGACATCGTGGGCGGCCGTGACGGTGCGTATCGCGTGAAGCTGCTGCACAGCCACAAGGGCGGCGACAACGGCTACCCGGGCGTGGAGGTGCTGCCCGACGGCACGTTCGTGGCCACGACCTACGTCAAGTACCGCCCCGGCCCGGAAAAGAACTCGGTCGTGAGCGTGCGTTTCAAGCTGGCGGAGACCGATCGCCTGGCCGCCGGCGCCTCGCCCTAGAGCACATTATGCAAGGGCGTAGCCGCTCAAAGTGGGGTCTTGAACGCGAAGACGCTAAGGAAAGACTCGCGAAGGAAAACTTGGCGAAGCTTCGCGTTCCTTTGCGACTTTGCGTTTAGGTTTGGGCTTCAGAATTATTGAATCTGCTCCCGAGCAGACGAAGCGCAGGCTTTCGAGATCAGCGCACGGCTCGATACGCGGTGCGGATCCAATCTCCGCGCGTCACCCGCCCATCGGCGGCCGGCAGCGCTGGCGTGGCGACACCTGCATCCCGGGCGAGGCCGAGCCAGCGGGCGCCAAGGCTGGCATCCAACACGCGATCCAGGTCGGCGGTGTGATTGAGCCAACCTTCCGAATGCTGGCCCTCGATCTGTTTGCCGAGGCGCGAGCCGGTCGGGCGCGGGGCGAGGCCGTGCAGGCCCCCGAGCGTGCCCCACCATTGCACCGCGGCGAAATCGGCGTGTGTCGGCGGCACATCGTTCACGTAGATCGTCGCGGACTGGTCGGCATGGAGCCGGCGTTGCAGGCGCGCGACTTCGAGCCGGCGCACGTCGGGGGCGGTCGCGCCGGCCGCGAGCGCCAGATGAGCCGCGTGCCCGGCGGCCTGGCCGAGGGAACTCCAGATGGGTTCGAGCCGCAGGGCGCAGAAACCCACGTGCGACGCGCTCGCCGGCACCGGGGCGAGGAGGTTGCGGAGGTCCTTCGCCACGATCGTGCCGTAGGGAATCTGGTAGGGCGCGTAGATCACGCCGAGGCCTTCGCCGAAGCGTTTGCCGCCGAAGCGCGAGCCCTCGTGCCGGGTGCCGTGGCTGCTGTGACCGTAGTCGCCGATCGCGATCGCGTCGCGGTGGAGGACGGCGCGCGCGTCTCCGTCCGCATGGCGGGTGTCGTTCTGGGTGAAGATGCGCAGGCCCATCATCCGGCGCGCCTCGCGCACGTAGAGCTGGGGTGGGATGTGGCCGGTCTCGACAAACTCGTCCTTGCACCAGCCCCACTGCCGCGCCTCGGCCCGGAATGCCTCCGGCAGCGAGGGATCGTTCTGCGAGAAGTAGATCAACCCGACATTCCAGCGCACGTGCTCGTCGTAGATCCGCTGCCGCGTGGCGGCGTCGCCTTCGGGCCAGAGCAGCTGCTCGCCCGGCAGCGACAGCCGGATGTGGCCGCTCGACACGTCGTTGATGTCGCGCTTGCCGTTGGGCAGAATCGGAATCTGCGCCTTCACGATGTTGTCGGTGTCGCGATACCCGCCAAACGCGCGCTTGATCTTGCCGGCTTCGACGAGCGCGGTGACGCCGAGGAAGTCCTCGCGTCGGTAACCCTTGGGGGCCGTCACCGGCACGCGGTTTGCGGGCACGTTCGTCATGACGAAGCGGAAGTTGTAGCCCTGCAGGTCGCCGCTGCCGTCGGCCGGGGCCGCGGGCTCGTTGTACTCGTCGCGGCTCTCGACGCCGATCCGGTAGGGCGTCTGGGCGGCGGCGATCAGGTCGCCTTCGTACGAACCGTCGATGAAGATCCGGCCTTCATAGGTATGCTCGCGACCCGCCGTGTCGCGAAACCGCGCGGCGCGCACCGTGCGATCGCCCGCCGGGCCGCGCGTGAAGGCGTCGACGAGCGTCCACTGCGTGTGCACCGTGATCCGCGGTTGTTCCGCCAGCATCTGCTGGAAGAGCAGCAGGCTGACCTTCGGCTCGGCGTGGGTGCCACGGAAGGTGTCCTTCACCTGCTGGGAGCCCGCTCCGTAAGTCTTCTCATAATACGCCAGCGTGCGCTGGTTGAACTCCCGGAACGTTCCGGTGAGCGCTTCGAACGCCCGGAAGTCGGGATGCTGGAGTCCGTTGGTGGCCATGCCGCCGATCCGGATCGTCGGCTCGGCCAGGAGCACGGTGTGCCCGCCTTTCGCCGCGGCGATCGCGGCCGCGATGCCGCCGGGCGTGGCGCCGTAAATGACGACGTCGACCGACTGGGCCCGGCCGAAGGTTGCAGCAAGGAAGGCGAGAAGGATGGCGGGGAGGCGCGAGAGCATGGGGAAGAAGGTCGCAGAGGTGCCCCAGGGAGCGCGGCCGTCCCCGGCCGCATCGGTCTAAATGCGGCCGGGGACGGCCGCGCTCCCTGGTTGATCAGGCCGGCTTGATCTCGCTCCAGGCGAGCTCGTGCGGCATCCGGCCCTTTTGCACCGACACGGCGGAGGCGAGGCCGGCCGCTTCGCCCATCGGCACGGCATTGCCGGTCACCCGGTAGCTCGAATGCGCGATGAAATCGCCGCTGATGCAGCGCCCGGCCATCATCAGGCCATCGACGTCGGCCGCGATCAGGGCGCCGAGCGGAATATCGTACGGGCGGGCGCCGCGTTTGCGGTACGCGCGACCGAGTTGCTCGATTTCATCGTCGCCCTCGAACATCGATCCCGGCCGCACATTGTGGAGGTCGAAGCCGAAATTCACCTGGCAGACGCCGTCGGCGTGCTTCTTGCCGGCGACGATGTCCTCGGCGGTCACCTGGCTGCGGCCCCGGATCCGCCGGCCCTCGCGCACCCCAATCTGTTCGGCAGTGGCTACGACGGCGAGTTCCTTCCATGGTCCGCCAAGCTTGCGCAGGTCGGCGACGATCTGGTGCACTTCGCGGCGGGCGCGGATGGTGGCTTCGGTGATCTTGCCCGCGTCGTAAGCCGGCACGCCGTACTCGTGGTTCGTCATGAGGGAGAAGATGCCGGCATGCAGCAGCCTCAGCGTCGGGGCGCTGTAGGATGGCCTGATGCCGGAATCGACCATCAGCTTGCGCAGGTTGGCCTTGGCCTTCTCGCCGGCGATCTCGCGAACGAACTCGGGCACGGCATTGCCATCCAACCCGGTCAACAAGGCCATCAGCGACATCGGCTGGCACTCGCATTGGGCGTTCACACCCACGTCGAAATTACACCCGGCCTGGGCCGCGAGGTCGCCGTCGCCGGACGTATCCACGAAGCGGTCCGCGAGCCAGGCCTGCCGGCCGGACTTGGACTCGGTCACGACGGCGACGAGTCGCTTGCGGCCGTCGACCACGGCGCCGACGAGCTGCGTGTGGAGCTGGATCTTCACGCCGGCCGCGACGCACATTTCCTCGAGCACGAGCTTCATCAGCTCGGGGTCGTAGATCTCGCCCTTGGTCTTCCGGGCGACCTCGCTGCCGCGGGTGGCCATCGCCTGCAGGATCTCGCGCATCACCCCCGTCTTGCGGCCGCCGTCGATGATCTTGGTGAGCATGCCGGCCGTCCACACCCCGCCGAGGCAACCCGCCGTCTCGATGAGCTGCACCGTCGCGCCCGCCCGGGCGGCGGCGAGGGCCGCGCCGATGCCCGCCGGTCCGGCGCCCGCGACAAGGACCTGGCTGCGGCCCGCGATCGGGATCTCCCGGGCGGACTCGGCGAGGCGGTCGCCGCGCACGTCGCCGCCGGTGCGGACGACTTCACCGCGGGCGAAATTGGGCAAGCCCGCCGAAACCGCGGGAC
>CALFZM010000137.1 GCA_937952235.1 uncultured Opitutia bacterium | reverse complement strand
GGATACAGGCGCGGCCCGCCCACGTGGGGGAGCACCATGTTGCCCTTCTCGCCGATGAAGAGGGAACCGTTCTTCGGCAGGTCGAGCTCGGGGGGAAGCTTCGCCAGCTTCCGGTCGGGGCGCAGGCCGCCGTCGGACCAGGTAACCTTGAGCGTGGGCCCCGCGGTGAACTCCGTGCCGGGAAAGGTGTACCGGATCGTCTGCGCGGTCGGCCAGACGTGGCGGTTGACGCCGGTGTTGTCCGCGGTGACGGCCGTCGGCGTGCGAATCCCGAGCGAGGTGAAGACCGGATCGAGGATATGGCAGCCGAAATCGCCCAGCGCGCCGCCGCCGAAATCCTGCCAGTCGCGCCAGGCGAACGGATGGTAGACCGGCGCGTACGCGCGTTTCGGCGCGCCGCCGAGCCAGAGATCCCACTTCACCTCCGATGGCACCGGCGCGGAAGCGACGGGCGGTTCCAGCAGGCGCGTGCGTTCGTTGCCGGTATAGGCGAGCCAGGAATGCACCTCCCTGACCTTGCCGATGGCGCCTTCGCGAATGAGCCGCGTCGCCATGCGATACTCGACCGCGGAGTGGATCTGGTTGCCCATCTGCGTCACGACCCCCTTTTTCGCCGCCCACAACTGCAACTGGCGGCACTCCCAGACCGTGTGCGCGAGCGGCTTCTGGCAGTAGACGTGTTTTCCGCGCTTCATCGCCTCGACCGCGGGCAAGGCGTGCATGTGGTCCGGCGTGGCGATGTCCACCGCGTCGAGCGTGTCGCCGAGCTTCGCGAACATCTCGCGGAAGTCGGCGAAATGGGGCACGCCCGGGATCAACTTGTCGGCCTTCTCGAACGCGCGCGCATCGATGTCGCAGAAGCCGACATACTTCACCTTCTCATGCTGAAAAAAATTATGCAGATCCCCGTACCCTTTGCCGTTCACGCCGATGGTGGCCATCTGCACGCGGCTGTTGAGGTTGGCGCCGCGAACCAGCGCGGGCACGCCGAAGGCGGCGCTGGCGACGAGGGACTGGCGAAGAAAATCGCGGCGGGTCGAAACAGGGGCGGAGTGCATGGGAAGGCGGGGTGTTTTTCAGCGTCGGGCGGCTGCTGCCGCCGTCAAGCTCCCTCCCATGCTCCCATCGGAGCGGCGGCCGCTGCGCGACCACTCTGGCGGGATTCGCGCCGGACTATGCGGGCGTGACCTCCCAGCCCGGGCGATAGGTGCGGGTCAGCAAGGCGTCGCCCTCAGGGCTGTTCTTGAAGCGCAGGCGGGCGGCATCCCACTCGAGCACGTTGAGCTCCTCGGGAGTGACGGTGAGCTTCCCGCGGGAGTTGACCGGCCGCTTGGGCAGGCGGGTGGCGACGTTGCCGAGTTGCGCTGCCTCGCTGAGCCAGCCCGCATAATCGAACCCATCGGAAGTCCGGGTGCCGTCCAGGATGGCGTCCACCCACCGGTGGTAGTGATTGAGACCCTTGATGTCCTTGGGGTACGCGAAGCCCTGGAAATTCTCCACCGGGTAAAGCCGTGGGCCGCCGACGTGCGGGAGGACCAGGTTGCCTTTCTCGCCGATGAAGAGGGACCCGCTCGTGGGAAGGTCGACGTTGTCGGGGGCCTGCGCGAGCTTGCGGCTGGGGCGCAGGCCGCCGTCCGTCCAGGTGACGTTGAGCGTTGGCCCGGCCGTGTGCTCCGTGCCGGGAAAAACGTAGCGGACGGCTTCGGACGTGGGCCACACGTGGCGGTTGATGCCGGTGTTGTCCGCGCCGACGGAAAGAGGCGCCCGGATGCCGAGGGCGGTGAAGACGGGATCGAGGATGTGGCAGCCGAAGTCGCCGAGGGCGCCGCCGCCGAAATCCTGCCAATCGCGCCAGGCGAACGGATGATACACGACGGGCGCAAACGGCCGCTGCGGCGCGCCCCCGAGCCAGAGATTCCAGTCGAAGCCCGCCGGCACCGCCCCGCCGGTCGCCGGCGGCTCGAGCAGCCGCGTCCGTTCGTTGCCCGTCACGCTCACCCAGGAATAAACCTCCTTCACCTTTCCGATCACGCCTTCGCGGATGAGTCGCGTGCCCAGGCGGTATTCCACGGCGGAGTGGATGTGGTTTCCCATCTGGGTGACGACCCCTTTCTTCTCCGCCCACAGTCGCATCTGACGCGATTCCCAGACATTGTGCGCGAGGGGCTTCTGGCAGTAGACATGTTTGCCGCGCTTCATCGCCTCGATGGCGATCAGCGCATGGGTGTGATCCGGCGTGGAAACGATCACGGCATCGAGCGTGCCGCCGAGCTTCTCGTACATCGCGCGGAAATCCTGGAAGTGTGGCACGCCGGGCACGGCCTTGTCGGCACGCGCGAAACGGTTCCGGTCCACGTCGCAGAAACCGACAAACTTCACCTTCGGGTGGCTGGCGACGTTGTGCAGGTCACTGTAGCCTTGGCCATCGGCGCCAACGGCGGCGACCTGGACGCGACCGTTCAGATTCGCGCCGCGCACCACGGCGGGAAATGCGACTGCTCCCCCCGCCACCGCGGTGTGCCGGAGAAACGAACGACGGGTGACGCGGGACGATCCGGACGAGGAGGGAACGGTCATGCCATCCAGCGTTCCACCCCGCCTCCGGCGGTCAAGCGTGACGGCAAGGGTCAAAAGTTTCGGAGCCACGGAGAAGTGAAAAAAAGGCAGGCTCCGGAGAGCCTGCCTCAGCGAGGGAGAGCCGTGGGCGCAGCGCCGTCAGAACTGGCCCGTGACGCCGAACTTCAACGACCGCGACCCGATCAACGTGGTGCGCGGGCGGCTCGGGATGTACGTGTAGATGTTGGTGTCTGCCTCCTCGATGTTGCTGAGGCTCACGAACGCCGTGGCGTTAGGCCGGACTTTGTACGTCACGCTCGCATTCATGCGCAGGATCTTGTCGCGATAGATGTTTCCGCCCGGAGCGGTCAGGCTGAACACCGTCGGATAACGTCCGGTGTAGTTGACGTCATAAGAGGCGCCCAGCTTCCGGTAATTGTAGAGCAGGCCGATGTTGTAGGCGCGCGGCACGAAGCCCGCGACCTGACCCGACTTGAGATCCACGTTGCCGGCGAAACGGCCCTCGGTCTCGAGGTAGGTGTAGTTCCCGCGGGCGGTGAGACCCTTGAGCACGCCGGGCAGAAACGCGAGCCGCTGGCGGACGTCGATCTCGAGCCCACGGAGTTTCGCGCGACCGAGATTGCTGGCCTGGACGATCTCGTAGCCGCTGTAGAGGCCATCGAAGCCGTTGTCTGGACCATCGCCGATCACGACGCCGGATCGTCCGGAGCCGCCGATGTAATCCTTGATCGTCTTCTGGTAGCCGGTGATCGAGACCATGCTCGCGTTCGAAAAATAGTACTCGAGCTTGAGATCGATGTTCTTCGCCGTCTGCGGACGCAGCTCCGGATTGCCCATCGTGACCGTGCGGGCCGTGTCGTTGGGCGTGGCGCCGGCGATCATCTGCGCCAGGAGCGGGCGGCCATAGCTGGTGGAGTAACTGGCGCGCGCCTTGAAGTTGGAGGTGATGTCGTACGAGACGTGAACGCTCGGAAAGTACTTGTGGTACTCGCCGTCGCGCGAGAGCCGCGCGTAGTCGAGGGCGGCCCGGCGGAAGTGATCAGGCTCGGCGGCGATCGGCAGGGTGCGCGCCCGGAAGTAGGTGAACGTATCCGTGGTCACCCACTCGCCCCGCACGCCGGCGAGGGCGGTCAGGCGCTTGAGCCGGACCTGGGCCTGCACGTAGGCGGCGTCGACGCCCTCCTCGAGGATGCGCCGATTGGTGTACTGCGATGTCGCGGTGAAATTCACGTCCTGGTACCACAGCGCGGGGTTGTTGAGCGTCGTGCTGACCTCGGTGGGATCATACACCGGCAGGCGGAGCAGGCCGCCGTGCTCGAGCTCGAACTGCGTCAGCGGCATGAGGCGCAGGGGAGGCAGGACCGAGCCGGCGACGCCGTACCAGCGCTGCGAATACGGCTGGAAGTTGTTCACGCGCCGGTTGATCGTGTCGAGGCCCGCCTTGAGCACGATGGGCAGCTCGGTGCCGAACGCGTACGACGCGTTGACGTTGGCGGAGACCTCGTTGGTGTCCGTGATGGTGTCGCGCTTGTTGAAGATCACCGACGTCTGCGGCACGGGGATCGTCGTCGCGTTTGCCGCCGCCGTCTGGAAAGAGCGGTAGCTGGCGGGATCGTACACGCTGGGACCGGAAAGCTGGCTGAAAACCGGACCGAATCGGCGCGAGTTATCGAGGGCGAAGCCGATGGCACCGTCGAGGGTGCGCAACTGCAGGGTGCCGTTCTCACGGTTACGGCCCGCCCCGGAATCCCAGTGCGTGTGGCTCCAGCGGTAGGCGTGGTCGACCTTGAGGCGTCCGAAATTGTGTTCGAACAGCAGCGTGCCGGTCGGATTCTTGCTGGTGAACGAATAGCGCTGCGGGTTGAGGAACATCGACGCATTGCCTGCGGCGCGGATCTCGGTGCGGTTCGCCGTGTAACCCGGCATGATCGCTCCCGCAGGGTTCGTCGTCGGATTATAGACCGAAAGGCTGGTGGTCACCCGGGGCTGCACGTCCGTGTAGTTGAAGAAGGGCTCGGAACCGGCGTTGTAAAGGAACCGCAGGGAGACCGTGGTCGACGTCGAGAGCCGGTAATCGGCCCGGGCGTTGAGGGCGGAGATAAAGCGATTGTTGTAGCCACTCTTCCGGAGGTAGTTGTTCAGATACGCGACGTCAGCCGTCGTATTCTGATACTGAAGCAGATCGGAATCGAAGCCGTTGAGGACTTCCTGATAGGAGGCAGTGATGGCGACCCCCAGATTGCGCACCCCGCGACCGACATCGAAGACTTCGGTGTAGCCGAGGCTGAAATCGGGACGGATGGGCTTCTGACCGACGACGTAGTTGCGGGAGGACCAAGACGGGAAGAACCGTGCGCTCGCGCCGTACGTGATGCGGCGCCGCTCGGACATCGCCAGCGGTGACCGGGTCTTGAGATTGAGCTGCCCCCCCAGCGAGTCGGCCCGCTTGTCGGGGGTCTGACCGGCAATGATCTCGATCTGCTCGTACATCGAGCCCGAGAACGAGTGCAATGTCGCGGTGCGACCGTCTCCACCGACGCCGGTGGAGGACATCCCGTCGACATTCAAGCGCGTGTAACTGAACGGCTGGCCGCGGATGCTGACGTTCATGATAAGGTCATCTTCGTCGGTCTGCCAGCCGGTGATGCCGGGAAGCCGCGAGACAAGTTCGCCGACATTTTGCGTCGGGAGGATCCCCCATTCGTCCAGGGCGGTAACGTTCTTCACGTTGATCGCATTCCGCTGCTCCGTGATGGACAGGGCCTGCCCCTCCTTCTGCGTCGCCACGGTGAACGCCTCCATCATGAGCGCCTGCGCCGGCTTCATCTCGGCCTCGAGGCGGGTGACTTCACCTTCGCGGATCGTGACCGTACGCTTTTCATCGTTGAAGCCCGCATACCCGATCGTCACTTCGACCGTTCCCACGGGCAAATCGCGCATCAGAAATCGCCCTGCGTTGTCGGTGAGCTCGGTGCGATTGAGGACGGGGATCGCGATGGTAGCTCCTTGGAGCGCGTTACGCGTCTCCGAACTGACGACTGCCCCCGAAACGGATCCGGACCTCAGGGTTTGTCCATTGAGAGCTGCCCCTCCCAGCGCCAAGGCGAGGAAGGCAGAAAGGCTCGCTGCAGGTTGCAGCAGCCGGAGTGCTGTGCGGATGCACAGAGCGTCGATTGTTTGGTAGTTCATCGGTTGGGGGAGTTTGACGGACTTCGGGGAGAAACGCGTGTCGGTGGCAAATTCCAACACTATCTGACTCCGATCCGCCGGCCAACTCAACGCCGATTCCAGTCACTCCTGTCCAGCGAGCCCGAACGCCGCTGACCCGTAGAAACGCCTTCAGACGAAAGCGCGAAGCTTGACCGAGTGATCGTAAATCCATCGGAGGCGCCCCGGCTTTCAACCATCGTCAACGCGATTACTTACAACTCAATGTCCGAGCAACTTCAGAGAAGGGCGGGGAGAGAGACCCGAACCAGGATAGGAGCCGGTAAGTCTGAAAAAGCGCACGAGGGCCAAAAAGTGTAAGGACGGAGGGTAAGGGCGTCGGACTTCCTTACATCAATTCGCACATCTCCCGCGTGCCAAAATCCGTGGCCAAATATCGAGAATTTTAAATAACTTCTTCCCAGATATTTGCGCGGTGCCATGGATGAATTACCCTAGCTGGCCCACCGAGTGCTAAATCACAGGAGTTCAGACGATAGTCCTTCAAAACCAAAACATCTTAGATCATGAAAAACATCACCAACTACCTCGCCGCGGGTGCCCTTGCTCTCGGCGTTACGGGTGCGGCCCACGCCGTCCCGACGATGAAGCTCATTGCCGGCGCGACCGAAATCACGGTTGCCGACGGCGGTGCCAACGACGTTAACGGCGCGGCCGGTGCGGTCACGTACGTCGGCGCGGTGGGCGCGAACTGGACCATTAACCTGGACACCGGCATCACGAAGCCCGCTTTCGGTGCGGCTGACGCCCCCTACATGGATCTGGCCTTCCAGAATCTCAGCGCCGGCGCTGGCACGATCACGCTGATGTTCTCCGAGACGAGCTTCACCTTGCTCGGCAGCGCGCTGGCGAACATCGGCGGCACGACTCCCTCGGGCGCCACGGTCTCCTACAAGTCGTACTGGTCGGCTTCGAACTCCCTGTTCGCCCTCGATAACCTCCTGACCGACCTGAGCTTCAACGGTCCCGGCGCCTTTTCGGGCACGCAGGCCAACGGCATCGTGACCGGCGCTCCCTACTCGCTCACGCAGGTCATCACGATCACGCACGCTGGCGCGGGAAATTCCACGGGCGACGCTGAACTCCGCGTTCCGGATTCCGGCTCCACGCTCGCTCTCCTCGGTGCTGCTCTGGCCGCGATGGGGCTGATCAGCCGCCGCCGCAAGGTCGCCTGATCACCAGGAAAGTTCAATCAACTCAACTCCGGCGGGAATTTCCCGCCGGAGTTTTTTTTGGCGTGGTTTTGGCGCGATACTTTAGGCGCAACTCAGCACGTACGCGGTGCCCCTCCCCGCTAGACGAGAATTGCCTTAACCATGTTCGACGCAACCAACCACCGTGCCGGAAACACGTCTTCTCCGGAGCGCGGTAGAGGTAAAATCCGTGACGATATCCGGCAACGCTGCACGATGATCCGCAGGCGCTTGGTCCTCCCGCTCGGGACACGTTGCGCCCCGGTCGCCTTCGAGCCTTGGCCTACGGGTTGCCGCGGCACCGCTTTCGCCAGCACGAGTTGATAGAGCAACGCCGGGGCGCTCATGGTGCGGCGGACTTGGAGGACAGTTCACTTCGCGTAGCTCCGCTTGGACTAGGCATACCTGGTGGCGATAGGGGCAATCGCCGTGGATAAGGTGCGACCATTTGTCGCGAGGGAGCAGATCGAGCTGCGCCCACACGTCCAGTCCGTAGTCGGCGGCGTGCTCGCGGCCGGGGCATACCTCCATGTCGCGGCAGAGCGCAACACGCCGATCCCATGGATGTGGTAAGACCTGGCTGGCCCAGCCCGGGTCTTGCGCGCTGTAGCCGAGGGTGGCGCCTCGCTGGCGGCGCCGAGGGGTTTGACGGTTGTATCGATGTCGAGCACCCCACGCTCGTGAGGAGCTCTTCGTGTCTGCACTGCAGCGTGGCGTCGCAGCTGGGGGCAGGTAGCGCCGGCGCCACTTCGTCAAAGCGCAACGCCATGAGGTGCGCATAACGCCAGTCGCTCGCGAGGATGCCGAGGAGCAGGGTGCCGACGACGGCGCGCAACATTACTATCTTGGTGCCCGGGACAGGACTCGAACCTGCACACCTTTCGGCAACGGCTTCTAAGACCGTCGTGTCTGCCATTTCACCACCCGGGCGCGAAGTGGGATGGGCCAGCTCGACGTTAGCGAAGAGCTGCCTTTCTGCGAATCACTCCATATCAGCGACCATCTCGGGTCAACTCGCCAGCCAATCCGCTGGAGTACCTAAGCCGCTTCACCAAGCCGATCGCCCATGCGCGCGTAGGTTTCCCTCTGCCGGCTGGTCTGTGCAACGAGATCGGCGTCAAACCGAATTCGCCCTCGGGTGAAGAGCGTAACGACACAGGAGCCGCCGAATGCAAAAAAACCCTTTTCGTCCCCCTTGGCGACGACACGTCCTGGCACAAAACTCTGCTGAATCGTCCCCACATTCGTCGCCCCGACTTCAACCAAGGCAACCGGACCAAATTCCGGTGACTCGAGCCGCGTTACTTCGCGCTTGTTCTCGACCAAATATCGCAACCGACGACGGAGTGCGAGGGGGCTGACTGAGTAAAGGTACCCGTCAATGCGCCTCGATTCGCCGGGAACTCCTCCCGCAGGAAAGTGAAACCGGTGATAATCCACCGGACAGAGACGCGAAATCAGCATCGCGCCTCCGGCGAATGTGGACGCCAGACTTTCGTCGTCCAGCAATTCGCGCACAGTGAACTTGGCCCCCTTGACGTAAAAGCCCTCCACCGCGTCCACGTCGGGAAATGCGAGATGGCGTCCGTCCGCCGGCAGCACGGCGACCCGATCTCCGGGCGCGATCGGCCGCGCTTCCGGCTTCAACCCTCGATAGAAAAACTCGTTGAACGTCTTGTAATCGAACGGCGACTTCGCGAACTCGTCCACGTCGACGCCGTACTTCGCGATGAAGGGCAACACCCGCAGCGCACTTTCGGGTTTGCGCATCTTGTACCCGTACCAGCGGGAGAAGAAGGCGCGCCGGATCAGCAGCCAGACGAAGAGCCTCCCAACCGGATTCTCGTAAGCCAAACGCATCCACCGCTCGCCGTAAATCTGCTCGGTCTCGACGACCTGGCGGTAGCGATGGAAATAGCGAATCGGCTCGGCAGGCATTTCAAGCACGGTCGCGCAATCTCTCCATCGCGCAAAGCAGAAAAAAGCGTCATCTCATGTCCATCAAGACGGGGCGGCTCAATGGAACGGCACCGCCCCTCGACGGCCAGTCCGCACGATTTCTACGACGGGCTTTGAAGGCATCCCGGCGATGAGCCTTCGATCGCCACCTCAGGTTTCCGAACTTCGTGAGGGGCGGTCTGGGTGTAGAACCGGTCATGCGCCTGAAGCTTCAGGTGGTGCACCTCGAGGCTCAGGTCGGCGAACTTCAGCTTTGCCTCGTCGCCAGCCCGGCCAGATTCAAGGTCCTCCCCCACGCGGTGGAAGCGTTCGCCCAGCGCGAGGTGCTCGTCGGTATCACCGAGCTCACGCAGCAAACGGCGCACGTTGTCCGCCCTCCGCCGCGTCCGTTTTATCAGACGCAGCGCAGACGCGGATGTGATCCGGCCCCCTTTCACATCCTTGAGCACCCCACACTCGAAGACCCGGCACTGCCAGGGGCGATGCGCGTAGATGCGGCAGGTTCTGTCCACGCATAACGCCCCGCAGGGCTGCGGAAAACGGGCGATGGCCGCTTTTCCGCGTCCGACCTTCACCGGCAGGCCCAACTCCAAGAGCTTCGAGCGGTCGTCGCTCGCTTCCAGCTTTACGAGGTCGAAGAGCGTGCCATCGCAGCACATGCCGCACGCGGTACATAATTGCTCGGCGGGATTCACGGGAGGAGAATCCCGTCCGCCCGGCGCGCTGGCAAGGCGGCGCTCCCGCGGCCTCCCCACGACTTGTCGCAGCGCCGAAACGCGCCCACGGAAGCCGGAGGCCCGCGAGCGAAGTCGCGTTCGAGAGCCCGCCCGCCCTCAGCCAGCCGCGACGGCCGGATGCGCCTCGAAGGAAAGTTCTCCACTGCGGACCGTGAAGGTCAGGTCCGCTCCCTCCGCCACATCGCCGGCCAGAAGCGCGCGTGCGAGCTTGGTCTCGAGGTTGCGCTGGAGAAACCGCTTGAGCGGACGGGCGCCAAATACGGGGTCGTATCCCTTTTCGGCCGCCCACTCCTTCGCCTTGCGATCCAGCTTCACGGTCACCCGGCGGTCGGCGAGCCGCTTGTTCAGGTCAGCCATCAGCAGGTCCACGATGATCGTGATTTCCTCCAGCGTGAGGGGTTTGAATAGAATGGTCTCATCGACTCGATTCAGGAACTCCGGCCGGAACGCCTTCCGCAGGTCAGCCATGACGCTCTCGCGCACCGCCTCCGGAATGACCTCGCCGGTCACGCCCTCGAGGAGATGTCGCGAACCGATATTTGAGGTCATGATGATGACCGTGTTCTTGAAGTCCACGGTGCGACCCTGCGAATCGGTGAGACGTCCGTCATCGAGCACCTGCAACAGCACGTTGAAAACATCCGGGTGGGCTTTCTCGATCTCATCAAAAAGGATGACCGCATACGGCTTGCGCCGGACTGCCTCGGTCAATTGCCCACCTTCGTCGTATCCGACGTAGCCCGGCGGTGCACCGATCAGGCGCGCGACGCTGTGCTTCTCCATGTATTCCGACATGTCGATCCGCACCACCGACGCCTCGGTGTCGAACAGCGTTTCGGCGAGCGTCTTCGCCAGCTCGGTCTTGCCGACGCCGGTCGGACCGAGGAAAAGGAAACTTCCCACCGGCCTGCGCGGATCCTTGATGCCGCTGCGGGCGCGCAGGATCGCTTCTGTCACC
>CALFZM010000136.1 GCA_937952235.1 uncultured Opitutia bacterium | reverse complement strand
CTGTGGGCCAGTCGGTCCTTGTGCTCCGGTCGCTCCAGCGGGTCCCTGTGGGCCCGTTCCGCCGGCGGCGCCCTGCGGTCCTGTCGCTCCTGCCGCTCCCTGCGGCCCAGCAGCTCCGGCCGGCCCCGCGCCACCCGCGGCGCCCTGTGAACCTTGCGCGCCGCCCGCGCCGGCCGCGCCAGACGTTCCAGTCGCGCCCTGCGGACCGGCAGGACCTTGCGGCCCGCGCGCACCGGTGAATCCTTTTGGCCCTTGCACGCGACGGTTCACGAAGCGGCCCTGCTCATCCGACCAGACGATGAACGCCGCGTCGGGCACGTCGTAGTCCGGCCGAATGTCCTCGATTGCGACCGTGTGCGGGATTGGCGGGTAAACGTCCGGCTTCCCGACAAGATGCTGCCACTCGACGACTGCTGCGAAGTCCGCTGTTCTCATCACGCGCCACCTCCGTAGCAGCAATCCGTGGTTGCACCGAGTGCGTCATTGTAAGCCTGGTTGTAGGCCAGCGCATCGCCGACGCCGTAGTAGTACGGGCACCAATCGTCCCAGCCGGCCCACCACGCCGTGCCGTCTCCTTCGGGTCCCATGTCGCCATCGAATCCCGCTGGACCGGTGGCGCCTGTCACTCCTCGCGGCCCCTGCGCACCGGTCGCACCCTGAGCGCCCTGCGCTCCCGGCTCCCCTTGCGGTCCGGTGGAACCTTGGTGCCCCTGTGCTCCGCTCGTGCCCTGCGGGCCAGTCGCGCCTGCGGGTCCCTGTGGGCCGATAAGTCCAGTCGGGCCGGTCGCGCCCGCGGGCCCAGTCGAACCGGTCGGGCCGTTAGGACCTTGAGGGCCAGTGGCTCCTTGCGAGCCTTGAGGGCCCTGCGGAGCCGCTCGGTCCCGAGGCGCCCTGCGGGCCCTGTGGGCCGGTCGCACCCTGCGGCCCCTGCGGACCCTGAGCACCGATTGAACCTTGCCCTCCCTCGAACCCGATCGCGCCGAGATACCCCTGCGGACCACGCGCGAGCCGTCTCGGGACGAATCGCAGGGTTTCCTCGTCCCACATGACGACATCATGATTCGTCGCGCCGCCGCGTCTCAGGTCGACGAGCGCATGCGCGTGATGAATTGGTGGATACAGGCTCGGCTTGCCGATGATCCCGGCCCACGGAGCGATTGCGGCGAAATCGGCATTCATCGATGTGTTCAGCAAGGCCGAGAGAATCCGATCTGCGTGCACCAATACGAATACCAGTAGTCGTAGTTGTCGTTGTAGCCCGCGGCCTGGCATTCCCGCTCAGCGGCCGTTCGACCCTGGTCGTAGGTGCCCGGCTCGCCTGGCGGACCGTCTTCCCCGAATTCTCCGAGCGGTCCGCTCGGCCCAGTCGCACCTTGGGGACCCGTCCCACCCGCTGGTCCCATTCCTCCCGTCGCTCCAGCCGGCCCGGTTGCACCGATGGCGCCAGCGGGGCCTGTTCCGCCAGGTGCGCCGGCTGGGCCGGTGGCACCCGCGGGCCCCGTTGCGCCAACGCCACCTTGCGGACCTCCCGGCCCGGCCGTCCCCTGCGCTCCGCCCGGGCCCTGCGCCCCCTGCGCTCCGCCCGGGCCCTGCGCCCCCTGCGCTCCTTCCGGCCCTTGAAAACCCATCGGGCCCGCGTCACCGCGCGTTCCCGCGGGAATCGGCTTCAGGACGAAACGATGCTGTGCCGACGACCAAACGATCGCGTCGCGATCAACGGCCCCGCCTCGCGCAATCTCGATCAGCGAATGCCGATGCGCAATCGGCGGGAAGAGGTCGGGCTTTCCGACAATTGCGTTCCAAACTCCAGTTGCGGCGAAATCTGCGGTGGCCCCCATCGTCGTCCTTCGTCGAGGGAAACGTTGAAACCTCCGTTCCGGCAGATTCCAGCGCGTATAGCCTCCAAAATTGCCAGTCGTCGCGGGCACGAAAAAGCCCGCGCCTTTCGAGCGCGGGCGGGAGTTGAATCGATGCGCCCCAGTTACCGAGCGAGAGACGCCTCGAGCTGAGGCAACTGCTGCAGGATCGATTCGAGCAGGGACGCGGACTCTTCAATGGTCTCGTGCCACGCTACAATCTCGGCCCGCGGCCGGAGGCGGGGCGTGAGGCCGCGCTCAAAGGCGATCCGTTCGCTCGCGACCGAGCGGGCGACGTACCGCGGGGAGAACTTGCGCCAGGCATCGAGCGCGGCTGCGAAGTCGCCGTCCGCGATTTCGTGACCGCCGGGCATTTCGTGGCGGAGTTCGCTGGCAAGGTCGGCGCAGATCCGGTTCAGGTAGTCCGCGTCGAGTTCGATCGTTACTTTATTCATGGTTCTAGCTCCAAACAGAGGCGCCGCACCTAGTCACGGGGATAGGACGGCACGCGAGTGCCTCCCGCTTTCGATGCGGCGCCAAGTGTCTGCTCGCGTTTTCACCGGGTCCTACGCCGGCGAACTCACATGAGTTCATGCGCCGAACCGTGGCCGATTTTCACCCGCGGGCAATCCAAATCCGCAGACATGCGACGTGCATCCACGATATGAATACGCCACATCACGATGGCCCGCCCGAGTTGCTCACGGTCAAACAACTCGCGGAGCGTTGGCGCCGCTACGGCATCACTGAAGCGCAGGTTCGCCGCCTCCATCGCCGCAAAGTTCTTCGCGCGTCTCCGCTTCGGCGGAAGCCTCTCCTCTTCCACATCAAGGCCGTCATCGCCGCGGAGGAAGGCGGGCTGGAACGTTGAAGAGCGAGACGGCCGGCCGGCCGCCCTTGCGTGATGTGGCGGCGCGGCGGCGCCGTCACTTCTGAAGGTTCGGGCCAGTCGATCGCGTAGATTTCACCTTCGCGCGCAGCTCGGCTTCTTTCGGCAATTCGGCGAGTAGTTTGCCCAGCTCGGATTTCACGGTACCAGAGGGAAGCGCTGCGTGCGTCTCGTTCAGACTTCGCACCATCATCATCTCGTAGGCGAAGCGCGCATTGACCTTGGCCATCCTTGGATCGGATTTGCGTGTGACCTCGCCTTTGCGGAATTGGTCAATCGTCGCCAGTGCTCGTTGATCCTGGCCAACCTTCGCCAGCGCAAGGATCGCTTTCGGCAGGAAGCTGTAGTTGTACTCGGGGAACATGCCCTCCTTCGCGATCGTGTCGAAGACGGCAACCGCCTCCGGGTACTTCTTGAGCTGCACGTAGGCGTCGAAATCCTTGAGCAGTTCGGAGCGACGTTGAAGCTCTTGACGAGTCGGCCCGACATCGGCAGCGCGGTTCGACCCCGTCGCCATGGTCAGCGCGACAATCAGAAGCAGAATGATCTTCATGGGGCGCGCACCGTCACTCGACCGACGGTACCCGTGATGACTGGCAGAAAATCGCCGCCGCGGCAATCAGGTCCTCGGCATCATGGATACGATAGCGAAACGCTAGAACAAGCGGGCGGCACTGGCCCACGAGTTGCCGGCCGGTGCGCCACGGTGGTTTCGGTCACTCATAGAACCAGCGGGCTTCCCACTCATCGAGCCGGCGGCCGATCGACTCGCAGGCCTTCCCGAAATCCTCGATTGCCCGCCAGTCCTCGGGCCGCGTATGAGCGCCGACGGCCTCGTCAGGAACATCAGCGTCGCACCAAACCGCAAGGATTCGAAACCAGGCTTCGAGGACCTGCTCCATCTTGACGAGGTGCAGGTCGAGTTCGGCCCGCAGGCTTGCCGCCTGCTCCTGCCGCGGGCCCTCGTACCCGTCGAGCATGTCTTTGCGGAACGAGCGGTATCGGCGCC
>CALFZM010000135.1 GCA_937952235.1 uncultured Opitutia bacterium | reverse complement strand
GGGCACACATGCCCGCGTCGGTGCCGAGGCGGAGGGGAACGTCCGCCAGCCGCGCCGCCTCGATCAGTGTCAGCACTCCCTTTTCCGGGACCAGCCGCCCGGAGTACGCCACGTAGCGGCCCTCTTCCGCCGCTCCATGGTCGGGAGGTATCGGCACGACCGGCGGCACGATCGCAATCCTCGAGCGGTCGACTCCCGCATGCTCCACCAGCCATTCGCCGAGGAATTCGCTGAGGACAAAGTAGCAGTCCACGTTATCGCGAAAAAGCCCGAACCGGCGTGCGACGGCATTGCGCAGCGCGTAGGCGAGACTCTCGGCGCGATCGTCGCGGCAGTTTCGCGCGAAACACCGGTATTCCCGTCCGCCCAGGCACTCGGTGCAGATGCTGCCATGCGCGAAATGGGCCGCGGTCGGGCAGGTGAGCCGGTAATCGTTGACTGACGCGACCACGGGTACGCCCGCCGCCTTTGCCACCGGCAGCACCCACGGGGATATCATGGGGTACAGCTCATGCACGTGCACGATGTCGGGGCGAAAGGCCCGCAAACGCGTTCGCAATTCGCGCACCGCGGCGCGCGAGTAGATCCCGTTCGCGAAGGCCGACCAGCGGCCCCGCCAGTCGTCCGGAAGGTCGCGGCTGTCGCGCACCATCTCCTCGATTTCGTAGCCATGACCCCGGCACAGGTCGATCGCCGCCCGGGTGACATCGTCGGAGCCGCCTCGTCCGCGGTGCAGGTTGTGAATGTGGAGGACCTTCATGCTACGATCGCAACGCCGGCGGCATCGCCTCGGGGGAGCCGCCGTTCCGGCGCGGCCGTCGAAAGCGTCCCGGTGGTTTGACGCTTGAAGCGGCCGCGGGTCAAGTTGCATAGTCCCGACACCAGGGCGGAATGCTGCGCGCACCATGCGTCAAACCACGATCCGGAGTTCATGGGCGGCGCTGCGGCGGGACTATCGTGCTCTTGCCGCTTATCACGGGGAAGGCGGGCATCCGGGCGGCTTCGCCCTCGCGCTTTCGCCGTCGCTCTGGTGCGTCGCGTTGTATCGGGTATCGCGATACTTTTATACGCGGCGACTGCGGCTGGTCGCCCGGCTGTTCTGGCAGGTAAATTATCATATGACCGGGGCGGACATCAACCCGATCGCCGACATCGGCCCGGGATTCGTGGTGATCAATCCGGTGGCGATCACCATCGCGGGGAAAGCGGGCGCGAATCTCCTCGTCGTCGGCATGGGCGGTTTCGGCGGCGGCTTGAAGATGGATGACGTGGGTGCCGGGCCCGGTTTCGCCTGCCTCGGCGACAACGTCCGGCTGCACATGGGCGCCGTTATTCTCGGTGCCCAGCGGATCGGCCACAATGCCGTGATCGGCCCGAATTGCACCGTGATGTACGACGTGCCGGAGAACACCGAGGTCTGGCCCGTACCCCCGCGTGTGCGTCCGGCCTCCCGACACCTGGGGGCGCCCTCGCCATGACGCTGGCCGAAACGTGGCGGACGATTCAGGCCGACATCGGCGCCTTCGCCCACGACGCCGCCACCTGGAAGCAGCGGCGGAGCCGGTTTCGCGAAACGGTGAGTGCGGCCCTCGCGCCGCAGGTGACGTGCGTCATTCTTTTTCGCGTCGCACATTATTTTCACCAGAAGGGTCACGTGCGCGCCGGCGGTTTGATCGCACTCTGCAATCAGGTGTTCTTCCGAATCCACCTGCATCCCTCCTGCGCCATCGGTCCGGGCTTGGTGATCCCCCACCCCGGCGCCGTGTTGGTGCAGGCGGACGCCGGCCACTCCTTGCGGCTCTCCGCGGGAGCCACCGTCTTCGGGGAGCGCATCAGTCCGCTCCTCGGTCGCCGGATGGCCCCGGTACCCCGCTTCGGCGACCAATGCACCCTCGGCGCGCGCTGCCGGGTGATCGGCGCGATCCGGGTCGGCGCGAACTGTGTGATCGGCTTTTCGACCCTGGTGACGGATTCCCTGCCCGACCACGCGACCGCGCTGCCTGCCCGATTCAAGCACGCGGACTCTCCGCCGGGCGCAGGTACCGCGACGTTTCGCGCCGATTCCTCCGATTGAGGGGCCGGTAAACCGCTGCCGTATTCAATACGCGCGGCCACGCGGAGAAAATATCTGCCAGGCGGTCTGGAGGATGATCTTCAGGTCAAATGTCAGCGACCAGCCGCTGATGTACTCGATGTCCTTCTTGACTCGATCGAGCATCAGGCTCGGGTCCGGGGTTTCACCTCGGAGGCCGAGCACTTGCGCGTAGCCGGTGATGCCAGGCCTGACAAAATGCCGGGAACGATAGGTCGGCATCTCCCGCTCCATGTCGTCGTCCAGTTTAAGCGGATGCGGCCGCGGACCCACGATGCTCATCTCGCCCCGCAGGACGTTGAGGAACTGCGGGAACTCGTCGATGCTCGTGCGACGGAGAAAGTCGCCGAAGGGGAAGATCCGGCTGTCCCCCTGGGTCGCCTGGCGAAAATCGTATCCGCGGTCGCCCGAAGCATCGTACATCGTGCGAAATTTGTAGATGTAGAACGGCTTCCGGTCGGCGCCGCGCCGCAGTTGCTTGAAGAGCAGGGGTCCCGGCGAATAGCGGCGGTGCACCGCCCAGACGCACAGGCTCAATAGCGGAAGGACCAGGACAATCACCGGGAGCGCGACCGCGATGTCGAATACCCGTTTGCAGAGCCGGTTGAGCGGGTCCTGCAATGGCTCGTCGAGGAAGACGAGGAAGTTGAGGTCGCCGTCGGATACAAGTTTGACCGCGCCATGGGCACCGTTGGCGAGGCGCGCGTAGGCCTGCAGGCGCACTCCGTTCTGCCAACATTCCCGCGTCAGCCGGGTGAAAGCCGCGTCATTGCGGTCGAACCCAAGGGCGAGAACGCAATCCGGCGTGCGCTCCGCTTCCTGCGCAGCCCCGGGGCCCTTGGCGAGATGTTCAAAGAAATCCTCCAGACTACCGAGCTTGGGCCAGTTCGCCCGCGTCAGGGGCCATTCCCCGTAGTGGCCAATCACGTCCATGCCGAGCGTCTCGCAGCGCTGCATATACCTCTCCAGCGACTCGGGGACCCGGCCGGCACTCACCAACACCGCCCGGCTGCGCTGGCTGGCCGGGAAAAAACGACGCAGGAGCCAGCCTGGCACGAAGCCCAGCAGGAAAAAGTTGAAGGGCACCGTCAACGCGATGAACACGAGCACGAAAAGCCTGCCTTCCGGCAGGGCGCCGATCCCGAAGTAAACCAGCGCCGCGCCGACCATGAGGCCGCACATCATCCGCAGTGAAAGCACCAGCCGCTCCACCGCCGACAGTTCCATGATCCAAGTGCGGCAGGCGATCAGATGACGGAATACGTGCAATGCGCCCACCAGCACCATCGCCGCATACGCCGGGGACGGCGAGGTGTTCGCGAGATCGTACCAAGGTGTCGAATCCCACACGGCACGCACGGCGACGAAGAGCGCGCAGTTCCCCACCGTCAGCGCGATCGCGACGGCTTTGGCCACCCCATTGGAACGATTTACCAACATGCTTGAAGCGTCGGCGCTAGGTTGTAAAGAAACGCGGTTGAACGCCGCGCGGGCACGTGCGCCGCGGTGCCATCCCTGCGAGTGCCGTCGTACGCAGCACAAGCGATACCAAGCGCGAACACTTCACGCTTCGACCGACCGGTGTTTTTCGACCGCCGACGCGAGCGGGGACGTCCGGCGACGCGAAAAATGGGACCGCGAGCCTCATGATGAAAACGCCACCTGAGCAGTGGCTGCTCACTCTTGGCTGAGCAAGACTCCACGCCTGTCGGCTCCGAGTTTTTTTCACGACCTTTGCCTAGGGCTTTTCCCTAGGCGCAGCTCACGATTCGCCCTCGCATGTAATGCGTCCGCCGGCGTCAGCCGTCAGGGGAAACGTCTCCTGCCGACTGCACGGCTATCGCCCCGATCACCCTTGCTTCTGACTCCGCGGTCGCGCGGCGCTTCGATCCCCGGGTTGGACTTCGGGGGTCGAGTCCCCCTCACGCCAGCGCCGCGCGACAGTACGCGTGGCACTTCGCCACTTCCTTGACGGCGTCGGAGCCCTCGGGAATCTTGTACTCGAGCTCGATGTTGGCCGGGAACGTCCACTTCTCCTTCCGCATCAGGCGGAGGATCTCCTTGATCGGCGTCTGGCCCTGCCCCCAGGGCAGGTTCGCTCCGTCGGCGGTGCGGTCCTTAAGGTGGAGGTTGAGGATCCGCGCGTGATATTTCTCGAGCACCGGGATCGGCGATTTGCCCTTCGTCCCCGCGACGTAGTGGCCGACGTCGAAGTTGAACGCGACGTACGGCCCCAGGTCCAGCAGCGGATCGAGCGTGTCGATCTGCGGGACGTTCGCGGTGTGATTGTGAAACCCGATCCGGATGCGGTGCTTCTCGGCAAACGGCGCGAGGCGCTTCACGTTGGCTTCCGACCGCTCCACCGTGATGCCCTCGCACCCGAGCGCCTGGGCCACGCGGAAATTGAAATCCACCTCCTCCTCCGAAGGGCCGAACGCGATCTTGTGGATGTGGATGTTGACGCCGGCGGCGTTGTAAATCTTCCGCAGCTCCCGGCATTTCGCGAGCTGCGCGTCGCGCTGGGCGTCAGTGTAACGCGGCGCCGGCGCGGCCTGTTTCGCCTTTCCGCCGCCGGGCGCCACGACGAAGCCGGCAAAGGTCTGGATCGGCGGCCCCATCAGCTCCACCTCGCTGAGTCCGCCGGCCACGAGCGCCTGCAGCAGTTCCTCCGCACTCGTGAGCGCACTGCGGTAGCTGTAGCTGATCGTGCCGATGCGCACGCCATCGATCACGGAGTTGGGTCGCGGCGTCGCGGCGCGGGCGGGGCGGGCCACGAAGGCCGCCGCCAGCGCGGTGGCGTGACCAAGGAAGGCGCGGCGGGTGACGCGAGGGAGGAAGGGAACGGTCGATTTCATGGGGCGGATCCAGCCGACGGAACCCGCGGGTCCGGCGCAAGGCAAAGTGCGGGGTCCGGCACCGACTGCACCGGCGGGTCTTCCGACGTCAGGGCCCCACGAATCGAAGGAACCTCCCCCTGCCGGTCCCCGCCGGGGTCCCTCCGCCTCGCAGCCACGGCGCCAGCTCGCGCGGCACATCCGTCTCGATGACCGCCACGTCCCGCTCCAGGAGCGCGCGATAGCCCGCCCACCAGGCAGCGTCCGGCTTCACCCGCCCGCGCAGCACCTCGAGGTCGAGGTTGCGCGAGGTGCCGGCCATGCAGTTCGCGCCCTTCGCCACGATCCGGCGGCAGAGTTCACGGTCCGGCGTGGGGGTGTGGCCGACAAAAGCGATCACGCGGTCCCAAGGCACCCCGGTGGCGACAAACTCGTCGAAGCGCGCCGGCGTGCCGAGCATCACCTCCATCATGATCTCCGGATTGGCAGCGTGGACCTCCTTCGCCTCCTTCGCCGTATAGGCCATGAAGAGCGCATACGACTCGGCCCGGTGATGCGTGATCACGCGCACCACCTCGGCGACCGGCACTTCCTTCTTGTCGAGCGCGAGCAGCGCGCGACCGCGGGCCCAGGTCATCACCTCGTCCAGGCTCGGGATGCGATGCGGCGTCAGTTTTCCGTTGCGGTCCTTGAGGCGGAGTTCGCGGAGCTCGGCCCAGGTGCGCTCGCGCACCGGCCCGGTGCCATCCGTGGTGCGGTCCAGCGTCGCATCGTGCATGAGCACATGGACGCCGTCGCGCGTCGTGCGCAGGTCGATCTCGAGGATGGCCCAGCCATGCCGCAGCGTTTCCGCGAAGGTCGCGAGGCAGTTCTCGGGCCACCCGGGGCCCGCGCCGCCACGGTGCGCGCTCAGCAGCGGCAGCGGTTCGCCCGTGGCGCGGAGCAGCTCGCGCAGGCCGGCGGGCGTGGCGGCGTCGATCCGGTACTCCTGCGCCCGGACGGGCAGCGTGGCGAGGGCGAGGACGGCAAGCAGGAGGACTCGGTTCATAAGCGGGTCGGTCGCCGATCCAGGCGGCCGCGAACCAGCCTGCGCCGCGAGCCCTCAGGCCAGGCAAGGCAATTCCTGCCGTCGGCGCGTCGCAGCCGGTGCCCGCTCCGCTTCAATCCGCGCGGCGGGCTGGACGCAAACCTGCGCGCTCCTTCACTCTTTCCGTCATGGCCAAAGCCGTTCCGAAGCTCCCCCGCCTCCCCGCCCGGAAACGCCCGCGGAAGGCGAAAGCCAACACCCGCGGCGCCGGCGCCGCCGAAAGCCTCCTCGGTGAACTCGGTGGCGAGGCGCTCGCCGCCCGCGCCGCGGTCGAGCAGGCCGGCGGGCTGGTGTTCGGGCAGTACCGCGATCCGCTCGGCGGCCAGCCGCTGCTGCTCGCCGTGCTGCCGCTCGACCAGGTCGAGCCGACGCCCTTCCAGCGCGATGTCTCGGATGCCCATCACAAGAAACTCGCCGACGTGCTGGATCGGACCGGGATCTTCCTCGACCCCATCATCGCGATCACGGCGCCGGAACGAGGATTCTGGACGCCCAACGGCGGCCACCGCCTTGCGGCGATGCGCCGCCTCGGTGCCCGCGCGATCACGGCGCTCGTGGTCCCGAGGCGCGAAGTCGCCTGGCAGATCCTCGCGCTCAACACCGAGAAGGCGCATAACCTGAAGGACAAGTCGCTCGAGGTGATCCGCATTTTCCGCCACCTGCTCACGGAGACGCCCGCGCTCAAGGAGCAGGACGGGGCGTATTATTTCGAAGAGGCCTCTTATATCAAGATGGGGCTGTGCTACGAGCGGAACGCTCGCTTCAGCGGCGGCGTTTATCATTCGTTCGTCCGCCGGCTGGCGGGATTCCAGGCGGCGCCGCTGGGCGAAACCCTTTCCCTTCACGAGCTCCACGCGGAACGGCTGCTCGACCTCGACCGCAAGGTGGGCGAGGTCGTGCAGAAGTTGAAGGCCAAGGGGTTCGTCAGTCCTTACCTCAAGTCCTTCGTCGTCGCGCGTTCCAATCCGCTGCGCTTCATGAAGGAGCCGCCGACCCTCGACGAGCTGCTCACGACGATTCACGGCAAGGTCGAGCGCTTCAACGTCGACCGGATCAAGCAGGAGGACATCGTCGCCTCCGGCGGCGTGCCCGACGAAGAGTAGCCGGCCGGCCAGGAGCGCAAACGTCCCCGTCCGTGCTCCGACTTCCGTAGCATTCGCTGGATTCACCCGGGGATTCCCGGACAGCGCGAGCGGGGCTTCACCCAATGTCCAGGTGGCAGGATCTCCTGTAGTCTGACAAAGGCGTTCTGCCCGCTGAGCCGGAAATACACAGTGAAATGAAAACAAACGCTGGCCTGGTGGTGTGGCTCGTCTTCAAGCCGCGGTGGAGGGTTCCGTTCCCACCGGGAGACGAGCGGCAGCAGCAGGAGAACGTCAGCGGCTGGGGGGACAAGCGGCTCCACCCTTTGATCGTGCCGACTAAGTTCGCGCGCCCTCGTGCGTATTCCCCTTTGCCCCCATGAGAACTGCCTCCGCGCTCCTGCTCGCCTCCGCCGCGCTGAATGTCGCGCTGGTGGCGACCGTCCTGCTCCGACCTGCGGTCCTTCCGGCCGCGTGGCGCAAATGGGTGCCGGGAGCGGCCGAGCGTGCCGCTCCTCCCGCGGCTGCATCCCCCCGGGCGACGCCGTCACCATCGTCACCACCCGCCGGGCTATGGGCGCGGATCGTCACCGACGACCTGCCCACGCTGATCGCGCGACTGCGGGCCGCCGGATTCACGCCGTCGCTGATCCGCGCCATCGTGTCCGCCCGCATCGAGGCGCACTTTGGCGAGCGCCTGCGGCGCCTGGCCGGGCAGGTGGAGTCGGCCCCGTACTGGCAGGGGCGAAACTTCGGGCTGCTCAACAATCCCCGCCTCTACGAGGAGCGCAGCCAGATTTACCGCGATCGCGCGCGGCTGATGCGGGAACTGCTCGGGCACGAGGCGCTCGCCGGCGGCTCCGGCGCGGCGACCGCCGCGCAGATCCGCCAATATGGCGACCTTTCGCCCGCGAAAATCGCGCTGATCGAACGCATCAATGACGACTACGCGGAAATGTCGTCGCAGGTGCGCATGGAATCCAACGGCATCCTGCTGGCCGAGGACCGGGCCAAGCTCGCCCTGCTCGAACGCGAGAAGCGGACGGACCTGGCCGCGATCCTTTCCGCGTCGGAACTGGAAGACTACGAGATGCGAAGCTCCCCGATCACGATGCGGCTGCGCCAGGCCATGACCCTGATGGAGGCCTCGGAAGCGGAGTTCAAAACCCTCTTCCGGATCCAGCAGCAATACGGCGATGTCACGGAGCTGATGCAGCCCGGCATGGTGCGGATGGCCTCGGACTATCAGGAACGCCAGGCGCGGGAGAAACGGATCTCCGACGCGGTGCTCGCGGCGCTCGGCCCCGCGCGCGCGGCGGAGTACGAACGCGCGCAGAACTACGAGTTTCAACGGCTGGCGCAGATGGCCCAGCAGCAGAACCTGGACCTGAAGGTCGCCGTCGCCGCCTTCGACCTGCGGGCCAGCACCGCGGAGGAATCGAATCGGATCCGTCTTGACCAGGCCCTCACGCCCGAGGCGAAGGTGGAAGCATTGCGGACGCTGGGGCAGCAGACCCGCGACAAGCTGCAGGCCGCGCTCGGAGCGGGCGGTAAGATCTACGCGGACAACGCGACCTGGCTGCAGGCGATCGAGTCGGGCCGCGCGGTTTCGTTCAACGGCCGCACCACGACGTATCACACCATTGCCCCACGCCCGCCGGCGCCCAATCCATGAAACCCCTGACCCTGGTCTTCCTCGGCGGCTCGCTGCTGCTCAACGCGACCCTCGCGGTCGCGCTGCTGCGACCCGCGCCGGAGGTCGGTTCATCCGCGACCGCCGCCCCGCCTGCGCCCCAGCCGGCGCCTGACGCGGCCGAGGCACCCCTCGCCGGTGCGTGGACGGGGATGGAGACAAAGGGCTATCCCGACCTCGTGGCCCGGCTGCGCGCCGAGGGATTTCCGCCGGATATCGTCCGGGCCATCCTCGTCAGCCAGCTCGGCGAGTCGTTTGCCGCCCGGCGGGAGGCACTCCAAGGCAGCGCCGGCCGACCCTACTGGATGGACCCGGGCAACCGGGGCGCGATCAATCTGGAGTGGTTGAAGATGTCGCGGGAGCAGACCGCGCTGCTGCGCCAGTTGCTGGGCGCAGACGCGGAATCCACCGACCCGATGCGCGATCTCTACCAGAATCGGAACTTCAGCTTCCTCTCGCCCGAGAAAGCGGTCGACCTGCGGCAACTGCTGCGGGAATTCGATGAGCGGCGTTCCGAACTCTTCGCGAGCTCCCCGGGCATGATGACGGACCGCACCAAGATGGCGGCCCTGGAGAAGGAACAGCAGGACGCGATCGCGGCCCTGCTTTCGCCCGAGGAAGGCTTCGAGTATCGTCTGCGCAACAGCAACAGCGCTTCGGTCCTGCGCGAGTCGCTCTCGGCGTTCAATCCGACGGAGGAGGAGTATCGGACCCTGTTCCGGCTGCGCGAGGCGTTCGACGAGAAGTACCAGACCTTCAGCCAGGGCGGCCCCATGT
>CALFZM010000134.1 GCA_937952235.1 uncultured Opitutia bacterium | reverse complement strand
GCGACTATGCCGGCCTGAGCTTCGATGCCGGGGCCACTTTTCTCGAGGCGGCCGGCGTCGCCCGGCCCGCGGACTTCGACGCCGTCAGCCTCCTGCCGATCCTGCGCGGCGGCGCACCCGATCCGAAGCCGCGCGAGCTCTACTTCGTCCGGCGGGAAGGCGGCCCGGCCTACGGCGGGAAGAGCTACGAGGCGATCATCCGGGGCGACTGGAAGCTGCTGCAGAACTCCCCCTACTCGCCGCTTGAACTCTATCATTTGAAGGACGACCCGCAGGAAACGACGGACGTCATCCGGAAATTCCCGGCCGTCGCCCGCGATCTCGAGGCCGCCCTCCGCGCCCACATCCAGCGCGGCGGCGCGACCCCCTGGCAGCCGCCGCCGGCCGTGCGCAACTAAGACCACCTCCCGATGAGAATCGTAGTTCTGTTTATCGCTTTTCTCTCCGTCTCCTCGCGGTCGCCCGCCGCCGACCGGCCGGCGCCGCCCAACATCGTCTACATCCTCGCCGACGACCTCGGCTGGACGGACCTCGGGTGCCAGGGGTCGACGTACTATCGCACGCCGGCGATCGACCGCCTGGCCGCGGAGGGAATGCGGCTGACGCGATACTATAATTCCCAGAACTGCGCGCCGACCCGCGCGGTCCTGATGAGCGGCCAGTACGCGCCGCGCACCGGGATCTACACCGTCAACACCCTCGAGCGCGGCGAGGCCCGCGACCGGCGCATGCACGTGCCGGCGATCGAGACGCGGCTCGCGCTCGACAAGTTCATCCTGCCCCAGGCCCTCAAGGCCGCCGGCTACACCACGGGCATGTTCGGCAAATGGCACCTCGGCACCCCGGGCGACCATCATCCCGCCAAGCGCGGCTTCGACGAGGCGCTCGTCAGCGACGGACGGCATTTCGACTTCGAGACCGTCCCGCCCGTGGAGTATCCGAAGGGCCAGTACCTGGCCGACTTTCTCACCGACCGCGCGCTGGATTTCATCGGCCGGAATCGGTCGCGTCCGTTCTTCCTCTACCTGCCCCACTTCGCGGTACACACCCCGATCCAGGCCAAGCCGGACTACGTCGCGGCCTGGGAGCAGCGGCCTCCTCAGGGCGGACACTGGCACCCCACCTACGCGGCCATGATCCAGAGCGTGGACGAAAGCGTCGCGCGCATCACCGCCCGGCTCGCCGAGCTCGGCCTCGCGGAAGACACCCTCGTGATCTTCTCCTCGGACAACGGCGGACTCGGCAGCTACGACCGCACCGAGCCTCCCTCGGAAAAGAAGGGCTTCACGAGCAACGCGCCCCTGCGCGGCGGGAAGGGCACGCTCTACGAGGGCGGCATCCGCGTGCCGTTCATCGCCCGCTGGCCGGGCGCGATCCCGGCGGGAACGACCAGCGACGTGCCGGTGGCGCACATCGATGTGTATCCGACCCTGCTCGCCGTCGCCGGCGGCAGGCCGCGCGCGGGCACGACGCTCGACGGCGTGAGCTTCCTGCCCGTGCTGCGCAAACCGCGCGCGACGCTGGCCCGGGAGGCGATCTACTGGCACTTCCCCGGCTACCTCGAATCGTACGTGCACGACCGCGGCTGGCGCACGGCGCCCGTCGGCGCGATCCATGCCGGCGACTGGAAGCTGCTCGAGTACTTCGAGACGGGGACGGTGGAACTCTACAATGTGCGCGTCGATCCCGGCGAGACGCGGAACCTTGCCGCGGAATCCGCCGCCCGCGTCCAGGAACTGCAGAGTAAACTCGTCGCCTGGCGGCAGTCCGTCGGCGCCGCGATGCCGCGGCACAAGACCCCCGCCGAACTCGCCGCCGATGCCACGGCTCCCTCCCCTCCGCCGAAGGCCGGCAAAAAGGGCGGGAAGCGCCAGGCCAAATAGACGGCGCGCCCGCGGCTGCAGGGCCGGAGCCCGGTCCTTCCCTCGAGCGACTCCGGACCGGCGCCGTTGTAACATGTAACAGGCTGACCCCTTGCCTCGTCGCCGCACTTCGCCCTCGCCAACGCCATTTTCGCGGCGCTGAATTTCCCCGCCGTCGGCCGGTTACCCGGCGCCCCACCCCT
The DNA here is from genome assembly GCA_937952235.1 of uncultured Opitutia bacterium. Lineage (GTDB taxonomy): Bacteria > Verrucomicrobiota > Verrucomicrobiia > Opitutales > Opitutaceae > ER46. The sequence goes on along the minus strand of CALFZM010000134.1, from coordinate 16,662 downwards.
CGCATGAAGACGCTTCCCTTCCTTCGCTCGTTCGTCGTCGCCGCCGCGTTCCTCGCCGGGTCTGCCTTCGCCCACGGCGCGGAACGGAAGCCCAACGTGATCCTGATCATGGCCGACGATTTCGGCTACGAATGCGTCACGGCCAATGGCGGCCAGTCCTACCAGACTCCGAACCTCGACCGCCTCGCCGCCGGCGGCATGCGCTTCGAACGCTGTCATGTGCAGCCGCTCTGCACGCCCACGCGGGTGCAGCTGATGACCGGCATCTACAACGTCCGCAATTATGTCGAATTCGGCCTGCTCGATCCCAAGGCCACGACGTTCGCCCACCTGTTGAAACAAGCCGGCTACGCGACCGGCATCGCGGGCAAATGGCAGCTCGGCCAGGGTCCGAAGCTGCCGCAGCACTTCGGTTTCGACGAAGCCTACCTCTGGCAGCACACGCGCCGCCCGCCGCGCTACGCCAATCCCGGCCTCGAGCACAATGCGCGGGAGCTCGATTTCAACGGCGGCGAGTACGGGCCGAAGCTCGTCAACGACTTCGCGCTCGATTTCGTCGCCCGCCATCGCGCCGCGCCGTTCTTCCTCTATTACCCGATGATCCTCACCCACGACCCGTTCCAGCCGACGCCCGACAGCGCGAACTGGGATCCGAAGGTGAAGAGCGAGCAGGTGCAGCGCGACGTGAAGCATTTCGCCGACATGACGGCGTACATGGACAAGATGATCGGGCGGCTCGTCGCGAAACTGGACGAGCTCGGGCTGCGCGAGAACACGCTCATCCTGTTCCTCGGCGACAACGGCACGCAGGTGACGGTGACCACGCAGTTCAAGGGCGGCCCGTACCAGGGCGGCAAGGGCACCGGCACCGCGCGCGGCACGCACGTGCCGTTGATCGCGAGCTGGCCCGGGAAGGTGCCCGCCGGCCGGGTCGACGGCGACCTCGTGGCCAGCGTCGATTTCCTTCCCACGCTGTGCGAGGCCGCCGGCGTCCGGGTCCCTACCGCCCTCGCGATCGACGGCCACACGTTTCTTCCGCGCCTGCTCGGCCGCCCGCAGCCGCCGCGCGAGCCGCTCTACCTCTGGTACGCACGCAACGGCGGAGGCGTCGCCACGTACGAGTTCGCCCAGAGCACCACGCACAAGCTGCACCGCGACGGCCGGCTGTTCGACCTGACGAGCGATCCGTTCGAGGAGCGGCCGCTCTCCGCCGCCGTCGGCGCCGAGGTGAAGAAGCTCCAGGCGACCCTCGACCGCTACGCGACCGCGCGGCCGAAGCACCTTGCCGATCACGTCTCGGCCACCGCCGCCAAGGGCGGCAAGAAGAAGGCGGGCAAGGCCAAGGAATGATCCGGCGAACGCCGCACCCGCGTCGCGCCCCCCGGAGCCCGGGCGAGGCGAACGTGCGCCCGGGGGACAGTCTCGTCTCACGTCCCGCGAACCCCGCAATTTTCCCATGACGATCCTTCCGCTCTGCCGCCTGGCGCTGCTGTTCGCGGCCCTCGGCCTGGTCTCCCGCGGCCCCGCCGCCGAGCGCGCGCCGGCTGCGCCGCGCCCGAACATCCTCTTCGTATTCGCCGACGACTGGGGGCGCTACGCCAGCGCGTATGCGCAGGCCGACGGGCCCGGTTCGCCCAACGACGTCGTGCGCACGCCGCATTTCGACCAGCTCGCGCGCGACGGCGTGCTGTTCCGCCGGGCGTTCGTCTCCGCCCCGAGCTGCACGCCGTGCCGGAGCGCCATCCTCTCCGGCCAGCATTTCTGGCGAACCGGCCGCGCTTCGATCCTGCGCGGCGCGGTCTGGGATTATTCGCAGCCGTCCTACGCGCTGCTCCTCCGGGAAGCCGGTTACCATTTGGGCGAGACCTACAAGGTGTGGGGACCCGGCACGCCCAACGACGCGCCCTACGGCGCGGGCCAGCACGCGTACGAGAAGGCGGGCAACCGGTTCAACCAGTTCTCGCAGCATGTCACCGCGCTGGCCGGCCAGGGCCGCGCGCTCGAGGCGGCGAAACAGGAGATCTACGCCGAGGTGCGGGCGAACTTCGACGCGTTCCTCGCCGACCGGAAACCCGGCCAGCCGTTCTGCTACTGGTTCGGCCCGACCAACACGCACCGCAAGTGGACCAAGGGATCGGGCCGGAAGCTGTGGGGCATCGAGCCCGACGCCCTGCGCGGAAAACTGCCGCCGTTCCTTCCCGACGTGCCGGAAGTGCGCGAGGATTTCGCGGACTACCTCGGCGAAGTCCAGGCGGTCGACGCCGCCCTGGGCCTGCTGGTGGCGCGGCTCGCCGAGCTGGGCGAACTGGACCACACGTTCATCGCGGTCAGCGGCGACCACGGCCCGCCCGGATTCCCGCACGGCAAGTGCAACCTCTACGATTTCGGCGCCAGCGTCTCGCTCGCCATCCGGGGTCCGGGCGTCATGCCGGGGCGCGTGGTCGACGACCTCGTCACCCTGCCCGACCTCGCGCCGACGTTTCTCGAGCTCGGGGGGCTGAAACCGCCCGGCGTGATGACGGGCCGCAGCCTGCTGGCGCTGCTGCGCTCCCGCCAGTCCGGCCGCGTCGAGCCCGCGCGCGACGCCGTCTTCATCGGCCGCGAGCGCCACGTCGAGAATGCGCGCGCGGATTACACGCCGTATCCGCAGCGCGCCATCCGCACGCACGATTTCCTCTACATCGTGAATTTCCGTCCCGACCGCTGGCCGCTCGGCGATCCCTACCGGCTCGAGGGCCCGAACCCGCCGACGGCGGAGGAGCTGACGGAGGAGACGCGCGTGTCGCTGCCCGACGAGGATGCCGGCCCGAGCAAGGCCTGGCTGGTCGGGAAGCGCCACGACCCGCAGTGGCGGACGCATTTCGAATGGGCCTACGGCAAGCGCCCGCGGGAGGAGCTGTACGACCTGAAGGCCGATCCGCAGCAGACGAAGAACGTCGCCGCCGACCCGCGGTACGCCGCCGCGCGCGCCGCGCTCGATCGCCGCCTGATGGACGAACTCCAGCGCACCGGCGACCCGCGGCTCGTCGACGAAGGCCGCTTCTATGAGACGCCGCCCATGGCGGGTCCCGTCAGCGAGCCCCCCAGCACCAGGAAGGGGAAGGGAAAGGCCAAGAAATGATCCGGTCCGCGCTGCGCCTCCTGCTGTTCCTGCCGCTGGTTCCGACGACGCTGCCCCTCGGGGCGATGGCCGCGGAAACGCGTCCGCCCAATATCGTGTTCTTCCTGGCCGACGACCTGGGCCAGCGCGACCTCGGTGCCTATGGCAGCACGTTCCACGAGACGCCGCACCTCGACCGGCTGGCCCGCGAGGGCGCGCGGTTTACCGACGCCTACGCGGCCTGCCCCGTCTGCTCGCCCACGCGGGCCAGCATCATGTCCGGCCAGTGGCCGCAGCGCACCGGAATCACGGACTACATCGGCGCGCCCGCGACTCCCGAGGCCTGGCCGCGCAACACGAAGCTGCGTCCGGCGCCGTACACCGACCGGCTCGCCCTCGACACGCCCACGCTGGCGAAGGCGCTGAAGGCGGCGGGTTACGCCACGTTCTTCGCCGGCAAGTGGCACCTTGGCCCGGAGGGCTGGTGGCCGGAGAACCAAGGGTTCGATTTCAACCTCGGCGGGAACGATCGCGGCGGCCCGTATGGCGGGAAGCGTTACTTTTCGCCCTACGGCAACCCGCGCCTGAAGGACGGGCCCGACGGCGAGCACCTGCCCGACCGCCTCGCACGGGAGACGGCCGACTTCATCGCGGCGCACCGGGATCGTCCCTTCTTCGCGTATTACTCGTTCTACGACGTGCACACGCCGCTGATGGCGCGCGCCGACCTGCAGAGAAAATACGAGGAGAAGCGCGCGCGGCTCGGCTTGAAGGAACGATGGGGACGCGAAGGCGAGCGCGACGTGCGGCTCGTGCAGGAACACGCGATCTATGCCGCGATGGTCGAGGCGATGGACCTCGCCGTCGGCAAGGTCCTGGCGAAGCTGGATGAACTCGGCCTGCGCGAGAACACGATCGTGATTTTCACGAGCGACAACGGCGGCCTTTCCACCAGCGAGGGCTGGCCGACGTCCAACCTGCCCCTGCGCGGCGGCAAGGGCTGGATGTACGAGGGCGGCATCCGCGAGCCTCTGATGGTCCGCTGGCCCGGTGTCACGACCCCCGGCCGGACGATCGCCACGCCCGTGAGCAGTCCGGATTTCCTTCCCACCCTGCTCGAGGCGGCGGGTGCCCGGGCTGCCTTGGGCCAGCGGCTCGATGGTGTCAGCCTCGTGCCGATCCTCCGCGGACAGCCGACGCCCGAGCGCGCGCTCTTCTGGCATTACCCGCATTACGGCAACCAGGGCGGGGCGCCGGCCGCGGCCATCCGCCGCGGCGCGTGGAAGCTGATCCACTGGTTCGAGGACGACCGCGTGGAATTGTACAACCTCGAACGCGACCTCGCCGAGGCCACCGACCTCGCCGGCCGGGAACCCGCCCGCGTGTCCGCGCTGAAGGCGGAGCTCGCCGCCTGGCAGCGCGAGGTCGGCGCGAAGTTTCCCATCGCCAACGCGAGCTTCGACCCCTCCAAACCAAGCGGCCGCGCCTCGCCCCGGCCGACGGCGAAAGCAGGCCAGGGCACGAAGGCAAAGTGACGGCGAGGGGTTCTTAGCTCCCGCGTTTCATTATCGAGCTCCCATTCCATCGGCTGCGCTCAAGCCAACCGTTCAACTGCAGATCTCATCCCTCCCATGCGCTTCCTCCTTCTCCTCCTCGTTTCCTGCGCCCTGGTCGCGGCGGCGCAACCGCCGGGATCCGGCCGCCCGAACGTCGTCGTCTTCCTCGCCGACGACGCCGGCTGGGGCGACTACGGCCACAACGGCAACACGATGGTACGCACGCCCCACATCGACTCCATCGCCAAGGGTGGCGTGACCGTCGACCGGTTCTTCGTCCAGCCGGTCTGCGCCCCGACGCGCGCCGAGTTTCTCACCGGCCGCTACCACCCGCGGGGCGGCGTGCGCGGCGTGTCCACGGGACTGGAACGGCTGAACCCCGACGTGAAGACGATCGCCGACGCGTTCAAGGCCGCCGGCTACGCCACCGGCGCCTTCGGCAAGTGGCACAATGGCAGCCAGTGGCCGTATCATCCGATGGCCCGAGGCTTCGATGAATACTTCGGCCACACCTCCGGCCACTGGGGCGAGTACTTCGACGCGCCGCTCGAGGAGAACGGCCGCATGATCCGCGCGCAGGGCTACATTGTCGATGTCTGCACCGACCGCGCGCTCGACTTCATTCAGCGCAACCGCGCGAAGCCGTTCCTCTGCTATGTGCCGTTCACGACGCCGCACTCGCCCTGGACGGCGCCGGCGGCGGACTGGGCGCGGTTCAAGGACAAGCCGATCACGCTCAAGGCCACGAATCCCGAGCAGGAGGTCGACGACCACACGCGCTGCGCGCTCGCGATGGTCGAGAACCAGGACGCCAACGTCGGCCGCATCCTGCGCAAGCTCGAGGAGCTCGGGATCGCCGACAACACCATCGTCGTCTATTTCTCGGACAACGGCCCGAACTCGTTTCGTTACAATGGCGGCATGCGGTCCCGCAAGGGCAGCACCGACGAGGGCGGCGTGCGCTCGCCGCTCTTCATCCGCTGGCCGGGCAGGCTGCCGGCCGGGCACACCGTGACGCAGATCGCCGGTGCGATCGACCTGATGCCCACGCTCACCAGCCTCGCGGCCGTCCGCCCGGTCGGCGACAAGCCGCTCGACGGTCGCGATCTCTCGCCGCTGCTGCGCAAGCAGGACGTCACCTGGGCCGAGCGCACGATCTTCAATCACTGGAACAACAACACGAGTGCGCGCACGCAGCGCCACCGGCTCGACGCGCAGGGCCAGCTCTACGACATGGTCGCCGATCCCGGCCAGACGACGCCGATCAACGCCCGCGAGCCCGCGCTCGCCGCGCAGCTCACGCAGGCCGTGGCTGCCTGGCGACGCGACGTGCTCGGCGCCAGCGCGCCCGCTCCCGGCAAGGGCGAGAAAGGCGGCAAGGGCAAGGGCGGCAAGCAGGCCGGCGGCGCCACCGTCGACCCGCGCCCGATCCACGTCGGCTTCCGCGAGTTTCCGATCACGATGCTGCCGGCGCGGGATGGCGAGCCGCGCGGAGGCGTGCGCCGCAGCAGCAGCGCGCCCAACAGCTCGTACTTCGTCAATTGGACGAGCCGTGACGACACCCTGACCTGGAAGGTCGAAGTCGTCACCTCCGGCCGTTACGCGGTCACGATCGATTACACCTGCCCCGAACCCGACGCGGGGGCATTGATCGAGCTCAGCCACAACGGCCGCCGCGTCTCCGGACGCGTGACTCCCGGCTGGAACCCGCCGCTCTACACCAACCAGGACACGTTGCCGCGTCCCCCGGCCGAGTCGCAAATGAAGGAATTCCGCCCGCTGTCCCTCGGCGATATCGATCTGGCCAAAGGTCTCGGCGAACTCACCCTGCGCGCCCTGGAAATTCCCGGTCGCTCCGTGATGGACGTCCGGCGGGTCACCCTCACGCTGCTGCCCTGAGCCGCGGGCTTCCCACCCGCAGGCGGCTCCAGCCCCCGCGGCATTCCCGTCTCCCTCCGAAGGCTCCCCCACCCTGCTTCCGATTTCCGACTCCCATGCTCCGCCGATTCCTCCTGTTCGTGGCTACGTGCTCGCTGGTCCTGGCCGCGGATTCCGCGCCGCCGAACATCGTGTTCATCATCTCGGACGATCACGCGTGGACCGACTACGGCTTCATGAGGCATCCGCAGATCGAGACGCCCCACCTGGACAAGCTCGCGGCCCGGAGTGCGGTCTTTCCCCGCGGCTACGTGCCGACGGCCCTGTGCCGCCCGGCGCTCGCGACGTTCGCCACCGGGCTCTACGCCCACCAGCACAAGATCTCCGGCAACGATCCGACGCTGCTGCCCGAGATGAGCCGGGGCGCCGGCAAGGCCGCGCGGAAGGACGGCAAGGCGGCCAAGGGCGCGAAACAAGCCGGCGAGCCTGCGGAGTACCAGCGGCTGCGCGAGAAACTCATCGCGCACGTCGACCGGCAGCCGACGCTCGCGAAGCTGCTGGGGGGACAGGGCTACCTCAGCCACCAGTCCGGCAAGTGGTGGGAGGGTGGATACGCGCGCGGCGGCTTCACCCATGGCATGACGCGCGGCTTCCCGCAGCCCGGCGGCCGGCATGGCGACGACGGCCTGAAGATCGGACGGGAGGGCATGCAGCCGATCTTCGATTTCATCGATCATGCGGTCGCGGAAAAGAAGCCGTTCTTCGTGTGGTATGCGCCCTTCCTGCCGCACACGCCGCACACGCCCCCCGACCGGCTGTTCGCGAAGTACAAGGCCAAGGGCATCGCGTCCGATTTCGTCGCCAGGTACTACGCGATGGTCGAGTGGTTCGACGAGACTTGCGGGCAGTTGCTTGACCGGCTCGAGGCGAAAGGCCTGACGCGGGACACGCTCGTCGTCTACATCGCCGACAACGGCTGGATCCAGAGTCCGAACTCCCAGGGCTACGCCCCGCGCTCGAAGCAGACCGCCAACGAAGGCGGCATCCGCCAGCCCACGATGTTCAGCTGGCCGGGCGTCATCCGGCCGGGCAGCCGCGGCGAACAGCTGTGCTCCAGCATCGACATCGTGCCGACCGCGCTCGCTGCCGCCGGCGTGACGGCGCCGGCGAACCTGCCCGGACTCAACCTGCTTCCCGTCCTGAAGTCGGGCGCGCCCACGCCGCGCGACACAGTCTTCGGGGAGACGTTCGCGCATGATGTCGCCGACATCGACCGGCCGGAGGCCAGCCTGGTCTACCGCTGGATCATCGAGGGCAGATGGAAACTGCTTCTCACCTACGACGGCGTCGTGAGCGAACGCTACGCCAGCTCCAATCCCCGCGACGAGAAACGCCCGCAGCTCTTCGACCTGCTCGCCGATCCGCACGAGAACACCAACCTCGCCGCGCAACATCCCGACGTCGTCGCCCGGCTCGCCGGCCGGATCGAGCAATGGTGGCCCGCCACCGGCCGCCAGGTGCTGACCGCCTGGACCGACGCGCCCGGTCGCTGGCGTTGAAACCGGAGCGAATGCAGCGGCGAGAACTCAAGACGGGGGAAGAAAGGATGAACCGGATTCACAGGATCAGATCCTTCTGAGGGCTGGCACCTGTTCCCTCGCCCGCGATTCCCCCCCCTCCCACATCCTGTCCCAAATCTCCGGCCGTCTGAAACTCGAACTGTCCTCTGCGGGTGAGACAGGAAGAACCGGATTCACAGGATCAAATCCTCATCCTATCCCTCCGGTTCATCCTGTCGCAAACGCCTGAACGGCGCCCGTGCCTTTCTTCCTCGTCCGTCCCATGACCACCCTGCTCCGCCCTCTCCTTGCCTTCGCCGTCCTCATCACGTCTTCGTTCGCCGCCTCCGCCCCGCCGAACATCGTGGTGTTTCTGATCGACGACATGGGGGTGATGGACACGTCGCTGCCGTTCCTCACCGACGCCGCGGGGCGGCCGCAAAAGCACCCGCTGAACGAGTACTACCGCACGCCCAACATGGAACGGCTGGCGGCCCAAGGCATCCGGTTCAACCAGTTCAACGCGATGAGCGTCTGCTCGCCCACGCGCATCTCGATCCTGACCGGGCAGAACGCCGCGCGGCATCGCACGACGAACTGGATCAATCCCGACCGGGACAACGCCGGACCGAACGGCGCGCCCGACTGGAACTGGCATGGGCTGAAGCCGGGCGATCTCACGCTCCCGGCCCTCCTGCGCTCGGCGGGATTCCGCACCATCCATGTCGGCAAGGGCCACTTCGCCCCGCGTGCGGACCGGGGCGCCGATCCCTCCACGCTCGGTTTCGACGTCAACATTGCCGGCGGCTCGATCGGCGCGCCCGGCAGCTATTTCGCGAAGCAGAATTTCGGCCATGGCGGCAAGCGGCAGGCCAACGCGGTGCCGGGGCTCGCCAAATACCACGGCCGCGACCTGCACCTCTCGGAGGTGCTGACGCTCGAGGCGAAGGAGCAGGTGTCGGTCGCCGTCGCGCAGAAGAAGCCGTTCTTCCTCTATTTCGCCCACTACGCGGTCCACGCGCCCTTCGAGTCGGACCCGCGTTTCGCCGCCCATTATGCGAACTCCGGCAAACCGGCCCCGGCGCAGGCGTTCGCCACGCTGGTCGAGGGCATGGACCAGTCGCTCGGACAGTTGCTCGACCACCTCGAGACGCTGGGCGTCGCGGAGAACACGCTCGTGATCTTCCTCGGCGACAATGGCAGCGACGCCCCCCTGGGGCACGAGCACGCGGTCGCGTCCTCGGCTCCGCTGCGCGGCAAGAAGGGTTCGCATTACGAAGGCGGCGTGCGGGTGCCGTTCATCGCCGCGTGGGCCCGACCCGCCGCGGGCAACGAGCATCAGCGGCGGCTGCCGATCCCCGCGGGGGCGATCCAGCGGCAGCTCGCCTCGGTGCCCGATGTCTTCCCGACCGTGCTGGCGGCGGCGGGCGTCCAGATGCCGCGCGGCCACGTCGTCGACGGCCAGCCGCTCGCGACGTTGCTCGCCGGCCGGGAGGACCCGGGGCACCGGCCCTCGTTCCTGATGCACTATCCGCACGCGCCGCATCGCAGCGACTACTGGACGAGCTGGCGCGATGGCGAGTGGAAGGTGATCTACCACTATTTTCCCACCGCCGCCTCGGAGAACGGACACTACCAGCTTTACCACCTCGCGGCGGACCCGTTCGAGCAGACCAATCTCGCGGCCAGCCGGCCGGCCGAATTGAAGCGCCTGATGCAGGGCCTCGCCGCCGCCCTCGAGCGCCACGGCGCGGTGTATCCGGTCGATCCCGCCACCCGCGCGCCGCAGAAGCCCAGGCTGCCCTGAATGGCCCGGGGGGGAACGTCGTCGCCCCCGGCTCAATCCCGACCCTCCGCTCCTCTCATGCTCCGCCTCCTCCTTTTCCTCGCTCCCTGGTCGCTGGTGTGGGCGGCAACGCCGCGCCCCAACGTCCTGTTCATCATCTCGGACGACCTCACGGCGACGGCGCTTTCCTCTTACGGCAACCCGCTCGTGCGCACGCCCAACATCGACCGGCTCGCCGCGACGGGCACGCGCTTCACCCGCGCCTTCTGCAACGGCACCTACTGCGGGCCGTCGCGCGCCTCGTTCATGTCGGGCTACTATCCCCACGCGATCAACGTGCTCGGCTACACCAGCCCGCGCGAGAAGATCGGCGATCGCGCCACGTGGGCGCAGCACTTCAAGCACGCCGGCTACTACACCGCGCGCGTGAGCAAGATCTACCACATGGGCGTGCCGGGCGGCATCGAGGAGGGCGGTGACGGGCGCAACCATAACAACGGCGACGGCGCCGACGACCCGGCGTCGTGGACCGAGAAGTTCAACAGCCCCGGCCCGGAGTGGAAGGCGAAGGGAACGGGCGAGACGCTCGAGAACAACGCCGACGGCCGGAAGCCGGCCGTGGGCGGCAACACGTTTGTCGTCGTCGAAGCCGACGGCGACGACGAGGTGCACTCGGACGGCAAGACCGCGGCCAAGGCCGTCGAGCTGATCAAGCGGCACGCGGGCCAGCCGTTCTTTCTCGCCGTCGGCTTCGTGCGCCCGCACGTGCCGTTCGTCGCTCCGCGAAAATACTTCGAGCCGTTCCTGCCTTACGAGAAACTGCCGCTGCCGCCGAAGATTCCCGGCGACTGGGACGACATCCCGAAGCCCGGCATCAACTACAAGACGAGCGTGAACATGAAGATGGACGAACGCCGACAGAAGAAGGCCGTGGGCGGCTACTACGCCGCCGTGTCGTACATGGATGCGCAGGTCGGCAAGGTGCTCGATGCGCTCGAGCAGTCAGGGCAGGCGGACAACACGATCGTGATCTTCACCAGCGACCACGGCTTCCATCTCGGCGAGCACGATTTCTGGGCCAAGGTCAGCCTGCGCGACGAGTCGGCGATGGTGCCCCTGATCATCAAGGTGCCCGGCAAGCAGCCCGCGGTCTGCCATTCGCTGGTCGAACTCATCGATCTGTACCCGACGATCGCGCGGCTCGCCGGCCTCGAGGTGCCGGCGCGGCTGCAGGGCAAGGACCTTTCCCGCATCTTCGACGATCCCACGCACCGCGTGCGCGACGCCGCCTTCAGCGTCGCGCCGTCGAGCAAGGGTTTTCTCCTGCGCACCGACCAGTGGGCCTACATCCAGTACGGCGAGGACGCGGCGGGCGGCATCGAGCTCTTCGACGCAGTGCGGGATCCCAGGCAGTACACCAATCTCGCCGCGCAACCGGAGTTCGCGTCCGTCGTCGCCGAGTTCAAGACCCGCATGAACGCGAAACTCCGCGAGGTGCGCACCAACGACCTCGGCCTGAACTAGGCGCGGCCTCGCTCCGCGCCGCTCCCGCCGATGCCAGCGCCAGATTTCTTTCCGGCTGCCGATCCACCCTCGACGGACGCCGGGTCTGGCGACCCGCGGAAACCCGATGCGAAGCTGCGCCGGCATGACGGGACGCTGCGTGCCGCCACGATCCGCCTTTTGATCTTCGCGCTGGCGGCTGGCCTCTGCCCCACCGTCGCTTCGCTCTGCGCCGCCGTCCCCGCGCGACCGAACATCGTGTACCTTCTCGCGGACGACCTGGGCACCGGCGACCTCTCGGCGCTCAATCCGACCCGCGGGAAGATCAAGACGCCGCACCTCGACCGGCTCGCGCGCCAGGGCATGGTTTTCACCGACGCGCACAGCGGCTCGTCCGTCTGCACCCCGACGCGCTACGGCCTTCTCACGGGCCGCTACGCCTGGCGCACGACGCTGCAGAAAGGCGTGCTCGACGGCAGCGACGACCCGCCGCTGATCGCGGCCGGGCGGCTCACCGTGCCCGCGTTCCTGAAGCGCCACGGCTACGCGACGGCCGCGATCGGCAAGTGGCACCTCGGGTTCGGAGCGGAACTGCCCCCGGGGGCGAAGCCGGTGGACACGAAACGCGGCCGCACCTTCGAGGCCGGCCTGCCCGTCGGCTCCCGCATCCTCGACGGCCCGGTGACGCGGGGCTTCGATTATTTCTGGGGGTGCTCGAACGCCCGCACCATGTCGGGCCTGATCGAGAACCAGCGCGTGATCGAGGCGCTGCGGCCGGCGGACATGCTGCCGCGGCTCGGCGACCGCGCGGTGGCGTACATCGCCGAACGGGCCCGGACGCAGGCACCGTTCTTCCTCTACGTGCCGCTGACCTCGCCCCACACGCCGATCCTGCCCGCGCCGGAATGGCAGGGAAAGAGCGGCCTCGGGGCGTACGGCGATTTCGTCCTCCAGACCGACGCCGTCGTCGGCGCCATCCTCGACGCGCTGGAACGTCACGGCCTCGCCGGCAACACGCTCGTCATCTTCACCGCCGACAACGGCTGCTCGCCGGCCGCCGACACGCCGGGACTCGAGCGGCAGGGCCACTTCGCCAGCGCCGGCTTCCGCGGCTACAAGGCCGACATCTGGGAAGGCGGCCACCGCGTGCCGTTCATCGCGCGCTGGCCGGGACGGATCGCCGCGGGCTCCCGCAGCGACCAGCTCATCTGCCTCACCGACCTGCTCGCCACCTGCGCCGAACTCCTCGGCACGGCCCTGCCGCCCGACGCCGGCGAGGACAGCGTGAGTTTCCTGCCGGCGTTGCTCGGCCAGGACCGGACGCCGCTCCGCGAGGCGGTCGTGCACCACTCGATCAACGGCCGGTTCGCCCTCCGCCAGGGACCGTGGAAACTCGCGCTTTGTCCCGCGTCCGGGGGCTGGAGCAAGCCGGGCGACGCCGAGGCAAGCCGGGCCGGTGCGCCCGCGGTGCAGCTTTACCGCCTCGACGCGGATCCTGGCGAAACGAACAACCTGCACGCCTCGCACCCCGACGTCGTCCGCCGGCTGACCGCGCTGCTGGAGCGTTACGTCGCCGACGGCCGCAGCACGCCCGGCGCCCGCCAGCGCAACGACGCCGCCATCGACCTGCTGAAGCGCGGCGCACGCTGAGATTTTCGTGTCCGTCGACCGCCCTTTCCGGCCGCCTGCGGCTGATTTCAGCCGCAGGCGAAAGGGCGATTTGCCCGTTGTCGCTGGCGCCGCGGTGGTGCGAGATGGCGGACACCGCCCCTGCCATGAAACTCGTTTCCTGCTTCGCCCTGCTCCTGCTGACGATCCCCGGGCTGGCCGCCGCCAGCAACGCGCGGCCGAACATTCTTTGGATCACCTGCGAGGACACGAGTCCCCACCTTGGGGCTTACGGGGACGCCTTCGCGGTGACGCCGCGGCTCGACGCCTTCGCGCGGCAGGGCGTGAGGTACACGCAGGCGTTTGCGTACACGGGCGTGTGCGCGCCCAGCCGCTCGTGCCTCATCACGGGCGTGTATCCGCTGCGGCTCGGCAGCCATCACATGCGGTCGACGGCGAAGCTGCCGCCCGACTTCAAGCTCTTCCCGGCCTACCTGCGCGCCGCCGGCTACCACGCTTCGAACAACGTGAAGGAGGACTACAACTTCGTCACGCCGCCCGGGACGTGGGACGAGTCGAGCAACCGCGCGCACTGGCGCAAACGCGCGCCCGGGCAGCCGTTCTTTGCCGTCTTCAACTTCACCGTCACGCACCAGAGCCAGATCTTCTGCGACGACGCCCGCTACCGGCAGAACACGAAACGCCTCACGCCCGCCCAGCGGAGCGATCCGGACCAGGTCACCGTGCCGCCGTTTCATCCCGACACGCCGGAGTTCCGCCAGGAATGGGCGCGGCACTACGAGAACGTGACCGCGATGGACTACCAGGTCGGGGACGTGCTCGACGAACTGGAGCAGGACGGCCTCGCCGATGACACCATCGTGTTCTTCTTCTCCGATCACGGCACGGGCATGCCGGGCGTGAAGATGTGGGCCTGGGGGCCCAGCCTGCAGGTGCCGCTGCTCGTGCGTTTCCCGCCCAAGTGGGCCCACCTCGCGCCCGCGGCGCCGGGGGGCACGACCGACCGCATGGTGAGCTTCGTGGATTTCGCGCCCACGGTGCTGAGCCTCGCCGGCCTGGAATTGCCCGCGCACTTCCAGGGCACGGCATTCCTCGGCGCGAAGGCCGGGGCCGCGCGGACCTTCGTCTTCGGCGGCAAGGATCGTCAGGGGGAGGCGGTGGACGGACTGCGCTACGTGCGCGACGCCCGCTTCCAGTATATCCGCAATTTCCATCCCCACCTGCCGCACGGTCAGTACATGAGCTACAACTGGCAGCACGCGAGCATGCGCCGGTGGGAACAACTGCACCTCTCCGGCCGGCTCTCCGGCCCGTCCGCCCGCTTCTTCGCGCCGCGCAAGCCGATGGAGGAACTCTACGACGTCCGCAGCGATCCCTGGCAGGTGAAAAACCTCGCCGCCGATCCCGCGTACGCCGGCGAACTCGCCCGGCTGCGCGACCTCCTCGCTGCGGAAATGTCTGCCGCCGGCGACCTCGGCCTCCTGCCCGAACGCGAGCTCCATGCGCGCTCCGCCGCCCGCGCGCCTTACTTGATCGCGACCGACGCCCGGGCGAATCCCCTCGCGGACCTGCGCCGGGCCGCCGACCTCGCCAACCGCATGGACCCGCGCCAGGCGCCCGCGCTCGCGGAGCTGCTGCGCGCCCCCGACGCGGCGGTCCGCTGGTGGGGCGCGACCGGCCTGCTCGCGCTGCGCGCCGACGCCGCCCCCGCCAGGACGGCGCTGCTGGCCGCGCTGGACGACGACTCGCCGGACGTGCGTATTGCCGCCGCGGAGACGCTCGCGCATCTGGGCGCGCTCGATCGCACGCTCGCCGTCTTGGAGGCCGCGTTGAAGTCGGACGACATCTTCGCCCGCCTCTCCGCCCTCGGCGCGGCCCACCGGCTCGGTGCCGCCGCCCGGCCGCTGCTGCCGGTCATCCGCAACGCCAAGCTGGTGGTGCCAGGGCAAAAAGACGCGTCGGACTACGTGGGCCGGATGGTCGAGTACCTGCCGGGACGCATCGGTGGTTGAGCGTCGTTGTCTCCGGGGGCGCGACCGGTCCCCGGACGCACGACGACCGACCGGGGGCCGAACGCGTCGTCCGCGTCCGACACCCGACGCCGAGGCACGTCAGATCAGCCGCCGCAGGGCCTCATACCCCGCTCCGGTCACGAGCGTGTAGACGTTGGCCGCGTCGGACCACGTGGCCGCCACATAGCCGTCTCGACCCGTGACCTCGACCGGCTGCTCCGCGCCGCGCGCGGGGAAATCCGTGCGCCGGGCGGCGTAGAGGTGAAACCACGCTCCGTCCCGCTCGAAGCAGAATTCGAACACCTCGCGGCCGCCCACCTGCAAGGTCCGGCAGCGCCGCCGGCGGAGCTCCGCGAGATCGAGGGTGAGCGTCTGCGGGAGGGGCAGCGCGATTCCCGCCAGCCGTTCCTGCCAGCCCGCCCCACCGGGCGGCGCGCCCGCATGGGCGTGATGGGCATGCACCAGGTCGGCGATGGACTGCGCGGCCAGCTCCGCCCGGGTCGGTGCCGGGCGCAGTGCGCGCCACGTCGCGGCCGCGGCCAGGAACACCGTCACGGATGCCGCGACGGCGAGCCACGCGGGCCGGCGCCACACCGGAACGCGCGGGCGGCTCAATCGCGCGCCCGCGAGAATCGAGGCGCGCAGGCTGGCCGGGGGCGCGATCGCGGCGATTTTTCGCGTCACCTCCAGATCGAACGCGACCTGCCGTTCCCACCAGGCGCGCAGGACCGGATCCTGGGCGGCGAGCGCCAGGGCAGCCGTGAACTGCGGATCCACGGCGTCGCGGCCGTCGGGACGATAGGCCGCCAGGATGAATTTGGCCTCCTCGGTGTTCATGGGCGAAAACGTGCGCGGGGAAACTCGACCACCGTGCCGGCCGGCGGCGCCGCGGCGAGCCGGGCCCGAAGGTGCGCCTTGCCGCGCGACAGGCGGGACATGACGGTGCCGATCGGCACCGAGAGGATTTCCGCGATCTCCAGGTAGGACAGGTCCTGGAGGTAAAACAGCGTGAGCGGCTCGCGGAAGGCCGGCTCGATCTCCTGCAGCGCGGCGAGCACGACCGCGCTGTCGAGCTTGCCGATGGCGTCCGCTCCGACGTCGGGCGGATCCTGTTCGCCCGGCGCCAGGTCCTCGAGCGCGGTGACCCGCGCATCGCGCCGGCGGCCCCGCAGGAACTCACGGTAGAGGGTGGTGAAGAGCCACGACTTCGCCTTGGTCCCGTCGCGCAAGGCCTGTCCCTTGGTGGCCCAGATGTAGAAGGTCTGCTGCGTGAGGTCCGCCGCATCGGACGCGCTGCGCGTCAGGCTGAGCGCAAACCGGTACAGGCCCGCGTAGTACGCGTCCACCAGTTGCGGGAAACCCTCGTCGTGCATGGGGAACAGAGCCGCGAACAACGCCGTTATTCCCGGCCGCGGCGAAAATAGGATCTGGCGCCGCGTCGCCAACGCCATTTGTCGCACCGGCAGTTGAAAGCGGGCCGGAAACCGCTCTTGCTCCCCTCACCCCATGAGCTCCCACCTTCTCCGGTCCGGTTTCCGCTCCGGCGGCTCCCGGCGCGGGCTTCTCGCTCCGCTCCTGCTCGCGCTGATCGCCGCCACGGGCCTCGCGGCGGCCACGCCGGTGCCGCCCAACGTCATCC
>CALFZM010000133.1 GCA_937952235.1 uncultured Opitutia bacterium | reverse complement strand
GGGTGGCCCCGGCCCGCTGCAAGCCCGCGGCGATCCGGGGCAGTTTCGCGAGACCGTCCTGAAAGGTGGCTTCATCCTTGCGGAAGTCGACCGGCAAGCCGGTGGCCGACCACACCAGACCCTTGGACTTCAAGTCCGCCTGGGTGTCGGCAAGCTGGGTGGCCGACATGGCGGCTAACTCCTCGCCCCGGGGCTCCACCGCCTCGAAGCGATGCCGGTGGGCGAGGTCATTGGCGTCTCGCTGGTTGCGAACGACTACCCCGATGCTTCCGGGGGTGAGGGCGATCTTCATGCGGCGGGAGGCGGGTGTCGCGGCGCGGAGGGCGGGCAGGGAGCCGAGGGCAACGGACGTGGCGGACGCGGCGAGGAAGGTGCGACGTTGCATGGGGCAGGGGAGGTTTCGAACGTGGAAGGCGGGCGCGGCGCTGGCAAGGCCGGCGGCGGACTTTCGGCTCGCAGTATGCGCTTGCCGGAAGGCGGTTGTGAGAGCATTCAGACCGGGGCGGTCCCGACCGGGTCGGGCCGGCGAACTTCAGGCAGCTCCTGCAACTCCATTACCCATGGCCACGGCTCGTGCTTTCACCCCGGTTATCGTTTGGTTCGCCACCCTGCTTGCCGTCGCACCCCCGAGCGTCGCGGCGGTCCCCGATTACCGGATCGGAGACGTGGCGGAGGCGGATATCGTCACCCCGGTGCCGCTGCTGGTGCTTAACCCGGAGGCGACGGAGATCCTGAAACAGAAGGTGGCGGGGCAGGTGCAGTTGATTGTCCTGCAAAACACCGCGGTGGCTGCCGAAGTGGAGGCGGCCATGCGCGAGAAAGTTGCAGGTGCAAGGATCCTGTTCATGACCGCGCTCCGCCGGGAAGACCTCGATGCTCCGCCTTACACCCGGGTGATCCAGGAGGTGGTGCGAAAGGCTCCGAAAGACCTGCCGTTCGATCACCTCGCGCCGCTGTGGGTGCGGGGGCAGAGCGACGAACCGGTGGTGGAGCGGATGGCGCAGCCGCTGCGCGACGTGCTCGCCCAGCCGGTCGTGAA
The DNA here is from genome assembly GCA_937952235.1 of uncultured Opitutia bacterium. Lineage (GTDB taxonomy): Bacteria > Verrucomicrobiota > Verrucomicrobiia > Opitutales > Opitutaceae > ER46. Next base: position 7,137 of record CALFZM010000133.1, on the reverse strand, counting down.
GACCCGGAACGATACGCCGCTGTCAGCCGCAATCCCAGTCCGGGTGGTGCCGGTGAGGAGCCTGACCCCCCCGCCGGTGGCGTCCGAAGTGGAGAACGCCGGCCAGATCATCGCCTCGAACCGCATCATCACCCTGTGGCGGGCGCGTCAGCTGGTGGAGGCGGCGTTCCCGACGGCGGACGTCGCCCTGGGCCGGTTCGCGGGCTCGTTCCTGCGCGACAATGCCGCACCGGACCTCAAACTCACCGAGCAGATCCGGGCGCAGCGGATGGAAGGTGTGGCACAGAACGACCGCTATGAACCCGCGCAGGTGATCGTGAAGAAGGGGCAGACGATCGATCGGCGAGCCTTTGCCGCGCTCGCCTTGATGCGGGAAAAGAGCCTGATCGGCACCCTGCAGGTGAAGCTCGAGCAGGAGCAGGTCGTGGCGGGCCAGATCAAGTACCAGACCACGTGGATTCTCGCCAGTCTCGGCGGGCTCGGATTCATCCTCCTCGTCGTCCTGTGGCGCCAGCGGAGCCGGCCTTCCACCGAGCTGTCGCCGGTCCTGATCCATTCATCGCTCGACGGCGCGGCCGCTCATGCCTTGCCGGCCGGGTCCGAGGCCGAAGCGTGGCGGACGCGGGCGCTCGCCGCCGAGGGGCAGGCCGCGCGCGCGCAGGAAGCGATCCGTTCGGGTTTCATGGGCTGGATGCGCGAGCGGGTCATGGGCTCGCTGTTCCGGCACCGGCAGGAACTGCTCTCCGCGCAGCAGAAGGCGGAGATCGAGATTCGCGAGCTGGAGCAGCGGCTGGAGGAATTGCACGCACCGCTGCAGGAGCGCATCTCTGCCTATGAACAGCGCATCGAGGAACTGGAGAAGGACCTCGCGGCGAAGGGGGAGGAGAATCGCGAGCTGATCGGCGCCCGCATCAACGTGGCGCGCCAGCATCTCAAGGTCGAACGCGAGCGCGGCGGCTACAGCGTGAACTGAGCCCCGGCCCGTCCGCGCTCAGCGCACCTTTTCCTCGACCTGCAGCGCCAGCTCGTAGCACTCGAGCGCCTCGTCGTAGCGCTCGAGCCGGTTGCAGACGCCGCCCTTGTGCAGGTAGGCGAGCACGTAGCGCGAATTGGACTGGATGGCCCGGTTGTAGCAGTGCAGCGCTTCCTCGAAGCGGTTCAACCGCTCCAGCGCGGCGCCCTTGCGTACGAGCGCCTCGGTGTTGCCGGATTCGAGCTTCAGGATCTCGTCGTAGCACGTGATCGCTTCCTGCGCCTTGTTGACGCTGAGCAGGGAGCGGCCCTTGGCCATCAGGACCGCGATCCATGCGGCCTGGCCGCTGCCGTCGCCGCGCGACGCAGACTCCGGCAGGGCGCTCGAAACGGTCGTGACGGCGGCAGGCGCCGACGCCGTGGTCGTCGTGGTGACGGCGCCGCTCGGGGCTGCCGTCTGTTCCAGCTCGATGATCCGCTTCTCCATCCGGTCGATCACCGACAGGAGGCGTTGATTCGATTGCGTGACCTTGTGGTCGGAAAGCGGCGGCGCGTCCCCGGCGAGCAGCGCGGGAGATGCTCCGCCGGCGAGCGCGGCGCGGCTGCCGGCCAGCTCGGTCGCCCGACTGATGGCGCGCATCTGCAGGAACGGCGCCAACAAAACGGCCAGCAGCCCGAAGGCGCCGAACGCGGCCGCGACCCACAGCACCGTGCGCATCGAGCGCTGCGTCTCAGCCTGCTGCCGCTCGCGCTCGGCCATCAGCTGCTGTGTTTCCTTCTGGTGCCGCTCGCGCTCCGAGGTCAGCGCCGCCTTCAGGCCGTCGATTTTCTCCGCGACCGCCGCCCCCTGGATCCGGGCGTTGGTCTCGGCTTCGACCCGATTGTTCACGATCGCGAGCTGTGCCGCATGGAGCTGATCCCGCAACTGCAGCAGAGACCGGAGCAATTCCGCCTGGGCGAGCTCCTCGGCCGTCGGCGCTCGCGCGGGCTCGGCGGCCGGAGCCGGCGCCGCGGCGTCGGCGGCTGCCAAACTCGCCGGCAGGGCCAGCGAGAGGCAAAACGCGCCAAGACGAAGGAGCCGCGCAACGATGTTCATGGGAACTTGCCGCGGAGGCTGAAACGCGACGCTTCGAAGTCAAGGAAGGCTCACGATCCGCAAGCTACTTGCCGACGCTTGGATGTGAACACGGGCAGGTGCCGGCGCGGTCTTCGTCGGACGACGGGTGGCGTCGGCCGGCGTGCGCCTGCGGCTAATGGCGGGCGTGGCTCCGACTACTGCCGCGCGCGCCACGCGCGAATCGAATTGCGCGCCCGGTCCGGCGCTGCAGTCTGGCCGTGTCTCGCCCGCCTAGCGGGGAGACAATTGGGGTAACCAAGAAAGCAATGCCCGTCGTATAGGGGTATACGACGGGCTCTTTTTTGCCCGGATGCGACGGCGGGCGTCAGGGCACGTCGGAGATGTGCCGGTCGCGGCGGGCGAGACGTCGTCAACCCTGCGGTCCCGCGCACAGAGGCGCGCTCAGCCAACTCATGCAGTTGGCCTTCGAGTCACTCATGAAGGCGGGCCGCATAAGGTGGAGCGGCTTGTCTCACGCCGCTGTGAGCCGGTCCGTCGCACGTCAGCCGCCTGGGGACAGGCGGCTCGACCGCACCTGCCTCATTCCGGATTAGCGCCAGTAGTCGTCGCCGGCGATCTCGCGCAGCGCAATCTGGCCATCGATCAGATTCAGGGCGGCAGCCACCGGCTGCTGTCGCGCATCGAAGCGGGTGGAGATCGCCGCCCGCAGCTCGAGGACCCGGTAGATCGAAAGCATCTTGATGGGCTGGGCGATCAGCTCGTTCAGGGACCGCATCTGATCTTCGGGGGCAAGACCGGCCAGCGACTCGAGCAGGTGCGACGTGAAGTTCAACGGGGTTTCCATGGTGGGCTGGGTCAAGGGTGAGAGCGTCGAAGTGTTTGTGACGATTTGTTTGCACAACACGTGCCGAATGGACGCCGGCATCCGCCTGAGGTGTTTCACCTAGTGATGGGGCGCGAGTTAGCGAAGACAGAATTTTTCTCGGGGCGTGAGCCTGAGCGCGCGAAGCGTAAGTTTCGCCGACGCACTTTACACCGCCGCCGATCACGGTCCGAACTCGAGGCGGCCGAAACGTACGGGCTGATGAAAACTACGTAGGCGGGTCGGCGACCAGCTCACGAGTTCCTCCCGCTCGCCGCGGGTGCGATTGTAGCGGTAGAAGTTGGCCCTCCAAATCTCGCCGGCGCGCGGTGCAGTCCGACCCAGGCTCGCGAATGGCAGCTTCACCTCGACCTTCCAGCCACCCTGCCCGCCGGTCTTTGCCGGTGCGCGCGAAATCCGGACTGCGTTCGTCATGCCGGCGGCGGTGAAGCTGCGGTCGACGTCGATGCGCCGCGACAATCCGCGACCGTCGAGTTCGTTCGTGACCCGCGCGTCGAAGACTCCGCCCACCGGGTTCCATTGGAACTCGAAGTAGCGCGCGGGCTGCTCCGGCGAAACGAAGAACTCGACGACCTCCTCCTCCCAGAGGTTGGCGTCGCGGGCGGTGAGCGTGGCGGAGACATCCGCGTCGTCGCAACTCCAGCCCAGGTGCAGTGCGGTATCGTCGTACCAGATACGGACGAACGTCGGCTCGCGTTCCGCGCCGCCCGTGTCGTTGCGGCGAAAGGGCCCCAGCCGGGCGGCTTGCGCCCAGACCGGCTCGTCGAGCCGGCCGTCGATCGTGACCGCGGCGGCCAGGCGCGGCACCCGCGCTTTTTCCGGCGCAGGCAGCGTGGTCGGATCGGGTGGCGTCTCCGCCGCCGCCAGCGTTGAGGGAACCAGGGCAGCGAGCAGGAGCAGCCAGCGCATGCGGGGGACGTAGCCCGGGCCCGCTCCGCGGTCGAGGATGAAGCCCGTGACCCGGCGGAGATTGGGACCAACGGCCCACCCCCGCCGGCCCATGGCTGCATGCGGCCCGATCGGATAGGCTGGCCACGTCATCCCCCCCAGCCCCCAAGAAACATCATGAGCCCCGTCCCCGAGTTCGTTCGCATCGAGGTGCCCGACCGCATCGCCGGCCTGGCTTTCAGCTATCTCCGCCCGGCAGGGTTTCATGAAGTGCCGGTGCCGGAGGAACGCCCCGATTTCGACCAGCCCACCGCCTTCTTTCCCCTCCAGGTCATCATGGCCGGCTACGGCGCGGTGCTCCTGTCGCTGGTCGCGCGTCCCGCCTACGCCGATGGCACGGTGCAGGACTGGGCCGAATTCCTGGCGCGCGAGTCGCAGCTCGAACTTCTCTCCCTCGCCCCGGGCATGATCGGCGGCCTGCCCTGCCTGCTGGTGGAGGCGCAGCAACCTTCGGAGGCCGGCCTGATGCGCCTTCGGACCGCGTTGCTCGAGGACGGGGGACGCCTGCTCAATCTCTCCATCGTGGCGCCGGAGGCGGTCTGGCCGAGTGTGGAACCGACGCTGCAGCGGGCGCTCATGTCGTTCCGGCTCGCCGAGCCGCGCGGTTCTTCGACCGCACTGCTGCGCACCGCCGCGGTGCCGCCTCCCGCGGACGTCGCTCGGGCGGAGCCTTCCGCGCCGGCAGAGGCGGCGCCGGCGGAGACCAGGGCAGCACCGGAGGCGGGAGCGCCGCGCGCGGTGACGACATCGGAACGCGACGGCGTGCCGGTGGTGAGCGCCGACACCGGCGAGCCCGCCGCACCTGCCGAGCTCGCGCTGTCGGGCGACGCCGCCACGCTCGACCCGGAACATCCAGTGAACGTCCGGCTTCGTGACCGGGGCGCCGGGCTGGCGCCGCGCGTGCTCGAGACCGATCTGGCCGGCAGGTTCGCCGTCATCGGGGCCGGCGCGATTGCCGCCGTGTGCCGCGTGCCGTTGGGCTGGCATGTCATCGACGACGGCCGCCGCACGCTGGTGTTCGACGCGGGTGGCCGGATCCAGCTCAGTCTCAACCTGCGGCGCGACACCGGCGACGCGCGGGCGCTGCTCCGCGAGATCCTCGAGGGGCTGCGGAGTGAGCAGTCGCAGGTCGCACCCGTTTACCTGGAGTTCGCCGCCGACATGCCGGGCCTGCTCGTCCGCAACGTGCGCGATGGCGACACGGTGCTGGCCCAGGCGTACCTCGTGCGACAGGTGCGCGACGACGGTCTGGCCCATGTCGCCCGGGTGACCGCGGCGGAAGACGACATGTCCCGCGCCTTGAATCTCGCGGAACTTGTCATGCGCAGCCTCGGCCTGGCCTTGGCGGCGGCCTGAAAAGGTGGCTGATTCGTCCTGCGCCGCGTCCGCCCCTCTTCCTTTCCGCATGGAACGTTTCCTCTCCTGGATCCGCGAACACCCGCAATTCGCCGCGCTGGCCTTCGTGGCGGCCGTGCTCGCGTTGCTCATGACCGTGCTCGCGCTCGCCCTGTCGCGGGCGGGACTCTCGCTGCGGCCCCTGGTGTGGTTCCTCGGCTTTTTCCTCATCGTCGGCGGGCCGCAGGCCGTCGTGCACCTCCTGGACGGGCTCGTCCTGCAGCGCGGCGCGGCGGCCGTCCCGCGGACGCCGGCGCCGCAGGCGGATGCGGGCCCGGCTGCAGGGTCTCGTGCCCCGGTCCCGTGGGCGACGGTCTTCGGCCCCGATGCCGATCCGGCGCTGAACGTCGATGCGAAGGCCGGCCTCGGCGCGGTCGTTGGTGAAGCGGAGGAGGCGCGGTTGTCCTTCAACGCTCGCGGGGAGTCCGCGCTGGCCGCGCGTTTCGTCTCTCCGGGCGCGGCGCAGCGCGCGCTGGACCGCTACGGGGCCTTTTTCGCGTTTGCCCAGGCAAGTGGAAGCGATGCGCAGGGCTGGACGGCGCGCCGGCACCAGGGTCAGGGCGAGTGGGTGCACGTGGTCACGGCCGGCCCCGAACTCTACGCGTGGACCGCGGCTGACCGCAGCCGGGTGCTCGCGGAGCGGGAGCGGGCCCTGGGGCCGGTGGTGGACCGTGCGGCGGCAGTGCCCGCCGCGGCCGTGATTCGCAGCGAACGCGTCTCGGAGCGGCTCACGCGCCGGCCCGCGCTGATGGCGGCGATCGTCGCCCTCAACCTCCTGGCCGCGGGCTTCTGGTTCTTCAAGGGTTCGGCGTGGGCCGCGCGCATTCCTGCCGCAACGGTGGCGTTGCCGGAAAGCGCCTCGACGCTCCGCGCGGCGCTGCTCGCGCTGAACCGCCCGGCAGTGCCCACCGAGGTCACCGTGCGACCCGACGGTAGGCTCGAAGTGAACTGGCGCTACGCCGACGCGCGCTGGTTCGACCTGATGCGTGTGCATCGGATGCAACGGGTGCACCGGCTCGTCTTGGATTTGGACGAACGGAGCCGCACGGTGCGTGTCCGGGAGTACTGGAGCGCCTTCGACGCCTCGGCCGGCGCCCAAGGCGGGCGCCTCGAATGGCGCGCGGCGTCCGGCATCCAGTTCTTCGCGTTTGAGCATACGCGGGTCGTGGGCGCGCAGCTCGACGCCGACGGGCGACCCACGGGCGAGCTCACGCGGGCCTATACGTTCAACCTGCAGGACCTGAAGGCGCCCTACATCGCCGCGATCACGCAGGCGGGCTGGCGCTGGCAGCCGGTGGTCTGGAATGCCCCGGAGGGACTGCGCTGGCTGACCGAATAATGGGCTGCGTGATCGACCATCTCGGAGCCGACCTGCGCGTGCGGGTGTTGCAGGATTTTTCGGACGCCCGCGGCGTGCGCCATGCCCAAGGCGAGGAGGGGATCACCCGCCGGATCGAGCTCGACTGGCCGCGGCAGGAGATCGCGCTCACGTGGGAGCGCGACGGGCGCAGCGAGACGATGGTATTTGCGCTCGCGGCCCGCGCGGGTCCGGGCAACGGCCGGATGAGGGAGTATTTCGAGGTGGTGGAGCGCGTCGCCGACCCGGTCCCGCCCCCGTCGCGACGCTGGGTGCCGCCCGACCTTCCCGCCCCGTCGTCCGAGCCGGTCGGCGTGGACGGCAGCTATGCGGCGGCCTGGGAGCGGCTGTGGGCGCTGGCCGCGCGCGCCGATTTCGACTCGGCTGAAGCGCAGCTCCGCCTCCTTTTCGGGCGTCCCGATCCTCAGGGTGGCATCCTGCAACAGGCCGCGGAGGACCTGTCTCTTATACACATCTCCGAGCCCACGAGACAGGCAGAAATCT
>CALFZM010000132.1 GCA_937952235.1 uncultured Opitutia bacterium | reverse complement strand
GACCGGGGGGGCCGGCGGCGGCGTCACCGCGACCGGGGACGCGGCCGGCGGCGTGGTCGTCGGCGTCACCGCGACCGGGGACGCGGGCGGGGTTTCGGGGGCCGGCGGCGTGACGGCCGGGGTCGTCACGGGAGCAGGCGCGACGGGCTGCGCCGGGGCCGGCAGCTCCCGGTCGACCGGCACCGCGATGCGCCCGCGCCACTCGGCCAGCAGGCCGACCGCCACCCACGCGGCCAGCGCGGGCGCGAGCCAGAGCTTGCCCGTGCGGGCCGCGAACCGCTGCTGCGCGTCCCAGCGGAACATCTTTGCGCCGGCGAGGCACCCGGCGAAACCGACGAGCCCGAGGGCGAGCAGGCTGAACCGGGCGCCCGGCAGCCCGCGGCCGTTGACGCACGCCTGGATGGCCTCGACGGCGTAACGGCCGGGGAAGTACGCCGACACGTGCTGCGCCCACAGCGGGAGGCTCGCGAGCTGCACCGCGACACCGCCGATGATCAGCATCGGCAGGAAGATGCACTGCCCGAGCGCCTGCACGGCGGGGACATTGTCCGCCAGGGTCGCGATCACGAGCCCCAGGCCGATGAAGGCGAAGGCGACGGCGGTGAACGTCACCCAAAGTCCAAAGGGGTGTTCGGGAAACGTCATCCCGATCGCCAGCGCGAGGCCGAGCTGGAGCAGCCCGGCCGACAGCACGATCACGTAGCGGGCCAGCACCGTGCTGGTCACGAACGCCCAGGTCGGGACGGGCGTCAGCCGGTAGCGTCGCCAGACGCCGCGCTCGCGCTCGCTCACGAGCGTCGTCGGCAGCCCGAAGCACGCGCCGCCGAGCACCGCCACCGTCAGCAGTTCGCCCATGTGCCGCAGCAGCGGCACGCGCTCGTGCCGGTACAGCACCCAGAACGCCACGAGGAAGATGAGCGGGAACAGGTACCCGTACAGCAGCGCCATCCTGTTCCGGAAATGCAGCCGGAGCGAAAGGCGCAGGTGCTCGAGGATCGCGTTCATGCCGCCGCCTCCTGCCCGCGCTGCGTGAGCCGCAGGAACACGTCCTCCAGCGAGGCCCGGCGCGCCTCGAGGTCGACGAGCTCGACGCCCGAGGTGCGGATCAATTCCATCAGCGCCGCGAGCGCGGCCGTCGCATCGCCCGTGCGGAAGCGGTACACGAATCCCGCTCCCTCGACCGCCCCGGCCTCGGTCACCCCGGGCAGCGCGGCCAGCCGGCCCAGGTCGAGCGGCCCCGAGGTGGCGCATTGCACCTGCTGCAGGCCGCGCGACTGCGCGATCAGCTCGCGCGGAGCCCCCTGGCCGACGATGCGGCCGCGGTCGATGATCGCGACGCGGTCGCACAGGTGCTCGGCCTCGTCGAGGTAATGGGTCGTGAACAGCACGGTGTAGCCGTCGTGCTTCATCTGCGCGATGGCCGCATGCAGCTCGCGCCGCGCCTGCGGGTCGAGCCCCGTGGTCGGCTCGTCGAGCAGGACAAGTTGCGGCCGGTTGACGAACGCGAGCGCGAGCGCCAGCCGCTGCCGCTGGCCGCCGGACAGGGTGTCGAACCGCGCGTCCGCCTTCTCCTCCAGCGCGAACCGCCGCAGCAGTTCGTCCACGGGCACGCGCTCGCGGTAGAACGTCCCGAAAAGCCGCAGCGCCTCGCGCGGCGTGATCTTGTCCTGAAGCGACGTGCTCTGCAGCGCCACGCCGATCCGCTGCTTCACTTCCTGCGGCTGCCGGCGCGCGTCCAGCCCGCAGACCTCCAGTTCGCCGCCGTCGGGCTCGCGCAGGCCGATGAGGCATTCGACCGTGGTGGTCTTGCCGGCGCCGTTGGGGCCGAGCAGGCCGAAGATCTCGCCGGCCGCGATGTCGAAGCTCACGCCGCGGACAGCCTCGACCCCGGCGTAGGACTTGCGCAGATCGCGAACGACGACGTGGGCGGGCATCGGGGAAGGAAGGGACGCTGATACGGGCGCGGGGCAAGCCGAACAAGCCGCTTTTGCGGGCGCGAAAGTGCGCCCGGCGGCGCGGTCGCACTCCCGGCTTTTCAAACGCCGACGCTTCGCCCACAACCTTCCCCGCATGAACCCCCGCCCTTTCCTCGCCTGCCTCGCCCTTTTCGCCGGTGCCGCGATCGCCGGTGCCGCGCCCGCCGCCCCCAACACGCTCACGGCCGCGGAAAAGTCCGCCGGCTGGACGCTCCTCTTCGACGGCAAGAGCACGAAAGGCTGGCGGGTGTTCAACAAGCCCGCCGGCACTCCCATCACCGGCTGGGAGGTCGCCGACGGACTGCTGCACTGCCTGCCCAAGGTCAAAGGCGACAATATCATCACCGAGAAAAAGTACGACGACTTCGAGCTCGCGTGGGAGTGGCGGCTCCTGCCGAAAGGGAACAATGGCGTGAAGTACTTCGTCACGGAATCGCGGCCGCGCTCGCCCGGCCCGGAGTACCAGATGATCGACGACGCCGGACATCCGGACGGCGGCCACGGCGCGGACCGCCAGACGGCGGCATTCTACGAGGTGCTGCCCGCCGCCGCCGACAAGCCGCTGCGCGCGCCCGGCTCGTGGAACGAGTCGAAGATCGTCGTGCGCGGGAAGAAGGTGGAGCACTGGCTCAACGGTCGCAACGTGCTCAGTTTCGAGATGGGCAGCGAGGCGGTGAAGGCGGGCATCCTCGACAGCAAGTTCAAGAACGAGCCCGGCTTCGGCGACAAGATCGTCGGCCACATCATGCTCACCTACCACCAGGACGACTGCTGGTACCGCAACATCAAGATCCGCGAGCTCAAGTGAACCGGATCGACCTTGCCGGCCGCTCCGCCGTGGTGACCGGGGCCGCGCGCGGTATCGGATTCGCCATTACCCAGCGCCTGCTCGCCTCCGGCGCGCGCGTTTCCCTCTGGGACAACGATCCTGCCGCCCTCGCGGCCGCCGCGCAGGCCCTGGGCGAAGCGGACCGGGTGCACACCGCCACCGTCGACATCACCCAGGAGGCTCCCGTGGCGGCGGCGGCCGCGGCCACATCCGCGCGGTTCGGCCACGTCGACCTGCTCGTCAACAACGCCGGGATCGCCGGCGTGTCGAAAAAACTCTGGGAGTGCACGCCGGCGGAATGGCGCGCGGTGATGGAGCTCGACCTGTTCGCCGTCTTCCTCTGCTGCCGCGCCCTGGTGCCGCAGATGCTCGCACGCAACGCAGGCCGGATCGTCAACATCGCCTCGATCGCCGGCAAGGAAGGCAATCCCAACGCCTCCCACTACAGTGCCGCCAAGGCCGGCGTGATCGGGCTGACCAAGTCGCTCGGCAAGGAACTCGCCCAGACGGGCATCCGGGTGAACTGCGTCACGCCCGCGGTGATCGAGACCGACATCCTCAAGCAGTGCTCCCCGGAGCACGTCGCCTACATGCTGTCGAAGATCCCGCTCGGCCGCCCCGGCACCGTCGCCGAAGTGGCGGGCCTGGTCGCGTGGCTCTGCTCGGACGAATGCTCGTTCAGCACCGGCGCCGTCTTCGACATCTCCGGCGGCCGCGCGACGTATTGAATCAGGCCGGTTGCCCACGGAACACCCGGAAGGCTCGGAAGAATCCCGGCGTTCTTCCGTGTACGCCGTGTGTTCCGTGGGCCCATCGCCCGGACGCGGGCTCGGCGTCAGGCGCCGTCAGAACCACAGGTTCGGCCAGATCGCCGCGAAGATCAGCGCCTGGATGAGGCCGACGACCGAGATGACCGTGAGGAGGATCGTCCAGCTCCGGAGCGTCTCTCCCTCCGTCAGGCCGCCGAGGCGGCTGATGACCCAGAAGCCGCTGTCGTTCATCCAGGAGAGCACGGTGGCGCCGTAGCCCACGGCGAGAAAGACGTAGAGCGGATGCACGCCGAAACCCGCGGGACCGGCGATGGAGAGCAGGATGGACGACGAGGTGATCATCGCGACGGTGGCCGATCCCTGCGCGACGCGTATCACCGCCGAGAGCACCCAGGCCAGCAGGACGTAATTGACCGCCTGGTCGCCCGCCAGCGAACGCACGGCGTCGCCGACGCCCGCATTGCGGATCATGGCGCCATACGCCCCGCCCGCCGCCGTGATGAGGATGATGACGCCCGCCACCTCGAGCGGCGGCCCGAGGCCGTCGCCGAGCTGCCGCACGCCGATGCCTTTCTGACGCGCATAGACTGCCAGCGCGATGATCGCACCCAGCAGCAAGGCGATGTTCTTGTTGCCGAAGAACTCCGCGAGTTGCACGACCTCGGACGGAAGCGAACCGCGCAGCGCCGCCGCGGTCGAGGCGAAGGCGATCAAGGCCACGGGCAGCAGCACCGGCGCGATCGACACCCAGAATCCCGGCAGGTCCTCCTCGCGCCGCGATGCGACCTCCTGCAGCGACGCGAGCGACGATCCCGACGCCTCGCGCACGGGCACCGGCATGCGACGGTTCACCCACTTGGCGAAACCGAGCCCCGCCAGCGCTGGCAGCAGGCCGAAGAGGAGCCCGCCGATGATCGCGACGCCAAGGTCGATCTTGAGGGTCTCGGCCACGACGAGTGGACCGGGGGTCGGCGGCACCGTCCCATGCGTGATCACGCCGCCCGCGCAGATCGCGAGCACATAGAGCATGTAGTTCTTGCCCGTGCGCAGGCTCAGCGCCCGTGCCAGCGGCACGAGGAGGAAAAAGACCGTGTCGAAGAAGACCGGGATCGCGAGGACGAAGCCGCATGCCAGCAGCGCGAGCGACGCGCGAGCCTCGCCGAGCACGGCGATGAATCGCCGGATGATCTTGCCGGCGGCGCCGCTTTCCATGAGCGCCACGCCGATCACCGACGCGATCGCGATGGTGAAGCCGATGGAACCGGCCGCTTTGCCGAACTCCACCATCACGGTCTCGACCGTCTTGATGAAGCGGCCGTCGCCGGTCTGCCCCGCCACGGTCAGCAGGCCGACCAGCATGGCGGCGAAGATCAGGGCGAAGAACGCGTGCAGCCGGAGCCAGGCGATCGCCGCGATGATGAATACGACACTGAGGAACAGGACCGTGAGCGGCCCCAGGGCCAGGGCGAGGGGTAGGTCGACCATGCGGCGCCAACGCCGCCAGCGCCGGCGGGCGCGCGCAAGCCATTTGTGCGCCCCGACGCTCCCGCGCCGGCCGCACCCGCAGCGTCAACGCGCCGACCGCCTCACGCCGTCCACCACCGCCGCCATGTCCCTGTCCCCCAGTCCGGCCGCCAACGCCGTGCGAAACTGGCCGAGCGCCGCCTCCGCCATCGTGAGCGCGACGCCACGGTGGCCCGCTTCGTCGAGCGCATAACCAAGGTCCTTCGCCATCAGCCGCAGGAGGAAATGCGGCGTGAAATCCGGTGCCAGCATGCGCGCGGCAACCGTTTTCACGATCGGGCTCGCGGCCGCGCCCTCGAGGAGGAAGGCCATGCCACGGTCGCGGTCCACGCCGCTGCGCTCGAGCCAGGTCAGCGCCTCCGCCAGCGCCGCCACCTGCGCGCCCGCGAGGAAGTTGTTGACCAGTTTCACCAGGGCGCCGCTGCCGGTCGGCCCGAGGTGCGTGAGGCTGCGGCCCATGGCGTCGAAGGCCGGGCGCGCGCGCTCCAGGGCCGCGGCGCCGCCTCCGACGAGAAAATTCAGCGCACCTCCGGCGGCGGCATCCCTGCTGCCCGTGACGGGTGCATCGAGGAACTCCCCGCCCCGCTCCGCCACCGCCCAGGCCAGTTCCTTCACCCACGCCACGGTGAGCGTGCTGCACTCGACCGCCACCGCGCCGCGGCCGAGGCCGGCCAGCGCGCCGTCGGCTCCCTGCCAGATCGCGCGCGAGGCGACGTCGTCGGCCACCATGCTGAAGACCAGACCGGCACCCTCCACGGCCTCGCGCGGCGTGCCGGCGACTCGCGCGCCCGCGGCGGCGAGCGCCGCGGCCTTGCCCGGCGCGCGATTGTACACCGCCAGCGGGAAACCGGCGCCCTGCAGTCTCCGCGCCATCCCTCCTCCCATGATGCCGAGGCCGAGCAATGCGACGCGGGGAAGCGGGGGAGCGGAGGTCATGGTGGAAGGGTGGACCGGGAGCATGACGGCCGCGCCGGGTCGCGACGAGCGGGAATCGAATCGCACGCTCCATCCGTCCTCCTCTTCACCTCACATTACGCGCGCCCCATCCGGGACGTTTCAGTCCGGGTGGAGCCGCCTGTCCCCAGGCGGCTGACGTGCGACGGATCCGCCCGCAGCGGCATGAGGACATGCCGCTCCACCTTTCGGTGCGGCCGTTTTCACGGCTGATTCGAAGGCCGACGGCATGAGTTCGCTCAGGAGTGATTTGAAGGCGAACGCCCTGCTTCAGGCTCGGACGAGGCAAAAAAAGAAGCGCCGCCGGGCAAACCGGCGGCGCCTCACGAACACGACGCTGGGCCGCGAAAACTTACTTCTTGTCCTTCTTCTTCTGGAATTCCTTGTGGCCCGCCTTCTGCGCATCGGCCATCTGGCCGATCAGCTTTTCGGCCTCGGCGTTGTTGTTGGCCTTGAACGCCGCCTCGAGCTTCTCGGCCAGCATGACGAACTCCTTCATCTTGGCCTGATAGTCGGCGACGAACTTCTTCTGCTGGGCCGCGGGCAGGTCGGCCTTCTTGACCGGCTCGAGCTTGGCCGAGGCGATGGCGTTTTGCTTGATGATGGCGACCTTCGCGAGCGAGTCGGCGTTCTTCGAGGCGTCGCCCGCCTGCCGGCGGAGCGCGCGGAAGGCCGAGCCCATTTTGTCCATCTTGCCAGCAAGCTCGGTCTCGGTATCGGCAGCCTGGGCGCCGACACCGACGGCGAGGGCGCACACGACGGTGAGGATAAGAGAGCGGATTTTCATAGGATGATGCGGGGATAGGCGTAATGCCGGCGGGCAGGTAACGCGATCGACGGCCGGGAGGGCAATCGGATTCTCGCCAGCCATAAACCGCCGGTATGCCTCCGACGGCGCCGGGACGGGCCCTATTCATTTTTTCCGCCGGCTTCGGGATTGCCCCCGCCCGCCCCGGGACAAAGCCTGCTCCACCCCCCCATGCCCGAGCGACTCCTCTCCCGTCGTCACTTCCTCGCCACGTCCGGCGCTGCCTGCGCCACCGCCTTGTGCCAGCCCGCCACCGCGGCCGGTGCGCCGCGCTGGCCCATCGGCTGCTTCAACCGGCCCTTCAACACCTGGACGTACGACGAGACGCTCGACGCCATCCGGGCCGCCGGTTACGGGCTCACGGGCCTGCTGTCTCCGACCAAGGCCGATCCCTTCACGGGCAGCGCCGCCACCCCGGAATACCTGGCGGGATTGAAACGGAAGATCGCCGCGCGCGGGCTCGCCGTGAACATGACGGCCGTTCGCGTCCGCAACGGCGTCCCGCTCGCCGACGCCATTGCCGACGTGCGCCAGCAACTGACCCACGCGCACACACTGGGCGTGCAGTTCGCGCTCACGTTCGGGGTCAGCCAGCCGGCGCACTACGCGCAATATTTCAAGGTCATGGCGGACGCCGCCGCGTTCGCGCAGGAACGCGGCATCAAGCTCGTGCTCAAGCCCCACGGCGGCGGCAGCGGCGCCTCGGAGGAAATTCGCAATGCCCTCAAGGCGGTCGGCCACCCGAACTTCAAGGTCTGGTACGATGCCGGCAACATCATCTATTACACCGGCAAGGATCCGGTGCGCGAACTCGAGCCGATCGCGGAACACGTCACCGGCTTCTGCGCCAAGGACTGCGCCGCGCAGAAAAGCGACGTCATGATCCAGTTCGGCACGGGCAAGGTCGATTTCGTCGGCGTCTTCCGCCGGCTGAAGTCCGCCGGATTCTCCGGACCGATCATGGTCGAGTGCTGCAAGCTCGGCGCGACCCTGCAGGAAACCACCGCCAACGCCCGGGCCAACCGGCTCTTCCTCGAGCAGGCGCTCGCCGCGATCTGAGGCTGGGGCTGGCCGCACGCGCCTTCGCCGACGCGTGCCCTCCGCAAACTTCCTTTCCCCATGCTCCGTCCCGCCGCACTTCTCCTGCTCCTCGGCCTCGTCGTTTCCGCCTGCGCCACCTCGGCGCCGACGTTCCGCACCGACAAGCTCGCCGCCATCGATCAGGCGGTGGCCGGCGCGATTGCGGCACGGAAGGTGCCCGGCGGCGTGTTCTGGTTTGAAAGCGGGGGGCAAAGCGTCCGCCGGGTTTACGGGCAACGCGCACTCGTGCCGCAGCCGCTGCCGGCGACGGAGGACACGATCTACGACGCCGCGTCGGTGACGAAGGTCGTCGCCACCACGACCGCGGCAATGCAGCTCGCCGAGCGCGGCCAGCTCGACCTCGAGGCGCCGGTGGCGCGTTATCTCCCGGCGTTCGCCCAACACGGGAAAGGCGCGATCACGGTGCGGCACCTGATGATCCACATGTCCGGCCTGCGGCCCAGCCTGCCCGCCACGCCGGCCTGGGAAGGCTACGCGCGCGCGATCGAGCTGGCCTGCGCGGAGCAGCCGCGCACCCCGCCGGAGGTCGCTTTTGTCTACAGCGACATCAACTACATCGTGCTCGGCGAGGTCATCCGGATCGTCAGCGGCCGGCCGCTCGACGTGTACTGCCAGGAGGAGATCTTCGGCCCGCTCAAGCTGCGCGACACCGGTTTCCTGCCGCCAAAGGAGAAGCTGGCCCGGATCGCGCCGACGGAGCAGGTCGATGGCGCCATGATCCACGGGGTCGTGCACGACCCCACCGCTCGCCGCATGGGCGGCGTGGCGGGACACGCCGGCCTGTTCCTCACGGCCGCCGATCTCGCGCGCTTCTGCCGGATGCTGCTCAACGGCGGCGAACTCGAGGGCGCCCGCATCCTCAGCGCGGCGAGCATCGCCCGGATGACCCGGGTGCAGAACGACGGCTCCGATCGCCGGGGCCTGGGCTGGGATATCGACACGCGCTACTCGGGCCCGCGCGGCCGCTGGTTCCCCGCCGGCGCCTCGTTTGGCCACACGGGCTGGACCGGCACGAGCCTCTGGCTCGACCCGGGCTCGCAAAGTTTCGTCATCTTCCTGAGCAATCGCGTGCACCCCGACGGCAAGGGCGACGCCACGCCGCTGCGCCGCGAGCTCGGCACCCTGGCGGCCGAGGCGATCGGGCGCGACGTCGGGGCCACGCTCAACGGCATCGACGTGCTGGTGAAGGAGGATTTCGCCCGCCTGCGCGGCCAGCGCATCGGGCTCATCACGAACCAGTCCGGGCGCGACCGGCAGGGGCGCACCACGATCGACCTCCTGCACGAGGCGAAGGACGTGAAGCTCATCGCCCTCTTCGCCCCGGAGCACGGCATCCGCGGCGTCGCCGACGAAAAGGTCGGCGACACGCTCGACGAGCGGACGAAGCTGCCCATCTACAGCCTCTACGGCGAATCGCCCAAGCGCACCCCGGGCATGACCGCGGCCGAGTACGACCTCGCCGTGATCCGGTCCCGGGCACCGAAGCCGGCTCATCTCCAGGATCTCGATGCGCTCGTCTTCGACCTGCAGGATATCGGGGCGCGCTTCTACACCTACTCCGCCACCCTGGGCGCCGCGCTCGAGGCCGCCGCGCGGGCGAAGAAGAAACTCATCGTGCTCGACCGCGTGAATCCCATCAACGCCGCCTCGTTCGAGGGCCCGGTGATGTCGCGGCCACCGAGCTTCATCGGCTTCCACGCCATGCCCGTCCGGCACGGCATGACGCTCGGCGAGCTGGCGCGCTTCTACAACCAGCAGCTCGGCTACGGCGCGGACCTGGAGATCGTGCGCTGCGAGAACTGGACGCGCGACCGCTGGTATGACGAGACGGGGCTGCCCTGGATCAACCCCTCGCCCTCGATGCGCAGCCTGACCGCCGCGACGCTCTACCCGGGTTTCTGCCTGCTCGAGAGCACCTCGATCTCGATGGGCCGCGGCACCGCCAAGCCCTTCGAGCAGGTCGGTGCGCCCTTCGTCGACGGCGAGAAACTGGCCGCGGAAATGAACCGCGCCGGCATTCCCGGCGTTCGCTTCGAGGCGGTGAAGTTCACGCCGTCGATGTCGTTCTACCCCGGCCCGGCGGCGTCGCTGAAGTACAAGGACCAGGAATGCGGCGGCATCCGCGCCATCCTCACCGACCGCAATGCCTGTCCCGTGGTCGACATCGGCATCGAGCTCGCGCTGGCCGTGAATCGGCTCTACCCCGACAAGTTCAAGGTCGACGACATGGGCCGGCTGCTGGGCGACGACGAGACGCTCAACGCGATCAAGGCCGGCGAGTCGCGCGCGGCGATCAAGGCGCGGTGGACGAAGGCGGGCGCCGCCTTCGCCGAGCAGCGCGCCGCGGCGCTGCTGTACCGCTGAGCTTTTCCCCTGGGAGCGCGGCCGTCCCCGGCCGTCAGGATCCAAC
>CALFZM010000131.1 GCA_937952235.1 uncultured Opitutia bacterium | reverse complement strand
GTCCTGCTGCGCGCCGATGCGCGAGAGGTCGGGGCCGAAGTGCCGTCCGTGCCCCTGCACGACGTGACAGGCCAGGCACGCGGCGAGCTTGCCCTCGGGCGACAGCAGGGTTGCGCCCCGGCCCGGGTCGCCGCTCAAGGCGAGGATCGAGGCCGGATCGACGGTCGCCCCGAGGGTGCGCTCGCGCCGGGCGTCCGGCTTGAACCGCTCGAACAGGTCGCGGATCGTCGGCTCCGGCGACGCCCATGCCTGCTGGAAGGCCTGCAGCCGCAGCGTCTCGTCGATGCGACCGTCATCGACGGCGCGCCGAAGGCGCATGGCACCGTCGACGGTCGCGAGCGCGCGCGCGATCGTGCCGGCGTCCCAGCGCGCGCTGGCGGGCTCCGCGGAACCGCGGCCGCCCGGCAGGCGGGCGATCCAGTCCTCGATCAGCCGGAGCCCGGCGACATCGGGCTCGCGCGAGCCGAGCAACGGCATGTGCCCCGCGCCGGACTTTGCCATGCGCACCGCGAGGACCGAGTTCCACGGTTCCCCCGGGGCGATGAGCCGGGCGTGCGTCAGGCCGAGTCCTCCCTGCGTCGGCGGCACGTCGATCGCGTTCATCTTGTCGGGCGGCAGCTCGCCGCCCAGGAAAAGCGGCACCGCGCCGCCGGCGTGCGCCGTGTGACAGGTGGCGCAGTTGACGTGCAGCCATGCTCGCGCCGCGGCGTCGGGGCCGTCGAGCGCGACCGCTTCCTGGGGCGCCCGGGCGAGGAAGTGGTCGTCGATCAGGCCAAGCGCGAGCAACTCCCGGCGCTGCGCGGCACCGGCGCGGTGCAGTTGCACGGGGGTGAACGCGAGGGCCCCGCGGTTCCAGGTGTTGTGGCAGCGCAGGCACTCCGCGCGGCTTTCGAACCGCCAGGTGAACTCGCGCGTGCGCGGCCCCGCGGCCTGCGGATCGGCGGAGACCCGCATCGTCACGTCCAACCCCTCCGCCGGCACCAGCTCGGCGTCGCTTCCGGCCTCGTTCCACCGATAAGTGTACGCGTTCCATGCCTCGCCGTCGAAATGCAGCAACTGCGTCTCGATCGGCTTGGAACGGGCCGCGTCGTCGGGTGCGAGCGCACCGGGCAGGATCGTGCGCACGAGCACGGCGCCCGCCGGCCAGGTCGTGGTGTATTCGATTCCCGGCGCACCGCCCTTCCGGCCGGGCCGCGGGCGGGCGGTCGTGACGATCGAGCTCGTGCCGCGCAGCGCCACCAGCCGCTCGGCCACGGCGCCGTCTTCCCACAGCGCCGTACCGACGGAGAACGGGTGCACCCCGGGCGACGGCACCCGGCGGGCGACGTCGGCAAAAATTCCTGTCTCGCCCAGCGTCCGGGGAAAAGGTGCCGCGGGCGCCGCCTGCGGGTTGCGCACGAGCCGGTGCAGGCTGCTGCGGCCGGGATAATGCAGGTACCAGAGCTCGCCGTCGTCGTCCTGGCCGAAGGCGATGATGGCGTGCGGCGTGTCGGCGATCTCCTCGTGGCGGACCACCTGGCTGCCGTCGTGCCACAGCGCCCAGATCTTTCCCGTCACGTAGTCGCCGTAGACATACGCGCCCGCGAGTTCGGGAAACTGCCGCCCGTGGTACACGAAACCGCCGGTGATCGAGGCCGCCTCGGCGTGCGGGTGCGCCACGACCGGCTTGGTCACGGGACTCAGCGGATTCAGCAGCTCCGGCTTGATCGGCTGGCTCGCCTCCAGCGCGCTCCAGCCGTAGTTGCCGCCGCGGCGGATCAGGTGGACCATCTCCCAGAGTTCCCAGCCGATGTCGCCGCACCACAGGTCGCCCTTCACGCGGTCGAAGCTCATCCGCCACGGGTTGCGCAGACCGTAGGCCCAGATCTCCGGCCGCGCCGGCTTCATCGCGCCGTCGGCCGCCCGCACCGTCGGGGCGTCGGCCCACGGGTTGTCCGGCGGGATGCGGTAGGCCCGGCCCGGGTCGGCCCGGTCGACGTCGATGCGCAGGATCGAGCCCTCGAGGTCCGTCACGTCCTGGCCGGTGGCGTACAGGTCGGGCGGCGCGGCGGGTCCGGCGTCGCCGGTGGAAATATAAAGGAAGCCATCCGGGCCAAACTGCAGGCTGCACCCGTTGTGCCCGCCCGCGCGCCAGGTCAGGATGATCTCCTCGCTCGCGGGATCGGCGCGCAGGGGCGCCAGCGACGTGAGGGTGAAACGCGAGATGCGGCTGCCGTCCCGCTGTCCGTCGGCGAGCGCGTAGCAGACGTAGAGCTGCCGGTTCTCCCGAAACCGCGGATGCAGGGCGACGCTGTAGGTGTTGTCCAGCCGGCGATGCCGCGGGCGCAGGTCGAGCACCACGTCGGCCGCCGGGGCGGCGGTCCCGGCGGGAAAAGTGAGCACGCGCCCCCGGCGCTCGACCGCCAGCCAGGCCCGTCCGCCGGGCACGGCCGCGAGTTCGAGCGCATCGGACAGCTCCAGCTCGCGCGCGAAGGGTTCGGACGTGAACGGCTTGAGCGGCTCCGGCGAACCGGCGACGCGCGAGGTCGTCCAGGGCTCACGGGGCGCGGCCGCCAGGCTGGCGCCAACGGCAAGCAAGGAAATCAGGACCGAGGGCAAACGGGTGCGGAAGATCATCGCCGGGGTGGACGGAAGGACGGGGAGCGGAGGGGGGCGCGGCGCGCAAGTCAAGGGGAGCGCAGGGAGGCCGCCGAGTCGAATTCGCCCGCGGCACGCTCTCCCTCCGCGCGCACGAAAGTTCCCTGGTCTGCGCCGGCTGCATCCTTGACGGGGTTCCGGGCCGCTCCGACGTTGCCGCATCCCCTCGCCGCTCCGATGCCGCTCCCCCGCCGCGCCTTTCTCCGCTCCGCGATTGCGACCGCGGCCGTGGCCACGGCCGCCGGGTCCGGCCGGGCCCAGGCCGGGGCTGGAGCGACGAAGGTCCCGCTCGTCGATACCAACGTGCACCTGCATGGCTGGCCGTTCCGCCGGCTGAAGTACGATCGCACGGCGGCGCTCGCGGCGAAACTGCAACGCCACGGCGTGACGGAAGCGTGGGCCGGCAGCTTCGACGGAATCTTCAGCAAGGACCTCGCGGGGGTGAACGCCCGGCTGGCGGCGGAGTGCCGGAGCGAGGGCGACGGGCTTTTCCGGCCGGTGGGCAGCGTCAACCCGATGTGGCCCGACTGGGAGGACGACCTCCGCCGGTGCCACGAGGTGCACCGGATGCGCGCGATCCGGCTGCACCCGGGCTACCAGGGCTACACGCTCGAGCACCCGGAGTTCGCGCGGTTGCTCGACGCGGCGACCGCCCGCGGGCTGCTGGTCCAGATCTCGCTCGAACTGGAGGATCCGCGCGTGCACCACCCCGCGATCCGGGTGCTGCCCACGCCCGCGACGCCCCTCGTGCGCCTGCTCGCGGAGCGGCCCGGCGCGCGTATCCAATTGCTGGGTTCATGGCAGTGGTTGCGCCTCGCGCCGTCGCGCGCGCTGCGCGACCTGCCGAACGTCCTGCACGAGATCTCCAATCTCGAGGCGGTGGGCGCGGTGGGGCGCGTGATCGACGGCAACCACTGGTCGCTGCCCGGCCGGGTGCCGGTCGAGCGGATCCTCTTCGGCTCGCACGCGCCGTACTTTCCGGTCGAGGCGGCGCTGTTCCGCCTCTTCGAATCGCCCCTCACCCGGCCGCAACTGCAGGCAATCATGGCGGACAACGCCCGCCGCGCCCTCGCCCGCGCCTGACGCCATGCCGACGTCCGCCCGCGAATTCGCCCTCGATCCCGCCGCCTTCGGGCTGCCCACGCGGGAGGAGCTCGTGGCGCTGCGCATCTGGGACCTGCACTACCACGGCCTGATCGCCGCCGGCACCGGCGATCCGATCGCCGAGCACGAGGCGCTGCGTTTCTACCAGGACCGCTTCGGCATCGAGCGCTCCTTCGCGCTCGATGTCGGCGGGACGCGCCTCGATCCGCTGCAGGAGCTGCCGGTCGATGCCGCGATCCGGCAGGTGCTCGCGGCGCAGCGGGATCGCCTGAGCGGCATGGTCCGGATCGATCCCTCGGATCCCGAGCGGACGCTCGCCAAGATGGAGGCGTGGATCGCGCGCGGGCCGTGCGTCGGCATCAAGTATGCGGCCGTTGGCAGCAAGGCGCCGCTGCGCTGCGATCATCCGAACAACGACGCGATCATCCGGCGCGCGGCGGAGCTCGGAGCGGTCGTGTACATCCACACCTGGCTCAAGGTCGGCGGCGAGCGGCCCCGCATCGGTGGAGGCAACCTCGAGGCGGAAAGCACGCCCTTCGACGTCGTCACGCTCTCGCGCCGCCATCCGGGCGTGCCGCTCGTCTGCGGCCACAGCGGCGGCGACTGGGAAATCGGCATCCGCGCCATCCGCCCGTATCCGGACATCCTGCTGGAATTCGCCGGCTCCGACCCGCACTCGGGCGCGGTCGACCTCGCCGTGCGCGAACTCGGGGTCGAACGCATCGTCTGGGGCGGCCACGGTGCCTCGCGCAGCTACGCGACGGAGCTCGCCAAGGTGTTCGATGCCGATCTCACCTTCGCGCAGCGCCAGCTCATCCTCGGCGGCAATCTCCGCCGGGTCTGGGCGCGGATGTTCAGGTCCCGCGGTTACCGGCTCTAGCGGCGCTCCGAACTCCCGCCGGGAAGATGCGGCGTCCGAGATGGAGCGGCCGGTCCCCAGGCCGCTGCGTTTCGCCGTGCATGCCGCTGCGGGGCCGATCCGTCGCACGCCAGCCGCCTGGGGACTGGGGCTCCACCGGATCTGCATCGCTGGCCCGGCGCGCAAGCCCGGCGCGACTTTCGGTCGTGCCATCCGTCTGGCCGGCGTTCACGCTCGCGCCACCCTCATCCTGCTGTCCATGTCCCATCCCTCGTCCCACTACTCCCGCCGCGCCTTCACCAAGCTCGCGCTCGCTTCCCTTCCCGCCGGGCTGCTCGCCCTGCCTGAGCTGCGCGCGGCAGCATTGAAGCCGGATTCCAAGTTCGCCGGCGTCCAAATCGGACTCAACGTGCCCTACAGCTTCAAGGAACCCGGGATGAGCGGCGACGACATCCTCGCGAACTGCATCGCACTCGGCCTCAGCGCCGTGGAGCTGCGGGCGCAGCCGATCGAAGCCTTCCTCGGCGTCGCGCCGGAGCTCATCGGAGCGAAGAGCAACGTCCTCAAGGGCCCCGCGGCCGATGCCAATGCGGAAACGTTGCGTCGCTGGCGGCAGTCGGCCCCGGTGGCGCGGGCGCGCGAATTCCGCCGGAAGTGGGAAAATGCCGGCGTGAAAATCGAGATCCTCAAGGTCGACCGGATCTTCGCCATGGACGACGGCAGCCTCGATTACGTCTTCAATCTCGCGAAGGCGGTTGGAGCCCGCGCGATCTCCACGGAGATATCCAAGAACGAGGCCGACCTGCAGCGCCTCGGGCAATTCGCCGACAAGCACCGGCTCCCGGTCGGCTACCACGGCCACGCCAGCACGACGCCCGCGCATTGGGAGCGGGCGTTCTCCTTCGCGAGCTACAACCACGCCAATGTCGATCTCGGCCATTTCGTGGCGGGAAACAAGACGTCGGTCGTCGACTTCATCCGGCAGCACCACGCGCGGATCACCCACGTGCACGTCAAAGACCGCAAGGCCAATGAAGGTCCCAACAAGCCCTTCGGCGAGGGCGACACGCCGATCCGCGAAGTACTCCGCCTCATCCGGGACAACCGCTGGAACATCCAGGCGACGATCGAGTTTGAATACCCGATTCCCGCCGGTTCGGACCGGATGAAGGAACTCGCCCGCGCGATCAAGTACTGCCGCGACGCGCTGGTCTGAGGATCAATGCAGGTGGCCTTCGACTCACCCTCGAAGGACGGCCACACTGCACGGTGGAGCGGATAGAGCGCGCTCAAAGTGGGATCCTGAACGCAACGACGCGAAGAAATGCGAAGGCGCGCCCGGAAAACCAAACCCGGCGAAACTTGGCATTCCTTCGCGACTTTGCGTTTTGGTTTGGGCCACGAGGCGATTTAACCTGCGCTGGCGCTGGTCCTCACGCCGCTGCAGACGGTGCCGTCGCAAGTCAGCCGCCTGGGGACAGGCGGCTCCACCCTGCTGAATTATTCCGGCTCAGAGCCGGCGGATCCGGATGTCGCGCAGAGCCGCCCGCGTCATGTAGGCCGCCACGCCGAGCGGCAGCGACTTGTCGATCTCGCCCCAGCGCAGCGTGATCTTCCGGTCCTTGGTCTCGAGATCGACCATCCGTTTGTCGTCGATCCAGGCCTCGATCTTTCCCTCTGTCACCCGTACCCGGATACGGTACCAGCGGTTGTCGGCGAATTCCATGCTCGTGGACGTGTCGTTGTCCGAGGCATCGAAGTGATCGACGCTGGAGAGCCCGACGATCATCCCGCCCCAACCCCCGACGATGAAGGTGCACGCCGAGGTGCCGACCGGGAACGTGAGCCCGCAGAAGAAATCCTCCCCCTGCAGTTTCATCGCCTGCAGCTCCACTTCATAATTCATCCGCGGCAGCTCCGCCGGCCGGGTCCACGTCACACCGGAAAGGGTCGTACCTTTCTCGAGGATGATGACGCCCGCGCCCTCCCGAAACGGCGCCTCGACCTTCACCGCACCTTCGCCTTCGAAGCCGGACGGGGCCCAGCCGGCCAGCGTCCGGCCGTCAAAGAGCGGCTGCCACTGCGCCGGCTGCCCCGCGCCGAGCAGCGACACCGCCGAAACGAGGAGCAACGCGGGAGCGAGCCGGGACCAGGAGTGAAGCGGGGTGAGCATGACGACGAGCAAAGCGGATCGCGCCGTGGCGCCAAGAGTGGATGCATTCCTGCGGGCAGGACGCGTTCTCCGCGCTCACCGCCCGATGTCGCGCAGCAGCCGGTCCTTCAGGTAGCCGGGCAGCGGCGTCCCGTTCATCCACGCCTCGGCAGCGGAAGGGTTGGTCAGAAGCCAGCGCCGGACGGTGCGCTCGATCATCGCGTCGGAGCGATCCGAGGGCGGGACACCCCGCAGCCAGCGCGCGACTTCGTCGGGAGCGCCCGGCAGCACGCTCTCGAAATAGATTTCGGCCGCGCGATCGCGCACCGTGCCCCCCGGCAGCGTGTTCAGCCAGGCTCCCACCGTCTGCGGCTCCAGCGCGCCACGCTGCCGCACGTATTCCAGGATCGCCTCGTCGTCCGCCACGCGTCCGGGCTGCGTCGCCAGCCAGGCGGCAAAGGCCGGGGAATCCTCCGGCCGCACCGTCACCACCGCGCCGCCTCCGCCGCGCGTCCGCGAGGCGCCACTGCGCGTGCCCGGGGCGCTCACGCCGCGGCGCGACAACGGCACGCCGAAGCCCGTCTCGGCGCCTGCGAACGCCGCATCGCGCGCCTCGCCGGCGGGCAACTGTCCGGCCCACGCCAGCGCGGCCTTGGCGTCGACGGCCACCCAGGTCTGCGCGATGGCCGAGGTCAGCAGCCAGCGGTTGCGGCCGGCGGGCAGCATCTCCGTCACTTCAATCGCGCGATCGGGACGCGTCTGGGCGATCTCGAAGCCGATCCCCGACGTAAGGCGCGGCTTCAAGTCGTCCTCCGGCCAGCGGCGCAGCCAGTCCAGCGCCGCTCCCGGATCCCGCCGGGCCCAGGCGCCCGCAGTCGCCAGCAACAGGTCATCGCGCGCCACCGAGGCGGGAAGCTGGCCGAGACGCTCGACGGTATCCGCGGCATCGCGCGCCGCCAGCGCACGCGCCACCGCTCCCCGGGCATGACGGGCGGAGAAAGGCTCGGGCCAGTCGCCCAGCGCCCAGTCCAACGCCGCGGCGGGGCCACGGTCTGCCAGCCGGACGGCGACGGCGTCGAGCGCCGCGAGTTGCGCGCCGCCCGGCGACAGCGCCCGGGCGAGGCGCGTGGCGGCGGCGGGATCCGTTTCCGCCAGCTCGCCCGCCACCGTGCCGGCCAGTCGGGAGCGGTCCAGAGGATCGCGCGAAGCGCCGATCTCCGCGGCCGCACCCGGGAAATCGCCGGTCCGCGCGAGCCGGAGCGCCGCCGCCTGCAGCTCGGCCTCGTCGCGCTCGGCCGTGGTACCGGACGGCGCCGGGTTCACCCGCGGCATGGCCGGCGGCCCTATGGTGGTGAAATCCCGCCGCGCGCCGCTGCTGTTGCAGCCTCCGGCCGCAACGGCGCAGATCAGGAGCAGCACGAGGGGGTGGAACGGGCGGGGCGGCATGGGGACGCGCGGATAGACGTTTAGTCAGCCGGAACGTGGCGCAGTTTCACGCCGTCGCAACCGCACGGCGGCGTCCGTGGGCCGCCGGTGACGCCGGCTTGTCCCCGGCACGCCACGCGGCCAGCGTCGGCTCCCTCCCGTGATGCCAACCCTACCCGTCCTCCTGCGTTGCGCCTGGCTGGCATTCGGCGGCGGTGCGGCGATGCCGATGCTTTCGGCCCATCCGTTCACCCTGCCCTCCGCACTGCTGGCGCAGGCACTCCCCGCGCCGGGAGCGGCGGAGCGGCCGACGTTCGAGGCCGCGCTGGACATCCGGCTGGAGGGCGAACCCGTCACCGCACTCGTCCGGGTGACGCCTGCAGGAGGCGGCCACCCGCTCGAGCTGCCCGCGCACCTCCGGCGGCCGCTCGGCTGGCATTCCCTGCCTCCCCGCACCCCGCTCGCGCTGCCCGCCGGTACGTGGCGGATCGAAGCCTGCCGCGGACTGGATACCCTCGTGACGGACGCGATCGTGGAAGTTCCGCCGCAGGGCCCGGCCCCGGCGGTGGCGCTCACGCTCCGGCGCTTCCGGGCTCCTGAACGAGGAGTGTCAGCCAACACTCACCTGCACCTGCGGTTGCACGCGACGCGACCGACGGCCGGCGCGCTGCTGCGCCAGCAGACGGACGCCGAAGCCTATCTGCGGACGACGACGGCGTCGGACGATCTCGACCTCGTGTACGTGTCTCACCTCGAGCGTGCGGGCGAGACGCAGGATTACGTCAGCAATCGCTTCACCCCTGACGTGCTCCGCGCCTGGTCGGGGCCCGGCGGCACCTATGTTTACGGCCAGGAACACCGCCATGAGGGCGGGCGGTCGAGCCGGCGGTCGGGCGCCGACGAACTGCGCTACGGGCACGTGCTCTTTCTCGACCTGCCGCAGCTGGTGCCGCCGGCAAGCTACGGCGCGATCTTCACGCCGGGAGCGCGGCCCGACGACTCGGTGCCGCTGCGGCGCGCCATCCTCGAGGCGCGGGCGCGGCAGGGCACGATCGTGTGGTGCCATGGCCGGCAGGGCACCGAGGAGATCCCGAACTGGATCGATGGCCTTCTCCACGCGCAGAACATCCACGACGGCGGCAGCGAAGGCAGCTACGAGGACGTATTCTATCCGTACCTGAACGCCGGCTTCCGGGTGCCGTTTTCCTCCGGGACCGATTGGGGGGTCTACGATTTCTCCCGGGTGTACGTGCCGCGGGCTGGAGCGGTGACGAGCGCGGGATTCCTGCGGTCGTTGGCCGAAGGCCGGTCGTTCATCACCAACGGACCGTTGCTGGAATGGGCGGTCGACGGGCGCGGGAGCGGGGAGACGCTGGCCCTTGCCGTCCCGGGAAACGTCCGGCTGCGCGGCCGGGCGGCGGGGCGCGACGATTTTGTCGCACTCGAAGTGATCTGGAACGGCCGGGTGATCCAGCGGGTGCCGACGGCGCGTGCGAGCGATGGCTCTTTCGCAGCTGAGATCGACGCGTCGCTGCCGGCTCCGGGGCCGGGTTGGTTCGCCCTGCGGGTGCCGGCCACGCTGCCCTACAACGATCGCTCGGCATTCACCGGTCCGGGCGCGAACGTCTTCGGCAAGGCGCTGTTCGCCCACACGAGCGCGGTGTACGTCACGGTCGGCGGGCGCGGCGTGCGCGAGCCGGAAGCGGTTGCCCAGCTCGTGCACGAAGCGCGGGCGGCGATCGCGCGGATCGAGGAACGCGGAGCGTTTGCGGATGCCGCGGCGCGGGAGCGGGTGCTCGGGATCTACCGCGCGGCGATCGCGACGCTGGAGCGGGACGCGCGTTGAGTCGGAACCATGCCGGCGGCCTTCACACCCCTTTCGGGAGCGGCTGCAAGGGATGGGTGGAGCGGCGTGTCCTCACGCCGCTGCGGGCCGGTCCACCGTAGGTCAGCCGCCTGGAGACAGGCGGCTCCACCCTGAAACATTCAAACCGGGACGAGGCGCCCGGGGGTCTACACGTCGCAAATCTGCACGCCTTGGGCGAGCGAGGCGATCTTGTCGCGACGCGGAATGAATTCCTGGCCGACGAAGCCCTGGTAGCCGATTTCCAGCAGGGCGCGCATCAGCGGCGGGTAGTTCATCTCCTGCGTATCGTCGATCTCGGCGCGGCCGGGGACACCGGCGGTGTGGACATGGCCGATGTAGTCGCGGTGCTGGCGGATGCGGGTGATGAGATCGCCGTGCATGATCTGCACATGGTACAGGTCGAAGAGCACCTTCATGCGCGGGGAGCCGATGCGCCGGCACACCTCGACCGAACGCTCGATATCGTCGCAGAAGTAATCCGGGTGGCCCTTCATGTTTTCCGCCACGCGGGAATTGAGCATCTCGAGACAGAGCGTGACCTTCTTCTGCTCGGCATGGCCGACGATGCGCTTGAGGCCGTCGACCATGTTGCGCATCGCGTCGTCGTCGCTGAGACCTTTGCGGAATCCGGAAAACGTGATCACGCGCTCGACGCCGGCGGCGGCGCACTGGTCGATCCGGTCACGCAGGATCTTGAGGCATTCCTCGTGCTGGGACGGCTGCGCGAAACCGCGGGCGAAGCCGTGGCTGCCGGCGATCGCGACCGTGAGTCCCAGTTGCTTCAACTCGGGCCAGAACTTCGGATCGCACAACTCGACCGACTGCAGGCCCATCGCCGCAGAGTGGCGCGCGAGCTCCGGGACCGTCATCGGATTGAAGCACCAGGGCACGACCGACTGGCGGATGCGGCCGTGCTTGATGCGGTAGGGCGCGCCGCTCTCGGCGGCGAAAGCCGGGCGCGCGCGGCCGGAGAGGCCGAGGGCGGCCGCGGCGGCGGCAGTCTGCAACGCGACGCGGCGGGTCACGACGGGGTGGTTCATGCAGGCATCATCTCGGCGGTTCGGATGCCGAAGGTCGAGCCTTGGCCCGGATTATTCGCCTGCCGGCGAAAGACCGCCGCGGCGCCGCGCCCGCGAAAAATCCGCGGGGAAGATTGCCAAGGCCGGCGGCGGTAACCACAAGGTTACCCACCGCATTCCTCCATGGCCCACCCTGCCCTGACCAATCGCCGCACCTTCCTCCGCGCCGCGGGCGCCGCCGCCCTGGCCGGCCCGTTCATCGCCCGCAGCCTGCGCGCCGCCGCGCCCAGCGGCATCCTGCGCCACGCGAGTTTCGGCTCCGCCGGGATGGCGTGGGCGGACCTGCAGGGCATCATGAGCAACCCGTTCATGAAGCTCGCCGCCGTCGCCGAAGTCGACGAGGCGCGGTTGAAGCAGGTGAAGGAGGCGTTCCCGGACGTGAAGGTCTATCGCGACTGGCGCCAGATGCTCGACCGGGAGGGGAAGAACATCGACACGGTGAACGTCTCCACGCCCGACCACATGCACGCGCCGATGGCGATGGCGGCGATGCAGCTCGGGAAGCACGTGTACTGCCAGAAGCCCCTCGCGCACGATATCCACGAAGTGCGGATGCTCACCAACTATGCGCGCGAGAAACGCGTCGTCACGCAGATGGGCATCCAGATCCACTCGTACAAGGTGTACCGGCAGGCGGTGGCGCTCGTGCAGAGTGGCGCGATCGGCAAGGTGAAGGAGGTGCACACCTGGAGCAGCAAGAAGTGGGGCGATGCGGGCCGGCCGCCGGAACGCAGCGATCCGATCCCGCCGAATTTCGACTGGGACCTTTGGCTCGGCACCGCGGCGGCGCGACCGTTCGTCAGCGGGTATTATCACCCGGGCCAGTGGCGCAAGCGGCTCGATTTCGGCACCGGCACGTTTGGCGACATGGGCTGCCACATCTTCGATCCAGTCTTCAACGCGCTCGCGCTCACGTCACCGCTTTCCATCCGGTCTGAGGGGCCGGCGCCGGACGCGTGGAACTGGGCGATCAACGCCCGCATCCATTATGTGTTTCCCGGCACCCGTTTCACCGAGGGTCCGACCGTGCCGATCACCTGGTATGACGGCGATGCGCGTCCGCCGGCGGAAATCCGGGCGCTCGTCAACCTCGGAGCCAATGCCGCCGCCGCGGCCGCGAAAGGAAAGAAGCGGGGCGGAGATGACGACAGCCAGGGCTCGATCATCATCGGGACCCAGGGCGTGCTGCACGTGCCGCACGTCGCCGTGCCCAAGCTGTACCCGGTCGAGAAGTTCAAGGATTACCCCCTGCCCCAGCCCGAGCAGGGTCACCACTGGTCGATCTGGGCCGAGGCGTGTCGCAACGGCGGCAAGCCGAGCGCGGATTTCGACTACTCGGGTCCCATGACCGAGGCAGTCCTGCTCGGCAGCGTGGCGGTGAGATATCCGCAGCAGACGCTCGAGTGGGACGGCGCGAAGCTCGCGTTCAAGAACGTGAAGGCGGCCAACCAGCACTTGCGCCGCACCTATCGGCGGGGCTGGGAGGTCGCCGGCCTGTGAGAGCAGCCCGCCCGGATCAGACGGGCGGGCCGAAGTGTCGCTCCGGCGGGCGGGCGTCCGGTTGCAGGGGCAGGAACATCCGGTGTTCCCGCACCACGCGGCCGTCGCCGGCGACGTTATCGACGTCGCCCAGCCGGACGAAGCCGACGCGTTCGTAGAGCCGGAGCGCGCGGGTGTTGCCCGGCACGGTCGAAAGCTCGACGGCGGCCCGCCGGGCATGACGGGCATCGTCGAGCAGTCGCCGCAGCACCTTTTCTCCGAGCCCCTGCCCCTGCCAGGCGTCGGCGAAACCGATTCCCAGCAGCGGCACGGGCTGGTCGAAATCCCAGAGGAACGCGTATCCCGCCAGCCCGGCATCCGTGGCGAGGACGTAGGCCAGGTCCACGCCCGCCGTCGCGCGCGACAGATACCGGTGGACGGTCGCCTCGTCCGCCGCGTGCGGGAGGAAGACCGCCCGCGTGGCGGCGGACAAGCCGTGCAGGAACGCCGCGAGGCCCTCCGCGTCGGCGATTTCCGCGGCGCGCAACCAGGCGCTCCGCCCGTCGCGGGCGACGAGGGGCAGAGGCAATGCGGAACCGGACATGACGCACGGAGCATTGGGCCGGGGCATGCGGTCCACGCGAGCCTGGAGTGCGCGAGTGCAATTTGCGTTCCCGGCGCCCCCGGGGGCGCCGGGCAGTTCCGCTTGCTCGTTGCTTTCGCGGCTGAGCCTATGCGGACTCATCCCGTCGGCCTTCAAAACAACCGTGAACACGGCCGCACTGAAAGGTGGAGCGGCTTGTCTTCAAGCCGCTGCGGACCGGTCCATCGCACGTCAGCCGCCTGGGGACAGGCGGCTCCACCGCCACGGCATCGTTCCGGCCCCGGGGGCAATCGGAACGCCAAGGGAAAACGACCGCACGGAGGGCGTAGTACTCCTCCATCGGTTTACCTTGTCTGGGGTTTTAACCCTAGCATTATTGCAGACGTGGAACTCACAAGGACAACGCTAGAGCTCTTGAGGGATGAAGCTTACGTGCTTCTCTGCCGGGAAGCCATCGTTGGCCACTTCGGGAGCAAAAACCGGGAGAACGCCCCAGGCTACGCGATCGAGCCCAAGCCGCGGCTGAGCAACGGTCTCCCGCCTGCCGGCGCGGAGGCGGCGCTCTATTCGCGCCTGGCGCAGGTGGAACGGCTGGAGGCGTGGATCCAGGGACGCCTGCGGGCCGAGCTTTCAGCTCATCTCGAAGGGACACATCCCGCATTCCAAGGCGGGCTGCGGCTGGGACAGGCGCTCGGCGAGTGGGAGTTCTGCGTCCGGCAGGTCCTGCCGGACACGCTGGCGGAGTTTGCCCGCGAACTGCGCGGCCTGCGTCAACTGGCGGCCGACCCGCATCGGCGGGGCGGGCTGGCCACGGCACCCGAGTTCGTGTTGCTCCGGCGGATCGCCGCGCGGGTGGAGGAACAGCAGCTCCAGATCGCCCGGATCGCGGCGGATATCGCGGAGCAGGCCCAGGAGATCGGCGTGGGTGGCGTGTTGCCGCCGTTGCTGCCCGATTTCCGCCGATTGATCTGGGTGGACTGGCTCGCGGTGGTGCCTGCCGGCCAGCTCGTGTCGGAGGTGACCCGCATCGAGGGCGAGCTGCGGCACTTCCTGAACCACGAGCATGCGGACCTCCTGGCCCGCTTCGAGCGGAGCCGCGGCGCCTGCGGCACGCTGCAGGAGCGCATCCTGACCGAGTACTGGAACCGGCTGCGCGCCTACGCGCAGTCGCATTATGTGGAGGAGAAGGAGGTCGACGCGGTGCTCGGTTCGCTGTCGGCGCGGTACGAACCCGAGATCGCGCGGCGCGAGGAGGCGCGCCTGCTTCCCTTCGCCACGACCTAGACGACCCCCCGCTGATACGCTCAAGGTCGGGCGTCGAGGCGCACGACCGGCCGGAGGCGCCCGTTTCGTGGCGGGCCCTGGTGACTCCTCCACCGGCGACGTCACCGATCTTGAGCGTACCAGCGGGGGGCCGTCTCCGCGGCGCGGGTGGCAATCGATCATTGCCCGGCGCGATATCTCCGGCCTTGTTGGTGCGATTTCTGCGTTCGCCGAACGCCCATCGTCCACCATGGCCACTTCCACCTTCCCGCCGCCCGCCGCCTACACCGGTGAAACCGACGCCCAGCTCGTCACCTACCTCAACCTGAAGCTGCGCGAGATCGGGCAGCCGACGGCGGGGGCCGCGCCGGTCGGCGACGGACTGGCCCCGCTGGTGGATCATTTTCTGGCGCTCAGCCGGGAAAAGGACCGGGCCCTCGCCCGCCACCTCTGTCCCGTCGACCAGCGCATCCAGGACTTCCTGCAGTACCACCTCGGCCCGCTGGCGGGCGGCGAGGTGGCCCGGCTGCCGAGCCTGACCCTCGTGCTGGATCGTCCCGGCCTCGCCCGCGTGCTGTCGCTGCCGCCGGAGGCGGACCGGCACCAGAGCGAAATCCTGGCCTCGCACCGGGTGCGCCAGGGCGTGCTCCACAACCCCCGCAGCGACCGTCGCACCACCCAGGGCATCTTCCACGTGGCGGACTTCGGCCTGCCGGTCCCCGACGACAAGAAGGTGGTGCCGCCGGCGGTCTTCGCGAAAATGCTGCACCACGCGCTGCGGCCGCCGCCGGAGCTGCAGCGGCTCCCCTTCACCGCCGGGGCGCCGACGCCGGCGGAGTGCTTCGTCACCCTGCACCTGCGGCCGGTCGTATGTCCCGAAGTCCCCGGCTACACGCCCCCGCGCGCGATGGAGACTCGCTTCTTCGTGCCGGGCGCGCTCGTGGCGAACCTCGACTTCATCGAGCGCATCTTCGGCAATGCCGGCGATCCGCACCTCCCGGAAAACGACGCGGCGCTCAACCCGGAGCGATGGACCGGCCACACCGGCTGCGTGATCCTCGCGCCGCACCTCAACGGGCTGACCAAGCGCGAACTCGGCCTGCCCGCCTGGGATGACGCCACTCCGCGGCAGCGCCGCGACGGGATGTGCTGGAAGCGGCCGGACGAACCTTACAACGACGGCGTGGCGTTCAAGCTCACCGCCCGCGACCGCAGCGGCACGGTGGTGACGATGATCTCCGACAACTATTTCGGGTACTGCAAGAAGGAGGTGAAGACCCAGATCAGCTTCGCCGCCAACCTGCTCGGCCGCTGCGAGGAGGAGCACGCCGGCGGCGCCATCGTGTTTCCGAGCTACGACCTCGGCGAGGATTTCCGACTCAGCCGGCACCTCGCCATCGTGGATCACACCTTCGCGGAGGCGCTCGCGCAGCTCGGCGACCGCGTCGAGGTCCAGCCCGGCGGCTGGGCGCGCGACCGACGGTATCCCGATGTCTGTTACGTGCCGGAGGACGCCGAATTCGCCCTGCGGCCCCAGACGATCACCTGGACGGATGCCGGCGGCGCGAAGCACGTCATCAAGCTCGCGCCCGGGCACACCTACGTGCTGCCCTCCGGTTACAAGGTCGAGATGGTGAAACCCGACGACGGGCGCCGCTGGCGGCTGCGCGGAACCACGGCGGAGGGAGTGCTCTGCCACAAACCCTGCACCGTCTCCGGCGGCGGCAAGTCGGAGATCTCGAAATCGATCGCCGACGCCATCTTCACCGCGCCGAATTTCGTCAGCGACCTGGCGCGCGATTTCGACGCCATCGACGCGATCCTGCACCGGGAGTACGGCCAGCGATTCCGCGATTCGTCGCGGAACAAGCCCAAGGGCCGGCCGCTGCTCAGCCCCGAGCGGTCCCTCGGCTCGGTGGTGAAGCTGCTCAGCCGCAGCCCGGATTACACCGACGCGTACAACGAGTGGCTGGGCACGATCCCGCGGTACATCCTCGACCTCGTGCTCCTGATCAAGCGCGTCTACAAGCCCGAGTGGGGTTCCAACTGGCGGAAGCACTTCACCGTCGACACGATCAACGGCCGGCCCGGCAACGAGCTGAAATTCAACCGGGAGAAAGCCATGACGCACTTCCTGCGCGTCGGCTTCACGCCCGACGGCGGCTGGCGCACCTTCAGCCTGCGGAAGGATTTCCATCCGGCGACGAAGATCCAGGCGGAGGACGACATCACGGCCTCGATCGTGGTGCCCGCCGCGCGGCTGGCGGGCCTGTCGGCCGCCGATGCCGGCACGGGGCCGCAGGCACGGTCGCTGAAGTTCGTGCACAACTGCGAGGCGGCGTTGTTCCAGCGTCCGGACGAGGCGATCCACCGCGGCTACGACAAGCGGACGGAGCGCGATTTCTCCCGGCCCGGGAATTTCTTCTCGAACTACGAACCGCTCACGCGCGACACCGCGCAGACCATCGTGGAGGACGCGATCGGGTTCGACGCGTTCACCGCGCCCGTGAGCGGGCTGTTCCGCGAGTTCGTCTCGGCCGACTCGCCCGACTTCCTCGCCTCCCCGGCCCATCCGCGCCTGGTCGATGGCAAGCCCTCGAAGAATCCGCGCTACCTCCAGCTCCGGCCTGACCTGGAGGACCCGCGCACGACGTACCTCGCGCAAGTCGGCGCGCAGCTTTACCGTCGGGTGCCGCCGGGCTCCCCCGCCCTGTTTCCGGTCGGCGCGGTCCTCGCGGGCCGCCGGCTCAATCCGCCGGAGCCCGGCGTGAAGCCGATGTGCGTCTTCGGCCCGCTCCATTACCAGGAGCTGCCGGAAGCGTTGATGGATTTCATCGCCAGCCTCACCGGCAAGTCGCCCTCGACCACGGGAGCGGGTTCGGAAGGTGCGCTGACCAAGGGTCCGTTCAACGCCCTGCCGCCGATTCACGACATGAACGCCGCGTTCGTGTCGTATGCGCTGACGGCCTTGCCGGTATTCTCCTCGGCGGCGGGCTGGCTCGGGCCGCGCTGCCGGATCGATCACGACATCAGCCTGCTGGTCCCGGAGATCTGGGCGCGCATGTCGCCGGAGGAGCGCACCCCGCAGTACCTCATCGAGCACGGCTATCTCGAGCGCTGCACCGACTGGGTGCACGAGGGCAAGCCGGTGCTCGCCAGCCGGCTCGGGTGGCGCGTCACTTCGCGCTTCGTCCAGACCTTCTGCGGCCGCGTGCTGGGGAATCCCAGCACGCTCTTCGACGAGGACCTGCTGCGGCCCGAGCTGCAGGACGCGGCGGTGTTCGCCGAGGGCATGGAGAACATCGTCCAGGCCATGCGCACCGCGGCCGAATGCTACTTCGCCGATGGCTCGATCGCGCAGGCGGTGCCGCCGTTGCAGGCGCTGCTCCACATCATGCGCGACGGCACCTGGAACGGCACGTCCATCAACGACCCCGTCCTCCGCCGCCTGTTCGACCGCGAGCAGGTGCTGGCCAGCGACTGGTATCGCGCCCGGCTGGAAGCCCAGCAGCGTCGCGACGTGGCCGAGGCGGAGAAGCACGTGCGCTACCTGGAGGGTTTCCTCGCCCGGCCCAATTACGCCGATGTCGCGGTGCGGCTGCGCATCCGCGAAAAGCTCGCGGCCGCCGACGCCGCCGTCGCGACGGCCCGCGCGCCCGGCTACCTGGCCAGTCTCGTCGGCACGCTCGGCGTGGATCCCGCCCTCGTTCCGTGAGGCGCGGGCGACGCGCGCCGCATGCCGGTCCTCCGGCGCCGTTCGCCGCGCGGGAGCAAAAACCCGTCATTGCCACCGGCCGGGGCAGGTCTTTTGTCTTCGGACCGATGACCTGTCACCCCCGCTCGTTCCGGCATGTCGCACAGGCGCTCGCCGGCTTTCTTCTCCTCGCCGCCCCGGGCGCACTGGCCCAGGCCCCCAAGAAAGGCCCCCCCGCGCCGCCGCCGATGCCCCTCGATCCGCCGGAGGCGTTCATCCCCACCAGCATGTTCGCGCTGCCCGAGGGGCTGGAGGTCAAGCTGTGGGCGCGCACGCCGTTGTTTCGCAATCCCTCGAACATCGACATCGATGCGCAGGGCCGCGTCTGGGTCGCGGAGGCCTACAACTACCGCCGCCATGCGGGCAAGGATCCGGCCGGCGACCGGATCATGGTGCTGGAGGACACCAACGGCGACGGCGTGGCGGACAAGAGCCACGTGTTCGTCCAGGAAACCGCGCTCCTGGCGCCGCTCGGCGTCTCGGTGATCGACAATCAGATCGTCGTCGCCTGCGCGCCCGACATCATCATCTACACCGACGTCAACCGCGACCTGAAGTTCGATCCCGCCGTCGACAAGCGGGAGGTGCTGCTGACCGGCTTCGACGGGCGCAACCACGATCACTCGCTGCACGCGGTGACCTTCGGCCCCGACGGCAAGTGGTATTTCAACCACGGCAACGCCGGCTCGAAATTCACCGACCGGTCCGGCCGCACCTTCCGGATCGGCAGCCACTACGATCCCGCCCGCAGCGGTGGCGGCATCCCCGTCAACGAGGAGCGCCCGCCGGATTACTCCGGCCAGAAGAGCGACGACGGCCACGTCTACGTCGGCGGCACGACGTTCCGGATGAACCCCGACGGCACGCAGGTGGAGCCGATCGGCTTCAATTTCCGCAATTCGTACGAGCAGACGGTGACGTCCTTCGGCGACGTCTTCCACAACGACAACGACGACCCGCCCGCCGCCCGCACGTCGTTTCTCCAGGAGTACGGCAACCTCGGATTCAACTCGCGCGATGGCCGCCGGAGCTGGGGCGCCGACCGCCGGCCCGGTCAGATCACGCAGGTCGCCGAGTGGCGGCAGGACGATCCCGGCATCGTGCCCGCGGGCGACGTGTACGGCAACGGCGCGCCGACCGGCATCGTGTTTTACGAAGGCGACGCGTTCGGCGAGAAATGGCGCGGCCTGCTCCTGAGCTGCGAGACCTCCCGCAACGTGGTCTATGGCTACCTGCCGAAGCCCGAGGGCGCGGGCTACAAGCTCGACCGCATCCAGTTTCTCACGACGAACAAGGAGGAGGATTTCGCCGGCATCGACTCGATGCGCGGCCGGCTCCGGGGCGACGACCTGAAGACCTGGTTCCGCCCTTCCGATGTCGCGGTCGGCCCCGATGGGGCGATCTATGTGTCCGACTGGTTCGACCCGCGCTCCGGCGGTCACTCCGCGCTCGACAGCAGCTTCGCCGGCGCGATCTACCGGATCACGCCCAAGGGCAAGAAGCTCACGACGCCGAAGATCGACCTCGCGACGACCGCCGGGCAGATCGCGGCGCTGAAGAGCCCGGCGGTGCATGTGCGCGCCCTCGGCTTCATGAAGCTGCGCGCCGCCGGCGCCGCGTCGATTCCCGCCGTCACCGCGCTGCTCAAGGACAACAATCCCTACGTGCGCGGCCGCGCCGTGTTCCTGCTCGCCCACCTCGGGCCGCAGGGCCTCGCGAAGGTGGAGGAACAGCTCAGGCACTCCGACCCGATGATGCGCATCGCCGCCTTCCGCGCCCTGCGCCGGGCCAATCATCGCGTCCTCGAGCACGCCCGCACCCTGGCCAACGACTCCTCGCCGGCGGTTCGGCGCGAGGTCGCCATTGCGCTGCGTGATGTGCCGTTCGACGGCGCCCGCGAACTGCTGCTGACCCTGGCGAGGGGATACGACGGCAAGGATCGCGCCTACCTGGAGGCCTGGGGCACCGGCGCCACCGGCAAGGAGGCGCAGGTCTACGCCGCGCTCGCGTCCAGTGCGCCCGGCCGCGATGCCGCCGCCTGGCCCGCCAGCTACGCCAATCTGATCTGGCGCCTCACGCCGAAGGGCGCCGAGGGCGCATTCGCCGCCCGCGCGCGCGCCGCCGGCCTGCCCGAGCGCGACCGCCTCGCCGCGGTCACCGCCCTTGGCTTCACGGAGAGCAAGGCGGCCTCCGACGCGTTGCTCGACCTCGCCCAGCAGACCAGCGGCATGGTGAAGACGCACGCGATGTGGTGGCTGCTCAACTACAAGGATCTTCGCTGGAAGGAAAACGGCGTCGACGCCGCCCTCAAGCAACGCGGCCTCTACGATCCGGAGACCGTCTCGATCTCTCCGAGCGTCGTGCCCGAGCCCGAACCTTCGAAGATGCCGCCCGTGGCCGAAATCGCGAAGCTGCGCGGCAACGCCGCCAAGGGCGCCACCGCTTCGCAGGCGTGCCTGCTTTGCCACCGGATCGGCGACAAGGGCAACGACTACGGCCCCGCCCTGAATGGGTTTGCCCGGGCCCAGACGACCGAGGTCGTGATCAACGCCATCGTCAATCCGTCGGCCGACATCGCGCATGGCTTCGACGGCGCGCAGATCACCCTCCGCGACGGCGGGCAGATCCACGGCATCGTGCTCAGCTCCGGCGATCCCCTCATCGTCCAGTCGATGGGCGGACTCACCCAGGTGGTCCCGCAAAACAAGACGCGGGGCGGCCGTCAGCCGCTGGGCCGCTCGCTGATGCTCTCCGCCGAGCAGCTCGGCCTCTCCGCACAGGACGTCGCCGACATCGTCGCGTACCTCAAGACGCTCTGAGCCAGCCATGCCGCTGACCCTGCCATCGCGGATGGGAGAGACCGCCGTGAAAGGTGGAGCGATTTGTCCTCTGGCTGCCGCGGACCGGTTCGCCGTACGTCAGCCGCCTGGGGACAGGCGGCTCCACCGTCACACAATCGCCGGCTGAGCGAGCAGCTGGAACAGCGTCGGTCTCACCACCACGAGAAAGGGGCGGGGCTGGCGACCCGCCCCTTTTCGTTTCCCGGCGCGGCGACGGCACCGCGAAATCGCCTTCGTCGCGCGTCGTCAGTCCAGCTTCTGCACCCGCAGATTCCGGAAATGGACCTGCTTGCCGAAAAGCTCCTGCTTCTTCGTCGAGTGCACCTGCAGGCCGAAGAACCCGCGCTTGATGCGCGCCGCCTCGTCGGTGTCCACGTAGTCGGCCAGCGGATGCCCGTTGAGGAAGGTCTTGATCCGGTTGCCGCGGGCCTCGATGCGGACCTTGTTCCACTCGCCGGCCTTCAGCTTGTCGCCGTGCTTCCGGTTCCACTCCTCCTTGGGCGCACCATTGTTCGCCGGGGGCTGGAACCAGCCGCGCCGACCTTCCTCATAGAGTCCGCCGGTGAGCGCCCGCGGCGTCGGGTCGATCTCGAATTGGTAACCGTAGACCCGCTTGCGCTCCTTGCCGTCGGGCGGCGCACTGCGGAACTGGATGCCGGAGTTGATGCCCGCGTCGGCCTTGAACTCGCACTCGAAAATGAAGTCTCCGAACAACGCTTCGGTCACCATGAAGGAGTTGGCGGGCACGCCCTCGACCACCGTGCCGACGATGGCACCGTCGCGGATTTCGTACTTCGCCTCCCCCTGCAGCTGCTTCCAGCCCTTGAAGGACTTGCCGTCGAACAGCGAGATCCACTTGGGCTCCGCGGCGAACGCCACGAGGGCGCCGAAGCCGAGCGAGAACGACAGGATCAACCAGCGAGGGGAGAAAGCTTGCATGCACCGGCAGCGTGGAAGCCGCCGGCCGCAAGTGCAAACTCAAGCTGCCTGCCGGCTCGACCAAGCCGCCACCAGCACGAGACCCAGCGCCGCCATCGCCGCCCCGGCCGCGGGCGCCGCCCGACCCGGCGGCGGTTTCCGTCGCCGGGAACGTGTTCGCGCCTGCTCCTGCCTCCCGCCCGCCGGGCGCACATCCCTCACGCGACGTGCCGGGACTGGCCGAGCCCGTCGTTCAC
This sequence comes from uncultured Opitutia bacterium, assembly GCA_937952235.1. Lineage (GTDB taxonomy): Bacteria > Verrucomicrobiota > Verrucomicrobiia > Opitutales > Opitutaceae > ER46. The sequence continues at coordinate 10,224 of CALFZM010000131.1, read as the reverse complement.
CGCGCATGGCGTTGATGCAGCACCAGCGAGTTTCCGTCCGGATCGGCCACGATCACCATCCGGCAGACGCCGGAGTCCATCGGGCCCGCGAGCACCTTCACTCCCGCGTCGACCACGGCACGCACGGCGGCCTCGAAATCCACCACTTCGAGCGCGACCGCCGGGCCGTCGGGCGACGGCTTCCACTGCTCGGGCGACATGTTGGAGATCGCCAGCGTGGCCGGGCCGACGTCGTACTCGATCCAGTGGCGGCCCTCGTGTTCGAAGCGGGTGGCGGGCTCGAGCTTGAGCAGCCCCTCGTAAAAAGCCCGGGCACGGGCAATGTCGGTGACCGGGTAGCCGGTGAAGGCGATTTCCTTGATGGCGATCATGGGTACTTGGAACCCCGCCATCCTGCCAGGTGCCGTTGACAGCGTTATGTCAGGAGCCGGCCGGCATCACGAGACCAGCCGCACGGAGGGCGCATACCGCTGCAGCGCGGACTCCGCTTCGTGGCGCAGCTGCCGCCGCAGCGGCTCCGGCGACAGGGCCTCGGCGTCGGCGCCGAACGAGAGCAGCCACCGCGCGAGCCACTCGATCGACCAGGTGCTGAAACCGTACTCGGCGCCGCCCGCGACCTCGCGCTCGGGCACCATCTCGGCCGGGCACTCGCGCCGGGCCCGCTCGACCGCTCCGTGCGCGAACCACACCCGCACGGGCACGACGCCGCCGCGGGCCGCCATCTCCTCGAGATGCCGCGCCAACGAGAACTCCGTCCGCGCCGGAAACTGGTCCGCCAGCGTCTCCAGATTCCGGATGCGATCGACCCGGAAGTGACGGAGGTCGCCGCGCAGCCGGCACCAGGCCACGAGGTACCACGCGCCCGACTGGCAGACCACTCCCAGCGGCTCGACGTCGCGCCGGGTCTCGTCCCGCTCCCGCCCCCGGTAGGCGAGCCGCAGCACCCGCCGCTGCGCCAGCGCGCGCTGCACCGTCAGCAGCCAGGGCTGGGCCGGGGAGTCGGCCCGGCCAGCCGGCGGCCGGCCGAGCACCACCGTCTGACGGGCGAGTCGTTCCACCTGCTCCTGGCGTTCACGCGGCAGCACCGCCCGCAGCTTGTCGAGCGCCGCGTCCATGGGGCCGCACAGGGAGGCATCCGCAAATCGTCGGACCATCTCGGCTCCCACCACGAGCGCCGTGGCCTCGTCGGCGGTCAGCATCACGGGCGGAAGGTGGTAGCTGCGCACGAGGCTGTACCCGACGCCTGCCTCGCCCGTGATCGGCACGCCGGCCTCGCCCAGCGCGGCAAGGTCGCGGTAGACCGTGCGCACGCTCACCTCGAAGTGCGCCGCCATGTCCTCCGCCCGCACCACGCGCCGTCCCTGCAGGTGCATCACCATGGCGATGAGCCGGTCGGTGCGGTTCACGGCCGCACCTCCGCTTCACCGCCCGGAGGGGGCGGGCCTACCTCGCCGCGGCGTGCAGGGCCGACACGGCCTCCCACTGCACCACGTTCCAGAAGGCCGCCACGTAATCGGCGCGGCGATTCTGGTATTTCAGGTAGTAGGCGTGCTCCCATACGTCGATGCCCAGCAGCGGCGTGGCGCCGTCGCTGAGGGGCGAGTCTTGGTTCGCGGTGGAGGTGATGGCAAGTTTGCCGTCCTTCCACGTCAGCCAGGCCCAGCCGCTGCCGAACCGCTTCGCCGCGGCATCGCCAAACTGGGCCTTGAACTGGTCGAACGAGCCGAAGGCCTGCGCGATCGCCTTCGCCAGGTCGCCCTTCGGGGCCCCGCCGCCACGCGGCCCGATCACCTGCCAGAAGTGCGCGTGGTTCAGGTGCCCGCCGAGGTTGTTGCGCAGCGTCATCCGCACCGCTTCCGGGGCGCGGTCGAGGTGCCGCACGATCTCGGCGGCCGAGCGTCCCTGCAAACCGGGCTGACCGGCGATCGCGTTGTTCGCGTTGGTGATGTACGCCTGGTGGTGCCTGCCGTGGTGAATCTCCATCGTGCGGGCATCGAAATGCGGCTCGAGCGCATCGTACGCGTAGCCCAGCTTCGGCAGGGAGAAGGGCGCCCGCTCGCCGCCTCCCGGCACCGCCTCGGCCGCCTCCGCCCTGAATCCAAGGCCGGCGACCGCCGCGCCGGCTCCAAGGGTCTTCAACACGTCACGACGGGAAACGGCAGCGGGGGAAGTCATTCCGCCACCGTACCGGCCGGCCGCGCGGCTGCAAGCCGAGCCGGAGCGCCGCGGGACGATCGCTAGGCTCCTGCCTCCCCGAGCCGGATGCGCGGGTCGAGCCACAGCAGCAGCAGGTCGCTCACGAGGGTGCCCACGACGCCGAGCAGGCTGAGCACCATCAGCATCGAACCGGCGAGGTAGACATCTTCCGCCACCAGCGCGTCGACCAGCGTCGGCCCGACGAGGGGAAGGCTGAGCACCATCGCGACGATGGCGCCTCCCGACACGAGGTGTGGAAACAGCCCGCCGACGCTCGAGATGAACGGATTCAGCGCCAGCCGGACCGGGTACTTCAGCAGCAGCCGCAGCGGCCGCACGCCCTTGGCGCGCGCAGTGGTGACGTAGGGTCGCTTGAGTTCGTCGAGCAGATTGGCGCGCATCACGCGGATCATGCCGGCCGAGGCGCCGAACCCGAGGACCAGCACCGGCAGCCACAGGTGCTTGAGCAGGTCGACGAACTTTCCCCACGACCAGCCGGGCATGGTGGCATATTCAGGGGAGAAGAGTCCCGCGATGTTGAGGCCGAACCCGCGTTTCGCGAGGTACATCACGACCAGGGCGAGCAGGAACGAGGGCACGGAGACGCCGAGAAACCCGATGAAGGTGAGAATGTAGTCGCCCGGCGAATACTGCCGCACCGCGGAGTAGATGCCGGTGGGCAGCGCGAAGGCCCACGTGAAGAGCACGGTGGCCGCGGACACGATCACGGTCAGCACGATGCGGTCGCCGAGAATTTCACGCGCAGGCTTCTCGTGCTCCATGGAGAGGCCGAGATTGCCCTGCAGCAGCCCGGCATCCTGCGGCTGGAAAGAGAGAAACCACCTGAATCCCATCCAGCGCGCGTAGCGCTGCCACATGGGCTCATCGAGGCGGAAGTTCCGCCGCAGGTCGGCGGCGAGTTCCCCGCTCGCCGGCGTGCCCTCCATCTCGAGCCGCGCCACGCGCATCTCGGCAAAGTCGCCGGGCGGCAGTTGCACGAGCGTGAACACGATGACGGAGACCGCGAGCAGCGTCGGCACCATGAGCGCCAGCCGGCGTCCGATCAATGGATGACGGAACGCCACCAGTCCCAGCGCGGCCGTCACCGCCAGCAGGATGAGCCAGCGCAGCAGCCGGCCGAGCGTGCCCGCGCCTTCCTCGTCGACCGCCTCGACGGAGCGCGGCCAGGGCGTCACCTGCAGCAGCGCCGTCCTGGTCTGCGCCTGCACCGCGGGATCCGCCGCCGGCTCCTCCCAGAAGAAGGTCTCGATGCCGGCGTTGCCGGGCGACTGGAAGTTGGCGCCGAACAGCGCCGTGCGGGGCACGTTGCGAAAACCGTTCTTCACCACCACGAGCTGCGGCGGAGGACCGGCGATGGAGATGGTCCAGACATGGTCGGCGGCGATATCCTGCACCGCGCGAAAATGAGCGATGCGGTCGCTCTCGCGCGTCATCGTCATCGCCTCGTCCAGCAGCTCCATCGCGCGGCGCAGCGGGTGGTCGCGCGGCGGTTCAAGCGCATTGGGCCGGTTCGCCGCCGGATCGCCGTGCAGGCCGCCGTACTGGTACCACCAGCCGAAGGCGGGCGCGTAGAACGATTCGAAGTAGGTCGGCACGAAATTCCTCGGCTCGACCAGCGGGTAGAACTCGCTCTCGCCCGTCCACACCGTGAAGTCGTGCTCGTAAGTGAGTTTCTCCTGTTCGAACAGCCGGCGTGCGCGGGAGCGCAGGGTGACCCGCACGCCCACGCGCGCCCAATCCTCGATCACGAACTGCGCCGGCCCGTCCGTGGTGTAATCGGTGGTGTTCAGCGTGAAGCTCATCCGGGTGCCGTCCGGGAACGTGCGCAGCCCGTCGGCGTCGCGCCGCGTCAGTCCGAGTTCGTCGAGCAGCCGGTTCGCCGTCGCGGGGTCGTACGCGATGAACGAATCCCGCAGCCGGGCATGGTGGTAGGGCGAATCGGGCGGCGGCGCGATCTGCGCCGGTTCGACCTGGCCGTAGAACTCGGCCTGGATGATGTCGCGACGGTTGATCGCCAGCGACAGAGCCTGCCGGAACCGGCGGTCGTTCAGGAGCGTGTGCTTCCAGCGGGTGGCGGGCCGCGCGGGATCCACCCGGCGGTTGAGGTTGGGAAACACCGTGAACAGCGACTGCGTGCTCGGCTTCCAATGGTACACCTCGTAGTCATGCCGGGCGGCGCCTCCGAGCAGCAGGATGTGGTCGTCGTAACGGATGTGCCGGTCCTGCATCGACAGCTCCCCGTTGGCCGCGGCGACGGCGATGAGATTGTTGGGCCGCAGGTCCATCACCAGGCGGTCGAGGTACGGGAGCTGGTTGCCCGCCGGATCGACGGCAAAGTAGTACGGGTTGCGCACGAAGGTCTGCGGGGCGGTCGCCTGGTACGTCCGCAGCAACCAGGGCCAGAGCCGCGGGTGCTCCGGGTTCAGGTAGTGCTTCATCTTCTTGTACACCGCGGTGGCACTTGTGAGTTCGAAGGCCTCCATCGTGCGGCGAATCACCTCCGGGTCGCCGAGCACCGGATGAAATTTTCGCAGGTAATGCGTGGGCACGAGGTACTCCGTGTGGTCTTCGTGATTCATGCCGGTCGAGGCCAGGCGCTCGAGGAAGAGCGGGTTCGGCTGCGCAAATTCGAAGCGCACGCGACGCTCGTCCACCCGCACCACGCGGCCCTGGGTCGCGCCGGCACGCAGGAACTTTGGCTGGGCATTGAAGTGCTTCACCTCGTGCTCGTACCAGTAAACGATGTCGTCCGCCGTCACGGGCTCCCCGTCGGACCAGCGCATCCCCCGGCGCAGTTCGAAGGTGAAATGGCGCTGGTCGGGGGACACCTCCCATGCCTTCGCGACATGCGGGACGATCGGATAGCCCTGCGGAGACCAGCGCACGAGATTGGCGGACGAGAGCCGCCAGTAGATGGTGCTGAAGTCGGTGATCGAGTTCACCAGCCGGCGCCACGTCCCGCCGTACCGCCCGATGCCGTCGGGACCGAGCAGCACTGCGGGCTCCGGTCCGGTCCGCTCCGCCACCGGCGGCAGCCGTTTCTCCCGCACCAGCTCCGCCAGCACCGGCGCCTCGCCCCGCGGATGCCAGGGCTGCGGCCCCGCGGCCGCGTAATCGACCGTCTGCGTGACGACCGGAGGCCGCGCCAGGTCGAGTCGCCGCGCCGACTGCCGCGCCTGCTCGACCGCCTCGAGTTCCCGCGCCGGCGGCGGACGCGGCGCCGCTTTCATGCCCGGTCGGAAGGCCAGGCCAAAGCCGTACAGCAGCGCGGTGAGACCCAGCGCGGCCGCCATGAGTCCGGCGAAGATCACCAGCAGGCGCCTGTTCACGAGGAGGAGCGGCCGAGGCAAGGCCGCCCTCCGCCGCGAGGCAACGCTGGAGTGGCCGGCCGCGGCCCGAGCGCACTTGCCAAACCCGCGGCCGCGCCTGAACGTCGCGCATGCCCCGCCCCCCGCGCAAAGCCATCACCCGTCGCACCGCCCTCCGTTCCTTCGCCGGGGCCGCCGCCGCCGCCACCCTGGCCCGCCCTCGCTCCGCCGCCGCCAGCTCCGCCCGCTCCGGCGGGCTGCGCCAGTCCGTCTGCAAGTGGTGCTACCGCGACATCCCGCTCGACACGTTCTGCGCCGCCGCGAAGGACATCGGCCTCGAATCGGTCGAGCTCCTCAACCCCGACGATTTTCCCGTGCTGAAGAAACATGGGCTCACCTGCGCCATGGTCAGCAACCCGTCCGGCAAGACCCCGCAGGGCGTCACGGTGGGCGGCATTCCCAAGGCCTGGAACCGCCCCGAGCACCACGACACGCTCGTCGCACTCTACGAGAAGCGGATCGCGGAGGTGGCCGATGCCGGGTTCGAGAACGTGATCTGCTTCTCCGGCAACCGCGACGGGCTGGCGGACGAGCAGGGCCTCGAGCACTGCGCCGCCGGACTCAAGCGCATCATGGCGCTGGCCGAGAAGCGCCGCGTCAACGTGGTGATGGAGCTGCTCAACTCGAAGGTGAACCACAAGGACTACATGTGCGACCGCACGCCCTGGGGCGTCGAGCTCGCGAAGCGCATCGGCTCGGAGTGGTTCAAGCTGCTCTACGACATCTACCACATGCAGATCATGGAGGGTGACGTCATCCGCACCATCAAGGAGAGCCACCGCTACATCGGCCACTATCACACCGCGGGCAACCCCGGCCGCAACGAGTTCGAGCCCCAGGACGAGCAGGAACTCAACTACCCGCCGATCATGCGCGCGATCAAGGCGACGGGGTTCAAGGGGTTCGTCGGCCAGGAGTTCCTGCCCAAGCGCGATCCCCTCGCCTCGCTCCGCGCCGCGGTGCAGCTCTGCGCGGTCTGACCGCGGGCAGCCGCGGCGTGGCGCCGGCCGCGTGGCGCGCGCTCAGCCATCGTAACGGTACCCGACCCCGTGCACCGTCGCGATGGGCGACGCGGCCTGGCCGGGCGACTCGATCTTTTTCCGCAACTGCGCGACATGCTGGTCGAGCGTGCGCGTGGTGCCGAGGTATTCGACGCCCCAGACCGCGTTCAGCAGCGCGTCGCGCGTCAGCACCTCGCCCGGGTGCAGCGCGAAGATCTCGGCGAGCTTCAGTTCGCGCGCCGTCAGCGCCACGGCCCGACCGCCGGCGGAGGCGGTGAAACGCCGCCGGTCGAGCGTCGCCCCGCCGAGGCGAAACTCCGGCGGCAGCGCGTCCCCGGCCCCCGCGTCGCCCGGACCGGCCGTCTTCGCCCGGCGCAACAACGCCTCGATCCGCGCCAGCAGCTCGTGCACCCCGAACGGCTTCGTCACGTAATCGTCCGCGCCGAGCTTCAGGCCGACCACCTTGTCCACCTCCTCGCTCTTCGCCGTGAGGAACATCACCGGGACCCGCGAACCGCGCGCGCGCAGCTCGCGGCAGACGTCGTATCCGCTCTGCCGGGGCATCATGAGATCGAGCAGCACGAGATCGAACTTCTGCTGTGGAAACAATCGCAGCGCCTGCGCGCCGTCGGAGGCCGCGGTCACGTCGTAGCCGTCGCTCTCGAGCGTGGCCACGAGGCCCAGCCGGATGTTCGGATCGTCTTCGGCGATGAGGATGCGCGCCTTCATGAGTCGCTGCCGGAAGCGCCCGCCGCGCCCGGCAGTTCGAGCACGAACTCCGCCCCCGACCCCGGCCGGGGGGCGTACCGCAGGTCGCCACCCAGGCCGCGGGCGAGCTGGCGGGCGATGCTGAGCCCCAGGCCCGCACCGGTCTTCTCCGCCGTGAGGGCGTCGTCGACGCGGTGGAACTTCTCGAAGATCCGCTCGCGGTGCGCGGGCGGCACGCCGGGCCCGCGGTCCGCCACGCGCACCACGGCGCCGCCCCCGGGACGAGGCGCGACCGAGACCGCGAGCTCGCCGCCTTCCGCCGCGTACTTGCAGGCGTTGTCGACCAGGTTGAGCAGGATCTGGCCGACCGCGTCGCGATCCGAGACGAGGCGCACCGGCGTATCCGGGATCTCGCGACGGAGCACGAGCCCGGCCTCGGCGAGCCGCGGCGCATGGGTGTCAAGCACGCGTCCGGCCTCCGCCCCCAGGTCGAGGTCCTCGCGGGCGTAGCGTCTCCTGCCCTGCTCCAGGCGGCTGAAGTCGAGCGCGTTGTTCACCAGCCGCGCCAGCCGCTGCGTTTCCCGGCCGATCGTATGCAGGTAATCGCGCCGCTGCGCCTCGTCCCGCACCCGGCCCTGCTCGAGCAGCTCGGAGTACAGGCGGATGGTCGTGAGCGGCGTCTTGAACTCGTGCGACACGTTGCCGACGAACGAGGTTTTCTGCGCCGCCTCCTCCTCGCTCCGCCGCGCCTGCCGCAGCAGCAGGGTGCCGCCCGCGAGGATCGCCGTCACGAAGATGGCGACGAGCAGCAGGCTCAGGCCGAGGAAACCCGGCCCGCCGCCTCCCTTCGGCCCCGCCGCCGGCAGGTAGCCCGCGACCTCCCATCCGGGCAGCAACGTGGCGGCAAGCGGCACGCGCACGGCGGGCTCCGAGGCCCGGGCCACCGCCCCCGCCTGGTGCAGGACGCGGCCACGCTCGTCACGCAGCGCGTATCCCTCGCCCTCCGCCACGTCGGCGGGCAACGCTCCCGCGAGACGCGGGACGAGCGCCCCGAGGTTGAGTTCCACGCCGCGAACGTCACCCGTCCCGCCCGGCTGCACCCAGCCGAAAACGTGGTAGCGCCCCTCCCGCGCCACCGGCGCCCAGCCGCGCCGGTCAACCAGCGCCGCCGCCTTCGCCGCGGGAGCCGGAATCGGAAGCGCCGGAGCCGCCTGCTGGCTGCGCTGCCGGATCGAGGCCGTCGACTCCCTCGAGAACGCTGCCAGGCCCTCCGCGACCCGGGATGCCGGGCGCGGGGCACCCGCCGCGGCCGCCGCGGATTCGTCCGCACCCGGCGCGGTCCGGGCGTCGAGCACCGCGGCGTTGGCGGCGAGATCGCTCCCGGGGGAGGGCTCGCTGGCACTGCGCAGGAGCTGCTGCACGTCGCGGCGCGCGGACTGGGCCTGCGCGACATTGCGGGAGACTTCCTGCCGCGCCGCGTTCTCCAGCAGGGGCAGGGCCGAAATTTTCTGCTCCGCCGGCGAACTCGGCGCGGGAGCCGCCCACGTGGACCGCCACGGCAGGTTTTCGCCAAACAACTCCTGGAAACGCCGCAGGAAGCCGCGGCCATGTTCACCCGCCGTGCGGGCATCCGGCCGGGCAAACCCGCCGGAGGCGGCGGCGCGAAAGCCGGTCGCGACGAGCGGATTGCCCGCCTCCCAGCGCGCGAGCAGCGCGTCGACGTCCGCCGGCGGCTCCGCGGCGAGCGCGTCGAGCAGGCCGGCCTGCACGTCGCCGACAATCAGCTCGACCGTCTCGCCCACGAGCCGCGCCCGCGTCGCCACCGCCGCACGTCCCGCCTCCTCGGCGTAAGCCTGCTGCCGGACGATGCGATCCCGCTCGCGCACCAGCAGCAGGATGGCCGCGCCTCCCACCACCAGGGTCGGCACCAGCAGGAGCAGCCAGTAAAGGAGAATGCGGCGCGAGGAAGGCGACACGGTTCGAGGACGGTAAGGCGTTGCCATGGGACTGTGCGGGTCGGAACAGGAGGCGGCAAGCGGGGAGCGGTCGCGGGGGGGTACGTCCGGTCCTGCCCGGCGAAGCGCACCCTGGCCGAAGTGGCAGCCAGGGTGCGGGCTCGCGAAAGGTGAAGGCGCGGGAATCAGCCGGTGGCGCTTTCGCCTTATCGTCCCGTGGCCTGCTGGCTCCGGATCTGGGCGCTTTCGGCGCGAAACAGTTTCCGCTCCGCGTTATCCAGTCCGCCCTCCTCGATGCGCGCCGCCGCCGCCGGGGCCGGCGCCGCGAGCGCGCCCACCGCGGCATTGCCGTACGTCTCGCCGAGCGCCTTCAGCTCCGCTGCCTTCTGGCGGATGACCCCGGCCGCCGCATCGCGCCGGTTGGCATCGACCAGCGCCACGGCCTCGTCCTTGGCGACCGCGAGCGCATTTGCCGCGTAGTCGGCCTGGACGCGATGATCGGCCGAGCGGATGACCTCGGCGCGGTTGCCGCTGAACTGGATCCGGCGCGACGCCGCCACCGTGGCGGCCCGCTGGTCGAGGGCGTTCTCGTAGCGCACCTGCGCCCGGGCGATCTCCAGTTCGTCTCCCGCCGCCTTGGGCGCGACCTCCACCTCCACGAGGGCGAATTTCTCCTGTCCGCCGTAGAGCTGGTTGAGCGAAAGCTCGGCGCGCTGGCCTCGGATCGAACCCTCGCGGCCGACGAACTGGAGCGGGCGAACCCCCGCGGGGAAATCGATCTCGATCACCACCCGGCGCGCCACGACGTTGAGCACGTCGCCCAGCTCCGCGGCGAAGATGCGCGACAGGTCGCCGCTGTGCTCGACGAAGTACGTGTTGCCGTCGCTGCGCTGCGCCAGGCGCGTCATGAGGTCCTCATTGAAGCCGAGCCCAAGTCCGATGGTCGTCACCGAGATGCCCTCGCGGCGCAGCTGC
>CALFZM010000130.1 GCA_937952235.1 uncultured Opitutia bacterium | reverse complement strand
ACGACGCCAAGCAGAACAGCAACATCATCCCCAAGGGCACGCTGGCCAAGGTGCGCCTCACCATCCGCCCGGGCGGCTTCGACGATCCGACTCAGGGCTGGACCGGAGGCTACGCGACACGCGGCACGACCGGTTCGGTCACGATCGGCAATGCCGGCACCGACGGTTATGTCGTGATCGACGCCGTGCAGTGGGTCGAGGCGAAGCCGTAGGCACCGCCGCGGATCCCGCACGGCCGTGACCTTCGGCGGGCGAGGGCGGGGCGTGGCTACACGCCGAAACCCGGACGGTATTCCTTGCGCACGTAGGCGTTCGCCGAGGGCAGGTTGGTGACGCGCTTGTTGGCCCCGTCCCAGTCGATGCGGCGGCGGGCGCGCACCGCGACATTGCTCAGGAGCACCATTTCGGTGAGGCGGGCCGAATAGTCGAAGTTCGCGCCCGCGGGCGCGCCGCCCTTGCACGCGGTGACCCACTCGGCGAAGTGATCGCCGCCGGGCACGCGGGGAATTGTCTTGGGTGGCAGCGACGACGAGAGCTCCTGCATCTTCGTCTCGGGAAAAATGCGCACGGTGTAGTAGTTGGCCTGGGCCACCACCGCCGCCTTCGTGCCGAGGATGAAGGTGCTGTTGTCGGGCAGCTTCCGGTCCAGCTCGAACTCAGGCGGCAGCACGGGCTCGAGCTTCCCGTCGTACCACACCCACTTGAGGGCCGGCCGCGTGCCGCGGGCCGGGAAGTGATAAGTGACCACCGAGGCCGTCGGCGCGCTGATGTCGGTCTGCCCGGCCGCCACCGCCTCGACCGACGCCGGCGCGGGCAGATCGAACGCCCAGAAGCCGCCATCCATCATGTGGCAGCCCATGTCGCCCAGCGCGCCGGTGCCAAAATCCCAGAAGCCGCGCCAGTTGAAGGGCAGGTAGCCCGGGTCGTACGGCCGCTCCGCCGCCACCCCGAGCCACAGGTCCCAGTCGAGCGTCGGCGGCACGACCGGGATCAGCTTGCTGTGGTCGAAGCCCTTCACGCCCTGCGGCCAGATCGGGCGGTCGGTCCAGGTGTGCAGTTCGACGATCTCACCCAGCACGCCGGCCTGATACCACTCCTTCAGCAGTCGCATGCCCTCGGCGGCGTGTCCCTGGTTGCCCATCTGCGTTGCGACCTTCTTCTCCCGCGCCAGCTTCGCCATCCGGTGGGCCTCGTCGATCGTGTGCGCCATGGGTTTTTCCACGAACACGTGCTTGCCCAGGCCCATCGCGGTCATCGCGATCGGGAAATGCATGTGGTCGGGCGTTGAGATCGTCACGGCATCGATCGACTTCCCAAGCTGGTCGAACATCCGGCGAAAGTCGCGGAACCGTGGCACGTCCGGATGCTGGCTGAACGTCCGGGCGGCGCGGGCGTCATCGACGTCGCAAAACGCCACCAGGTTCTCCCCCTTCATCGCGTTCACCGCCGCGGCGCCGCGGCCCCCGACGCCGATGCACGCGACGTTCAGCCGCTGGTTCGGCGACGCGCCCTGCTGGCTGCGCATGACATGGGGAAACGCCACGGCGGCCGAGCCTACGGCGGCGGACTTCACGAAGGTGCGGCGGGAAAAGGGGCGCAGGGTCATGGAGGAGGAACGGGGAATGCCCGACGATGCGCGCGCGGCGGGCGCGGTGGCAATCCTGCGCTGCGTCGGCCGATGTGGGCGGGAACGGGTCCCGGCGCGGACGACCCGCCGCACAGTTGGCGTTGATCTGCCGGCACGCGGCGGACAGAGTGCGGCCGTCTCCCGCCATGCCGCACGCCCCGCGCCCCGAAGACCTGTTTCTGACCCGCCGGGATTTTCTCCAGCGCTGCGGCATCGGCTTCGGCGCGCTCGGCCTCGCGGCGCTGCTGGCGCCGGAATCGCGAGCGTCCGTCGGCCCGGTGAACCTCGACCAGCCGCTCGCTCCGCGCGCGCCGCACTTCCCGGCGAAGGCGAAGCGCGTGATCCACATCTTCGCCAACGGCGGGCCCTCGCAGGTCGACACCTTCGATCCCAAGCCGGCGCTCGCCCGCTGGCACGGACGCCCGCTGCCGCTCGAGCTCAAGACGGAGCGCAAGACCGGCGCGGCTTTCAAGTCGCCGTTCAGCTTCTGCAAGCATGGCCAGAGCGGCATCGAGGTGAGCGAGCTGTTCCCGCACGTGGCGGAATCGATCGACGACATCGCCGTCATCCGCTCGATGCATGCCGACGTCCCCAACCACGAGCCCTCCCTGCTGCTGATGAACTGCGGCGACGCGCGGCTGCCCCGGCCCGCGCTGGGCTCGTGGGTGACCTATGGCCTGGGTTCCGAGAACCAGAATCTTCCCGGCTTCATCGCGATGTGCCCCGGCGGCTATCCGATCCAGGAGTCGCAGAACTGGCAGAGCGCGTTCCTCCCCGGCATCTTCCAGGGCACCTACATCAACAGCGCGCACACCGACCTGGAAAAGCTCATCGAGCATATCCGCAATCCGGTGACGTCCCGCGACGACCAGCGGGCCCAGCTCGACCTGCTCGGGCGGCTCAACGCCCGGCACGCCGCGCAGCGGCAGCGCGACGCGCAGCTCGAGGCGCGCATCCAGTCGTTCGAGCTGGCGTACCGGATGCAGCTCGACGCCACCGACGCGTTCACCCTCGCGCGCGAACCCGAGTCGGTGCGGTCGCTTTACGGCGACACCGTGCAGGGCCGGCAGCTTCTCACCGCGCGCCGCCTGCTGGAGCGGGGCGTCCGGTTCGTCCAGGTCTGGCACGGCAACGGGCAGCCCTGGGACAACCATGACGACCTCGAGGTCAACCACCGGAAACTCGCGCGCGAGAGCGACCAGGCGATCGGGGCGCTGCTCAAGGACCTCAAGCAGCGCGGCATGCTCGCGGACACGCTCGTGATCTGGGGCGGCGAGTTCGGCCGCACGCCCGTCGTCGAACTGCCCACCGCGGGCGCCAATGCCGGCAAGGTCAACGGCCGCGATCACAATCACTACGGCTTCACGATGTGGCTCGCCGGCGGCGGCGTGAAGGGCGGCACGGTGCATGGCGCGACCGACGAGTTCGGCTTCAAGGCCGTCGAGAAGCCGGTCCACGTGCACGACCTCCACGCCACCATCCTCGCGCTCCTGGGCTTCGACCACGAGCGGCTCACCTACCGCCACGCCGGCCGCGACTTCCGGCTGACGGATGTGCACGGGAAGGTCGTGCGGGAGCTGATCGCGTGAAGGCGTTCCCCGGGAACGCGGACGTCCTCGTCCGCGGTCGAATCGTGCGGACGGGGACGTCCGCGCTCCCTGCAGCGCTGCTCCTCACGATGGTGTCCGGCTTGGCCGCCGAGTTCCCGCCCGCGCACGCGGAATTCTTCGAGGCAAAGATCCGTCCGATCCTGGTCGAATCCTGTTATCCGTGCCACAGCGCGGAGGCCGGCAAGTCCAGGGGCGACCTCCGGCTCGATTCGCGCGAAGCCCTGCGGAAGGGCGGTGCGACCGGCGCGGCGATCGTGCCCGGGGATCCGGAGAAGAGCCTGCTGATCGAAGCCGTCCGCTACGCCAGCTCAGACCTGCAGATGCCCCCGCCCGACGACGGCGGAAAACTCTCCGCGGAGAAGATCGCGCTGCTCGAGCAGTGGGTGCGGCTCGGGCGGCCCGGCCCATCCGCTCGACATGGACGCCGCCCGCCGGCACTGGGCGTTCCAGCCGGTGGTGCTGCCGCCCGTCCCTCGGGTGCGCGACGCCTCGTGGGTGCGCACCCCGGTCGACGCGTTCGTGCGCGCGAAACTGGAGGAGAAGGGACTCGGGCCGGCGGAGCCGGCGGGGCCGCGGACGCTCCTGCGCCGCGTCACCTACGACCTCACCGGCCTGCCGCCCTCCGCGGAGGAGATGGCCGCCTTCGAGCGTGATCCGTCGGATGCGGCGTATGCGCAGGTCGTCGAGCGCCTGCTCGCGTCGCCGCGCTACGGCGAGCGCTGGGGCCGTTTCTGGCTGGATGTGGCGCGGTACGCCGACACCCGGGGCTATCTCGTCGGCAATGCGGAGCGGCGGTTCTCGTTCTCCCACACTTATCGCGACTACGTCATCCGCGCGTTCAACGAGGACAAACCGTTCGACCGCTTCGTGGTCGAGCAGATCGCCGCCGACCGTCTGCCGCTGGGGGACGACAAATCGGCGCTGGCGGCGCTCGGCTATCTCACGCTCGGCCGCCGCTTCCTGGGCAACCAGAACGACATCATCGACGACCGGATCGACGTCGTGACCCGCGGATTCCTGGGGCTGACCGTGACGTGTGCGCGCTGTCACGACCACAAGTTCGATCCGGTGCCGACGCGGGACTATTACGCGCTCCACGGCGTGTTTGCCTCGTCGGAGGAGCCGGCCGAGCTGCCGCTGCTGGGACCGCTGGTCGATTCCCCGGCGTATCAGGAATTCAAACGCAAGACGGCCGCGGCCGAGGCCAGGGTGGCCGAGCGCGCGCGGCAGGAGGTCGAGAAGTTTCTCGCCGGCGTCCGCGCCAAGACCGGGGACTACCTGCTCGGCGCGCACGACGCGTCCCGGCTTCGCCCGGACGAAAAGCTCGAGCTTTTCGCCGGCACGCGGAAGCTGCAGCTCGAGGTGCTGAAGCGCTACCAGCCCTGGCTCGCGGCGCGCGCCGCGTCGCCGGGGCCGGAACTCGGGCCGTGGTTCGCCTTCGCCGCCCTGCCGGAGGCGGACTTCGCGAGCGGGGCCGCCGCGCTGCTGGCGCGCTGGCGGGAGGAGCCGCCGGCGTACAACGCCGCGCTGCTGCAGGCGCTCCTCGCCCGCGAGGCGCCGCCGGCGTCGCTCGCTGACGTCGCGGCCGTTTACAACGAAGTGGGCGCCGCGGCCGACCGGGCCTGGGTCGCGGAGGAGCAGGCGGCCCGGAAGGCGGCGGCGCCGGCGCCGCCGCCGCTGGCCGACGCCGGGCTCGAGGCGGTGCGTCAACTCACCGCGGCCGCCGACGCCCCGGCCAACCTCGGGCACGACGCTGCCGCGGCGCTGATCCGCCGCCAGATCAACGATCGCACCGCGGCCCTCAAACGCGACGTCGAGTCGCTGCACTGGACCGAGCCCGGCGCCCCCTTGCGGGCGATGGCGCTCGTCGACAAGGCGCAACCGGCCAACTCGCGGGTGCTTCTCCGGGGCAACCCCGCGAACCGCGGCCCCGAGGTGCCGCGGCAGTTCCTGGAAGTGCTGTCCGGAGCGGAGCGACAACCCTTCGGCGACGGCAGCGGCCGGCTTGAGCTCGCGCGGGCGATCGCCGATCCCGCCAATCCGCTCACGGCGCGCGTCCTCGTGAACCGGGTCTGGGGCTGGCATTTTGGCCAGGCGCTGGTCCGGACCCCGAGCGACTTCGGGGTGCGCACCGAGGCGCCCGTGCACCGCGACCTGCTCGACTGGCTCGCGGCGTCGTTCACCGCCGGCGGGTGGTCGGTGAAGCAACTGCACCGCTCGATCCTGCTCTCGAGCACGTATCGGCAATCCAGCGACGAGCGCGCCTCCGCCGCCGCGGCCGATCCCGACAACCAGTTTTTGCACCGCTTCAACCGGCGCCGCCTGGAATTCGAAGCGCTGCGCGACACGCTGCTCGCGGCGTCCGCGGCGCTCGACCTGCGGGGAGGGGGCCTGGCCGACGACCTCACCAGGCAGCCGTTCACGACCCGCCGCACGGTCTACGGGTTCATCGATCGCCAGAATTTGCCCGGGATGTTCCGCACCTTCGATTTTCCCAACCCCGACGTGAGCGCGGCGCAGCGGCTGGGGACCACGGTGCCCCAGCAGGCGCTCTTCCTGCTGAACAGCCCGTTCGTGCAGGAGCAGGCGCGCAGGCTCGCGCAGCGGCCGATCGTCGCCGCGGCGGGGTCGGACGACGCGCGGATTCTCGCCCTCTACCGGATCGTCCACCAGCGCGAGGCCGCTGCCGACGAACTCGAGGCTGCCCTCCATTTTCTGCGCCGGCCGGCGGATTCCGCCGCCGCGGCCGCGCCGAACGCGCTGTCGCGGCTGGAGGAACTCGCGCAAGTGCTGCTCGCGTCCAACGAGGTCGCGTTCGTCGATTAGGACCGCCTCGGCGAGCCTGGGGGCGCGGACGTCCCCGTCCGCAGGGATGGGGCACTCGAAAGAGCCATCGTCCCGGTGCCCGACCGGGGACTCCACGATTGCCAGCGGGGAACGCGGGACGTTGCATCAGCGCAGGCCCGCCGTAGTATCCCCTTTCATCCGCGGGATGGGAAGCGACCTCAACTCGCTCACGATGGACGGGCAGCAGGTCGCGAGCTCACAGTCGGCGGGCACGGGGCGACAGTTCGAGTTCGCACAGGCGTCGCCCATCGTGCGTGGCGGCGATCTGCTCAAACCGGAGTCTCGCGCAGAGACGCAGAGGCGCTGAGAAGACGAGGTCTGGAGCTCTGCGCCTCCGCACCTCTGCGCGAGACGGTGCGCTCGCGTTCGCCATGTTGCCGGGCGAGCCGCTCAACGAAACGGGAGTCGCGATCGAGGAGCGTTCGCCTTTTCCGCACCCGCTCGTCCTCGGTTGCGCCAATGGCCGCGGCGCCACCCACGTCGGGCTGCCAGGCCGGAAATGGAGAGGCGGATACGAAATGTCCCAGGCCGGCACCGGCGGTGACGAAGTCGGACAATCGATGGTCGACACCGCCGTCCGGTTGCTGAAGGAACAGGTGGACGCGGGCGCGCGCCGCTGAACCGGCCCGACCTCCGGCCGAACGCGGCTTCTCCCGAGTCATTTCCTGCCATGCATCCGGTGCACTTCTCCCGTTTCGCTTCGCTTCTCTTCCTTGCCCTGTACAGCGCCGGACTGGGGGCCGCGGATGCCCGCCCGGCCGCGGCGACGGCGTCGCTCCTCCGCACCGTCGACCTCGACGTCGGCGAAACGCGGTCGGTGACGCTCAGCGACGGCACGACGGCGGTCGTGAAGCTGCTGCAGGTCGACGTCACGCGCGAACCCGTGACGCGCATGCTCGAGGACCTGACGGTCTCGCTCGAGGTGAATGGCGCGCGGGTCGCCCTGCGTTGCGGGAACTATCAACTGCCCGTGGCGGCGGGCGGCGTGCAGGTGGATGCGACCGCGGTCTCCGCGCTCACCGGTGACTCGAACTTCGACTGGTGGAAACTGAAGAAGGCGGCGCGCGTGCGGCTCTGGCCGGCGGGATCGCCGTGGATCGAGCCGGGCACCTTCGTCTATCCGATCAAGCAGCGTTGGTTCGGCTCGACGACCTGGTTCTCCAACGAGCCGGTTTCGCGCCGGCCGGGACCGAACGGGAAAGTCTATTATCATGCCGGCATGGACATCGGTGCGGCGGAGGGGCTGGCCGAGGTCGTCGCCGCCACGGATGGGACGCTGGTGTCGGTCGGCACCGAGCGGGCGCCCGGCGTGCCACACCCGGCGGCGCAGCCGCGCTACGACGTCGTCTATGTGGTCGACGGCCGCGGCTGGGCTTATCGTTACTCGCACCTCGACGTGATCGATCCCGCGCTGAAGCCGGGCGGCCGCGTGAGCATGGGCCAGCGCCTGGGCTACGTCGGCAAGCACGGGAGCAGCGGCGGCTGGACGCACCTGCACTTCCACGTCGAGAGCGTGCAGCCCTCGGGTGAGTGGGGGGTGCAGGATTCGTACGCGTTCCTCTGGCAGGCCTACCGTGCGCAGTACGATCCCGCGTTGATCGCCGTCGCGCGGCCGCATCGATCGACGAGAGCGGGCGGGGAGGTGACCCTGGACGCCTCGCGCTCGTGGGCGAAGCAGGGGGTGCGCGCGTACCGTTGGACGCTGAGCGACGGCACCACCGCGGAGGGGGCGACGGTGCGCCGCACCTATGCGCGGCCGGGCACGTACAGCGAAGTCGTCGCGGTGACGGACCACGCGGGCAACGTCGACCATGATTTCGCGCTCGTGCGCGTCTACGCCGGAACGAAGGCGGACGGGACCGCGGCGGTCGTCTGGGTGCATGCGGCGTACGCGCCGACGTTCGGGATCAAGCCGGGCGATCCCGTCGTCTTCCGCTCGCGCGGCTTCGGCACGGGACCGGGGAATGACGTCTTCGATTTCGGCGACGGCTCGAAGCCGGTGGCCGTGCCGTCGAACATCGACCCGGCCCAGCACGCGGCGAACGGCTACGGCGCCATCGTCCATCACTACCGCCGTCCGGGGACGTACCTCGTCAAAGTCGAGCGCAGGGACGAGGCCACCGGCTACGTCGCGATGCAGCACCTGCGGGTGCTGGTGGAGGAGTGAGTCCGCAGCCCGTCGATCGCCTGCCCTGAACCGGCCCCGCGGGTGCGCCCGCCCACCTTCGAACTCCCGCCTTACCATGATCACCGAAACGTCCCGCGCCTCCGAGAACCCTGTCCCGCACGCCGCCGCTCCGCGCCGAAGATTCGTGCGGACGCTCTTCGGCGCCGTGGCGGGACTGGGCGCGGCGCTCACGACGCGGCGCAGTGCGGCCGCGCAGGCGACGACGCGCGGGCCGGCGGCGACGGCGGCCGGCGCGAAGCGCTTTGTCACGCACGAGTACTTTGCGGGCGCGACCGACCTGCCCGCCGACGTGTATGGCGATCTCGGTTACATGCGGAAGGGCAGCGCGAGCATGTTCGGCGGGGGCAGCCCGACGACGCTCGAACCGATCGTGTCGGCCGACGAATGGCGCCGGAAGGCGGAGGCGTTGCGCGAGATCTTCGCGATGACGCTGGGCACGCCGCCGACGCTCGAATGCCCGCTCTCGATCCGGATTGAAGGCGACAAGGACCGGGGCGCCGTGATCGAGCGCAAGGTGTCGTACCTGCTCAGTCCGGGCGAGCGGGTGAACTCGTACCTGCTGTTTCCGAAAGGCGCGCGGGGGCCGCTGCCGGCGGTGCTGACGATCCATCCCACGACGGAATTCGGCAAGGAGCAGGCGGTCGGGCGGGGCGCGATGGAGAACGGCAAGCTCAGCGACACGGCGGCCCGGCGGGCCTATGGCCTGCATCTCGCGGAGCGAGGCTACGTCACGTTCTCGCCCGACCTCCTGGGGGCGGGCGAGCGGATGTATCCCGGCCGGCGTTCGTTCGACAACCAGCCCTTCATCGACGCACACCCGCTCTGGTCGGGCACCGGCAAGGACCTGCACGACCTGAAGCGCGCGATCGACGTCATGCAGGCGATGCCCGAGGTCGATCCCGAGCGGATCGCCTCGCTCGGCCATTCCCAGGGCGCGGGACTCACGTGCTACCTGGCCGCGGTGGAACCGCGCGTGAAGGTGGGCGTGGCGAACTGCGGCGCGTACCCGTCGCGCGTGCAGCAGAACCCCTTCAACCATGCGCGGACGAGCTGGTGGACGGGACGTCCGGCGCTGCGGCCCTTCATCCTCGCGGGCAAGCCGCTGCCGATCGACGTGCACGAATTGCTGGCGCTCGCGGCGCCGCGGCCGTTCCTGAACATCGTCGCGCTGAACGATGTCGGCTTCAAGGTGGAGGACGAGCCGCTCACCCGCCCGGCCTGGGAGAACCTGCGGATGAACGTGCGGAAGATCTACGCCCTGTATGGCGCGGAGGCGAAGTTCGAGAACATCGCGCACCTGGACGGACACGATTTCCACGACGCGATGCGCGAGAAGGCCTACGCGTTCCTCGACCGCCACCTGCGCGGACGGGGCTAGGGCGGACGGGCCGGAAAGCCTGCGCGAACCCCGGCCCCGGGCCGGCCGCGGCGGGGTTGACGTGTAACTGAAAGGTTACCAGTTATGGTCATCCCTCGATGAAACGCCTCCTGCCCGCCGCGCTTGCCTCCGTCGTCGCCACGGCCTTTGCCGCCGAGACGCCCCAGCACCTCAACACCTACCGCGAAGCCTACGGCGCGACGAAGGGGGCCGTGTCCGTCGATCCGGCGAAGGACCTGCCGCGCTATCCGGCGGTCGAGCCGAAGGACGCCATCGCGACGTGGAAGGTGAAGCCGGGGTTCAAGCTCGAGCTCGCCGCGGCGGAGCCGCTGGTGCGCGACCCGGTCGCGGTGACGTTCGACGAGAACGGCCGGATGTTCGTGTGCGAGATGATCGACTATTCCGAGGAGCGCGACCGCGACCCGCATTGGGGCCGGATTTCGGTGCTCGAAGACACGAACGGGGACGGCGCGTACGACAAGAGCACGGTGTTTGCCGACAACCTGCCCTGGCCGACGGGTCTGATCTGGGCCAAGGGCGCGCTGTACGTCGGGGCGACGCCCGACATCTGGCGCTTCGAGGATCGCGATGGCGACGGCCGGGCGGAGATTCGCGAGAAGGCGTTTTCCGGCTTCGGCAGCGGGCTGCAGCGCCTGAACGTGCAGGCGCTGCTCAACAGCTTCACGTGGGGGCAGGACAACCGCGTGCACGTGCTCACGTCGAGCGGGGCCCGCGGCAAGATCCGGAATCACAAGCGGCCCGACCAGCCCGAGGTCGAGCTGGGTGGGCGCGGATTCTGGTTCGATCCGGTGACGTTCGAGATGGGGCTCGAGGGCGGCGGCGCGCAGTACGGGATGAGCTTCGACAATTACGGCCGGAAGTTCGGCTGCTCGAACTCGGACCACCTCCAGTTCTGGGTCTACGACGACCGCTATGCCGGCCTGAATCCCTACTTCAACCTGCCGGGCGCGCGGCAGAGCATCGCGGTCGACGGTGGCGCGGCGGAGGTCTTCCGGATCAGCCCCGACGAGCCCTGGCGGATCATCCGCACGCGGTGGCGGATCGGCGGCGTGGTGAAGGGTGCCGTGGAGGGCGGCGGCCGGGTGAGCGGCTATTTCACGGGCGCGACCGGCACGACGATCTTTCGCGGCGACGCCTACGGCGAGGAGTTCGTGAACAACTCGTTCTCGGGCGACGCGGGCGGCCAGCTCATCCACCGCAAGGTGATCGAGCCCAGCGGCGCGAGCCTCTCGGGACGCCGGCCCGCGGACGAACAGGGCTTCGAGTTCGCCGCGAGCACGGACACCTGGGTCCGGGTGGTGAATTTTGCCAACGCGCCCGACGGCACGCTGCACGTCATGGACATGTACCGCGAGGTCATCGAGCACCCGTGGAGCATTCCGGACGAGATCAAGCGGCACCTCGACCTCAACCAGGGCAACACCCGCGGCCGCATCTACCGGATCGTGCCGACGAACCCCGTGTGGCAGCGCCGCGGCTCCGTCGCGCTCGGCAAGGCCACGACGGCGGAGCTCGTCGCCACCCTGGAGCATCCCAACGGCTGGCATCGCGACACCGCCCACCGTCTCCTGTACGAGCGCCAGGACAAGTCCGCGGTGCCGCTCGTGGCGAAGCTCGTGCGCGAGTCGTCCTCGCCGCTGGCGCGGCATCACGCGCTCGGTGTGCTCGACGGTCTGGAGGCGCTGGACGAAGCCGCCGTCGGCACGGCGCTCGGCGATCGGGACCCGCGCGTGCGGGAGCGCGCGATCGTCATGGCGGAGAAGCTGTACGAGCGCGGCACGCCGACCTCCGCGCTGGCGGCGAAGCTGGCCGGACTGGCCGGGGATGCGGACGCGCGGGTGCGCCTCCAACTGGCGTTCACGACGCAGGTGGCGCTGGCCGGCAAGACGCTGGCCGCTCCGGCGCGGTCCTCGCTGGCCGACGCCTACGTGAGACTCGCGCAGCGCGATCACGCGGATCGCTGGATCGGCGCGGCGCTGCTGAGCGGGCCGCCGGCGGTCTCGGGCGACGTGCTTTTCCCGGCGCTGACCCGTGACGCCGCGCAGGCGAAGGCGATGGCGCCGTTCGTGGCCCGGTTGATCGAGATCCGCGCGGCGTCGAAGCCGGCCGGCGGGTACGCGGGCCTGATCGATTTCGTCGCGCAGCCCGGCACGAGCGCGCTGTGGCTGCGGGCGCTCGGCGACGGGCTGCGGCGTTCGGGGCTGTCGCTCGAGCAGGCGGACACCCCGCGCAAACTCACGGCGGTGATGCAGCGGGCGGCGGCGACGGCGGCCGACGGCAGGGCCGCGGCCGCGGCGCGCCTCGAGGCGATCGAGCTTCTCGGCGTGGCCTCGTATGCCCAGGCGCGCGAGCCGCTGGTCGCGGCGATGGCGCCGGGCCAGCCGGAGAACGTGCAGGCCGCGGCCGTGCGCACGCTGGCGCAGCACGGCGATCGCGAAGTGGGTGCGGCGCTGGTCCGCGCCTGGCCCGGCCTGACGGGCAGCGCCCGGGATGCGGCCCTGACCGCGTTGGTCGGACGGGACGAGCGTGCCGTGACGTTGTTGGAAGGGATCCAGGCCGGCCGGATCGAGGCGGCGGCGCTGAGCGCGTCGCAGGTGCAGGCGCTGGCGCGGCACAAGACTCCGCGGGTGGCGGCGCTGGCGCGCACGGCGCTGGCGGCCGTGATCCCGCCTTCACGCGAAGAAGTGGCGGCCAAGTTTCAGCCGGCCATCGGACTCCGCGGTGACGCGGCGCGGGGCAAGGCCCACTACCTCGGCCGCTGCATGGTCTGCCACCGGGCGGAAGGGCAGGGCATGGAGCTCGGGCCGGACCTCGAGACGGTCAAGACCCGGGGCCGCGACGGCTTGCTCAGCGCGATCATCGATCCGCACAAGGAAGTGGCTCCGCAGTACATCGCTTTCGACGTGAACACGAAGGACGGCAACGCCTACACCGGCATCATCGCGCGGGACGATGCGACCGGCCTCGTGTTGAAGGTGATGGGCGGAGCCGAGGTGGCGTTGCCGCGCGCGAACATCCGCGGCAGCACCTCGTCCGGGAAGAGCGTGATGCCCGAAGGCCTCGAAGCGGGGCTGAGCGTGCAGGACATGGCCGACCTGCTCACGTATATCGAGGAGCTGAAGTAGGGTGGGGAACCGGACCCCGAGGCGAATGCGCACGCGGGGGACCGACCTCAATCCCGCAGCAGCCTGGGGACAGGCTGCTCCGCCGCGGGCCTGCCGGAGAGAAAGAGATTGCGGCGCATTTTTTTGCGCGACCAGACTTCACCCCACCTCATGAAAAACGTTCGTCTCGGCATCGTCGGTCTCGGCAACATCGGCAAGTTCCACACGGGCTACCTGCTCGATAACAAAATCTCCCGCTGCACGCTGACGGCCGTCAGCGACGCGTTCGCTCCCGGCCTGAAGCCGTTCGAGGGCCGTCCGGGGCTCAGGACGTACGGCAAGGTCGAGGAGATGATCCGTTCCGGCGAGATCGACGCGCTCGTGGTCGCGACCCCGCACTTCCTGCACACCACCATCGGCATCGATGCGCTCGAGAACGGGCTGCACGTGATGATCGAGAAGCCGATCTCGGCGCACAAGGCGGACGCCGAGCGCCTGATCGCCGTGGCGCAGAAGCACCCGAAGCAGGTGTTCGCGGGCATGTTCCAGATGCGGGTCGACCCGCGCTACCAGAAGATCAAGGGGCTCATCCAGAGCGGGGAACTCGGGAAGATCGTGCGCGTGAACTGGATCATCACCGACTGGTTCCGCACCGAGGCCTACTACGCGAGCGGCGGCTGGCGCGCCACGTGGAAAGGCGAGGGCGGCGGCGTGCTGCTCAACCAGTGCCTGCACCAGCTCGACATGATGCAGTGGCTCTGCGGGATGCCGGCCAAGGTGCGCGGCTTCTGCCAGCTCGGCCGCTTCCACAACATCGAGGTCGAGGACAACATCACGACGTATTGGGAATGGGCGGACGGCGCCACGGGCGTCTTCGTGTCGTCGACGGGCGAGGCTCCGGGCACCAACCGATTCGAGCTCGTCGGCACGCGCGGCAAGGTGGTGCTCGAGAACAGCAAGCTCACCTTCACGCGCAACGACGCGGACATGGTCGAGTTCAGCAAGAGCTCGAAGAGCGGCTTCGCGAAGCCCGAGGTGTGGAACGTCGAAATTCCCTTCGACAACATCGCCAATCCCCACGGCGTGCTGATGCAGAATTTCGTCGATGCGATCCTCGACGGCACGGCGCTGATCGCGCCCGGCGCGGACGGCATGGGCTCGGTCGAACTCGCCAACGTGCTGCTCTATTCGTCGCTCATCGGGCAGACCGTGGACCTGCCGATGGACAGCGCGGCCTGGGAGAAGAAGCTCAACCAGCTCATCGCCGAGTCGAAGCACGAGAAGAAGGTCGTGCAGACCGTCGCGGAGGATTTCACGAAATCGTTCCGGCGCTGAAACGGGAAAGGGGTCAGGCCGTTACATGTTACAGCTGCTGTAACATGCAACGGCCTGACCCCTTCTTTAACAGGCGAAGACGCGCTTCAGGTATTCCAGGCTCTTCGTGGCGATCACCTCGGCGCCTTCGTCGTACTTGAAGACCTCCACGGAGACCGTCCCGTCGTAACCCACGTCGCGCAGCGCGGCGGCGATCGGCGCGAAATCGACGTCGCCGAACCCCGGGCCCTTGAGGTTCTTGTCGTTGGCGTGCACGTAGGCGAAGTGTCCGCGCGATTCCCGGATGATCTGCGGCACCGGCGTCTGCTCGTGGCTCATGGCGCGCACGTCGAGGATGACCTTGAACGCCGGCGAATTGAACGGTTGCACGAAACGCACCGCCTCGGCGGCCGTGTTGAGGAAGTTCGTGTCCTCGGCCGGCAGCGGCTCGAGGCAGATCACCACGCCGCGCTCCTCGGCCCGCTTGACCGCCGGGCGGAAGACGTCCGCCGCCCAGGCCCAGCCCTGCTCGTAGCTGACGCCCTCCGCGAGGCTGCGCTGTTTCGGAGATCCGACCACGATGACCTTCCCGCCCAGGTCGGCGCAGAAATCGGCGAGGTCACAGAAATACTGCGCGGTCCGCGTGCGGGTCGCGGCGTCCGGCGCGGTGAGGTGCATGCCCTCGGCCTGCACGAGCACCCAATGGATCCCGGAGATCGCGACGCCCGCGCGTTGCGCCGCTTCGCGGATCCGGGCGCGTTCGGCCGCGGGAATGTCCGTGACGTACTTCGCCAGCGTGAAGGGCGCGACCTCGACGGCATCGTAGCCGATGCTCGCGCAATAGGTGAAGACGTCGTCGATCTTCCAGTCCTGGAAGGTCTCGTTGCAGATGCCGAATTTCATGAATGAAGGCGTTACAGCCGCACCATGGCTGGAACGGAAGCGACCGACCACGAAACACACCAAGCACACGAAAAAGCCGGCAAACAGAGCAGGCTCCTCCGGCGGTGCTTTTCGCGTGGTTCGTGGCGGGAGGATTCCGGGTACAGGAGACGTTGCGCCGTTCAGTGCGCGAAACCGCGTTCCTCCTCAGGCAGCGGCTTGTCCTTGGTCTCAGGCGCGAACGGCAGCACGATTAGGCCGAGGAAGAACACGGCGCACATCGTCAGCGCGGCCGGCCGCATCGGCTCGGGGAAGTGTCCGTACACCTCCGTCTTGAGCAGGCCGAGCACCGGCACGCCGGCGGCGGCGAGGAAGCGGCCGACGTTGTAGCAGAACGATGTGCCGGTGGAGCGCAGGTGCGTCGGGAAGAGCTCGGGCAGGTAGATCGCGTAGACCGCGAACACCGAGAGCTGGAAGAAGCCCATGATCGGGATCAGCCAGAAGGTCTGGCTGGCGTCGGTGTAGAACTGGAACGCGCACGCCGTGGCCAGCATCGAGGTGATGAAGGCCAGCGCGAACGCCTTCTTGCGGCCCAGCTTCGCGGCCACCCAGCTCGACGTGAGCATGCCGAAGAACGCGCCGATTTGCAGCGTGAGCAGGCCCCAGCTCGCCCACTTGTCGACGATCGGCCCGATCTGCTCGCGGGGGATGCCCTGGGCCGTGTACGACTTGGTGAGGACGGTGCGGACGAGCTCCGGCGTGAAGAAGCCGATGCCCCACAGGCCGATGACGCCGGAGCACACGAGCAGCATGCCGACAATCGCGTTCTTGCGCCAGCGGGGATTGACGAAGAGTTCCTTGTACGTGAAGGCGCTGTGCTTCTTGAGCTCACCCGAGTCCTTCATCCGCTGCCAGCGCTCGGGCTCCTTCATCCGCAGGCGGATGATGAGTGCGAGCGCGGCCGGGATGGCACCGATGACGAACATCCAGCGCCACGAGTTGCCCAGCGAGATCGCGCCCGTGCTC
The DNA here is from genome assembly GCA_937952235.1 of uncultured Opitutia bacterium. Taxonomy (GTDB): domain Bacteria; phylum Verrucomicrobiota; class Verrucomicrobiia; order Opitutales; family Opitutaceae; genus ER46. The sequence continues at coordinate 23,925 of CALFZM010000130.1, read as the reverse complement.
TCGAGGCGCGCCATGCCCATGCCGATCAACGCGGCAGAGATGTTGCCGATCGCGGACAGTGCCTGCAGTGCGCCCAGAGCGCCGGAGCGGGACCGCGCCGGCATGACCTCGGCCAGCAGCGCCACACCCACGGCGAATTCGCCGCCGACACCGAGCCCGGTGATGAAGCGGTAGAACGCAAAATCCCAGAACGAGGTCGAGAGCGCGCTCAGGCCGGTGCAGAGCGAGTAGATGAGGATCGTCAGCATCATCGTCTTCGCCCGGCCGATGCGGTCGCCGAGCATGCCGAAGACGAGTCCGCCCGTCGCCCACCCGGCGAGGAAGATCGAGGTGGCATAGCTGCCCCACAGCACCGGATCGCTGCCCGCCGGCAGCAGCGCCTTCATCGCCGGCATGCGCGACAGCGTGAAGAGCTGCTGGTCCAGGCAGTCGAACAGCCAGCCCAGGGCGGCCACGATGAAGACGAACCAGTGATAGCTGCTCAGGCCGCGCCACCAGGGGCCGGAGTCGGGAGTGGGACCGGGTGTTGTCATGAAGTTATTCGTGTTGGAGGAAAGGAATGGGGACCGCATTCCCGCCAGCCCGCGGCGGCGAGAGAGCGACGCAGGCGTTCAAAGCAGTCCCTGGTAGGAAAGCCACAGTGCGCGGTAATACCTCATCACCCGCACCGGATCCGTGCTGGCGGGAATCTCCGCGAAACAAAAGCCGCTGTAGCCCGAATCGGTCAGCGCGCGCAGCAACTGGCGGAATGGGTAATCCTCGAGGAACAGGTCGCGCATATGGACGGTGAGGATCTTTTCCTTCACCAGGTTGAAATTGTGCGCGAAACCCTCGCCCGCGAGATCCGTCGCGTTGGAATTCCAGCAGACGCCCGCGTGCGGGTGGTTCGCGACATCCATGATCTTCCGGATGTGCGGCAGCAGCGACGTGCCGCTGCCATGGACTTCGAGGAACAGCTTCTGTCCGAGCCCCGCCGCGAACTCCGCGAGTTCGCGCAGCGAGCGTCCGATCTGCTCCAGCGTCTTCTCCACCGGGACCTCGCGGGGTAGTCCGTTCGGACGTACCTTGATGCCGGTCGCACCGACATCGTGCGCGAGTACGAGATATTCCTTGGTCGCGGCGATGTCGCGTTTCAGCTTGGCCTGATCCGTCGTGTGATAGTCGAACGCGCTGCCCAGGCTCACGAGCGCGACTGGCGAATCAGCAAAGCGCTTTCGCAACTCGGCGCGTTCCGCCTTGCCGAGTGTCACCTCCACGCCGTGCCGGTGCGTCGTGCGCAGTTCCACGCCTTCGAATTTCGCCTCGGTGCAGTTCCGGATGATCGTCGGCACGTCCCAGTCCATCGCCAGGTTGTACGTGACCGTGCCCAGCTTCATCCGGGATTGGCCCGCGAAACTGGCGGCCGGAACGGCGAGCGCGGGCCGCTTTGCCTGCTTGCCCTCGGCGGCGCTGGCCGCGGGCGCGGCGAGACCGAGGGCCGCGACGCCCAGCGAGACTTCTCTCAGGAACTGGCGGCGGTGGGTGTGCATGGGGCGCTGAACAGAGAGGTGGATTGAATCCCGGTGTCGAGGCGGAGCTGCGGGGAAAACGAAAAAAGTTCCCTGCGCCGAAGTCGCGCGGATCGAGCCCCGGCGCATTCAGGGCACGGGTGCGAGCCGGGCGCGCGCGGCTTCGAGCCAGGCTTCGTGGATCAAGGTGCCCTTTCGTCGCTCCCATTCCGCGGCGGAGAAAACGCAGAGGTCTTCGCGACGAAGGCCCGGCACGCCGCCACCGAGGGCGCGCGTCCCGCCTTCGCGGTGTTCGGTGGCGTAGAGTTTGTCCAGCTCGACTCCCTGTGCCCGCGCCCACGGGCCGATGTGGGTCTCGGGCAGCGCGGCGAGGTCCGCGGCGCTCCAGGCGGGGAGATCGATCAGACGATCGATCCAGGTCACGACCTCCCGCGTCACGAACCAGGGCCGGTGCCCCGCGCCGGGGACGAACCCGGTTTCAAACAAGCCTTCGTCCGATCCCCGCAGCGCCCGCACGCGTGCCCGCAGGTCCGCGAACCCGGCCTCGCCGAACGGCGGGATCGCGACGGTGGTGTCCTCGAGCCCGTTGTACACGAGCGTGCGCCCGCGCGCGGCGTGCAGGGCGTACAGGACGGCCGGGCGATCGCCGAGGAAATGCAGCGCCTGATAGGGCCGGGCCTGGCACATCGGTTTTGACCGGTCCCAGTAGCCGCCCGGGCCGTCGAGGTTGCCGCCGCCGGCGAGCACGCAGGCGCGCAGCCGCGGATCGACCGCGCCGGCGATCCCAAGGATGAACGATCCCATCGAATAGCCCGCGGCCGCGATGCGGTCCGGGTCGACGTCGGACCGCTGGCGGAGGTACGAAACCGCCTGCATCACGTCGGTCACCATCAGCCCGCCGACCCGCCGGCCCAGTTCGTCGGGCGGCTCCACCTTGTCGTGCGCGCGGGTGCCGGAACGACGGGCCACATTCCGCTCGCCTTCGCCCGCGGGATCATAAGTCACGACGACCGCGCCACCGCGGGCGTAGAGAATGCCGGAATAGAACGCGTACCACGAAAACTTGTCGCCGCCGTGGCCGTTCACGACGACGAACGCCGGCCGGCGTCCGCCCGTGGCCTTGGGCCGGTACACGATCGCCGGCACCCGCAGGCCGAACTGCGTGCCGTACGTCACCCGCTCCGCCACCACGCCCTCGGCCGGCTCGAACTCCCCATGCTTTTCCGGCGCCAGCGGAGGCAGCGGCTCGACGAACAGCGCCCGTTTGATGCCCTCGCGCCAGGCCAGCTGTTCTGCCGCCGAGGGCACCGCGCGCAGGGACGCCGGGAGCAGCGTCCCCAATGCCGCCAGGACGGCGCAGCCGAGCCGGCGGACCCGGGCCGGCAGGACAGGGTGGAGTCGCGTGGGGTGATGCACGGGTGACGCCAGACCAGCGGTCCGGCGGCGGCGCGGCCAGAGGGAAATGACGCCGGCGCGGACGAATTTTCCTTTGAAATCGGCTGGCCGCGCGGCTGGGATCGAAGGCACCCCGATGTCCCGCCTGTGGTTCACCCCAACCTCGTGCGCTCTCCTGGCGGCCGCCCTGGTGCCGACGGCTTCCGCCGATGGCACGGCCCTGCTGCGCCAGTATTGCGTGGAGTGCCACGATGCCGGCACCCGCAAGGGCGGGGTTCTGCTTGAAGGCGCCGACCCGCGCCAGGCTGCCGCCGATCCCGCCTTCTGGGAACGGGTCGTCCGGAAACTCCATCACCGGCAGATGCCGCCCGTCGGCGAGGCGCGGCCGGACGAGGCCGGCTACCATGCCGTGGTCGCAGAGCTGACCGGTGTGCTCGACCGGGCGGCGCTCGCGGCGCCGGATCCGGGCCGCACCGACACCCTGCGCCGCCTCAATCGCACCGAGTACCAGAATGCGATCCGCGATCTGCTCGACCTGGAGATCGATGCGACCTCGCTCCTGCCGCCCGACGAACCCGGCCATGGTTTCGACACCGTGGCGGTGGGGACACTCTCGCCGACGCTGCTCGAGCGATACGTGTCGGCGGCGCAGAAAGTCGCCCGGCTCGCCGTCGGCACGCCCGGGAGAGGCCCGGGCGGCGACACCTTCCGGGTGAAGCCGGACGTCACCCAGGAGGAACACGTGGAAGGCCTGCCGCCCGGCACCCGCGGCGGCATCCTGATTCCCTACACGTTTCCACGGGACGGAGAGTACGAGATCCAGGTGCGGCTGGCACGGGACCGGAACGAGCAGGTCGAGGGGCTGCGCGCCCCGCACCGGGTGGAGATCCTGCTCGACCGTGCGGCGGTGGCGGAGTTCACCGTGCGACCGCCCGGCCCGGACAAGAATGCCGAGGCGGTCGACGCCCACCTGCGGGTCCGCCTCGCGGTGCCGGCGGGGCCGCGCCAGGTCGGCGTCACGTTTCCCAAGCAACCGTCCGCGCTGCTCGAGACCGAACGCCAGCCGTACCAGGCCCGGTTCAACATGCATCGCCATCCGCGCACCGCGCCCGCGGTTTACCAGGTCACGATCACGGGGCCGTTCGGCGCGGGGGCCGCGGGCGACACCCCGAGCCGGCGCCGGCTTTTCGGGGCGGCTCCCGCGGACGGCTCCGAGGAGGTGCGCGCCCGCGCGGTCCTCGGCGGCGTCCTCCGCCGTGCCTATCGCCGGCCGCTGACCGAGGATGACCTGCGGCGGCCGCTGGAATTCTTCCGCGCCGGCCGGGCCGAGGGCGGCGGCTTCGAAGCCGGGATCGAGGATGCGCTCGGCGCGATCCTCGTCAGCCCGCGGTTCCTGCTCAAGGTCGAGGCCCCGCCGCCGGGCGCGGCGCCCGGCGCGGTTTACCGGCTCGACGACCACGCCGTCGCCTCGCGGCTGGCGTTCTTCCTGTGGAGCAGCCTGCCCGACGAGGCGCTGCTGGCGGCGGCGGAGCGCGGCGACCTCCGCGATCCCGCGGGCCGCGCGCGCGAAGTCCGGCGCATGCTGGCGGATCCCCGGGCGCGCAACCTGGCGGAGAACTTCGCGGCGCAGTGGCTGCACGTGCGCAAGGTCGAGGAGGCGACGCCCGACCTGCGACGGTATCCGGACTTCGACGACAACCTCCGGCAGGCGTTCCGCACCGAGACCGCGCTCTTCCTCGGCAGCCTGCTGCGGGAGGACCGCAGCGTGACCGCGCTGATCGACGCCGACTACACGTTTCTCGACGAGCGCCTCGCCCGGCACTACGGCGTGCCGCACGTCATGGGCAGCCAGTTCCGGCGGGTCTCGTTCGCCAGCGAGCCGGAACGTCGCCGCGGCGGGCTGCTCCGCCACGGCAGCGTGCTCACCGCGACGTCGTACGCCACCCGCACGTCACCGGTGCTGCGCGGGCACTGGGTGCTGGCCAACCTCCTGGGCGCGCCGCCGCCACCGCCGCCGCCGGACGTGCCCGCGCTGGATGGCGCGGCCATCGCCGCCACGCTCCCGATGCGGGAGCGCCTGGCCCGCCACCGGGAGAACCCGGCGTGCGCGAGCTGCCACGACGTCATGGACCCCGTTGGCTTCGCGCTGGAAAACTTCGATGCGGTGGGCCGCTGGCGGACGGCGGAGGATCACCGGCCGGTCGACGCTTCCGGCGCGCTGCCCGACGGCACGCGGTTCGAGGGCGTGGCCGGGCTGGAGCGCGCGCTGCTCCGGCGACCGGAGCTGCTGGCTGCCACCGTGGTCGAGAAGCTGCTGGTGTTCGCCCTCGGCCGGGGGCTCGAGCCGGCGGACGCACCCGCGGTCCGCGCGATCGTGCGCGCGGCGCAGCGGGAGGACTTCCGTTTCTCCGCCCTGATTCACGGATTGGTTGAAAGCACCCCGTTTCAATGGAGGAAAGTCCCATGATCATCACCCGGAAGGCCCTGCCCCGACGGACATTCTTGCGCGGCGTGGGCGCGACGCTCGCGCTGCCGCTGCTCGACGCGATGGTGCCCGCCGCCACGGCGGCCACGAAGACCGCGGCCGCTCCGGTCCGGCGGCTTGGATACGTGTTCATGCCCATGGGGTGCGACCTCTCACGCTGGACGCCGCCCGGCGCGGACGGGCGTCTCGGCGAGCTGTCGCCGATCCTGTCCTCACTCGCGCCGGTGCGCGACAAGGTCACGGTGCTGAGCAACCTGGAGCTGCGCAACGCGTACCCGGGCTCGCACGCGACCTCGAACGCGGCCTTCCTGAGCTGCGCCAAGGCGAAGCACACGGAGAGCTCCGACTACTACCTGGGCACGACGGCCGACCAGCTCGCGGCCCGGGACATCGGGCGCGAGACGCCGCTGCCCTCGCTCGAGCTGGCGATGGACATGCTGCAGACCACGGGGCAGTGCGACAACGGCTATGCCTGCGTTTACCAGAACAACCTGTCCTGGTCATCGCCCACCACGCCGCTGCCGGCGGAGGCCCACCCACGGCTCGTCTTCGAGCGCCTGTTCGGCGAGGGCGGCACGCTGGCCGAGCGCCGCGCCGCGCTGCGCAAGCGGGCCAGCCTGCTCGACTGGGTGGCGGAGGACGTCGCCAGCTTGAAGCGCCAGCTCGGCGCGTCCGATCGGGCGCGCGTGGATGGTTACCTCGACACCATCCGCGAGGTGGAGCGGCGCATCCAGCGGGCGGAGACGGCGACCGCCGACCAGCCGTTGCCCGACCTCGACCGGCCGCTCGGCGTGCCCGCGGCGTACGCCGAACATGCCCGGCTCATGTTCGACCTCCAGGTGCTGGCGATGCAGGGCGACCTCACGCGCGTGATCACCTTCCAGCTCGCGCGCGAGACCAGCAACCGCACCTATCCGGAGATCGGCGTGCCCGACCCGCATCACCCGCTGTCGCACCACGGCAACGATCCCGACAAGATCGCACGCATGGCGAAGATCAATGCGTTCCATGTCTCGCTCTTCGCCTACTTCCTCGAGCGGTTGAAGGCGACGCCCGAGGGCGGCGGCTCGCTGCTCGACCACTCGCTGCTGCTTTACGGAAGCGGCATCGGCAACCCCAACGTGCACGACCACACCAACCTGCCGGTCATCGTCGCGGGGGGCGCGGCGGGCGGCATGAAGGGCGGCCGGCACCTTCGGTACGACCAGCCGGTGCCGCTCGCCAACCTGCACCTCACGCTGATGCAGAAGGCCGGGGTGAACATCGACTCGTTCGCCGACAGCAACGGCCGCATCACCGACCTGTTCACGCCGTTGAACGTGTGATGGACGCCGACGCGGCAGGAACGGCGGGCGTCCGCGGGCGGCCGGCACGCCGGGGCCCGGCCCTGGCGGTCCTCCTGGGCTGGGCCGTATCGGCCGGCTGGATGCAGGCGGGCTCCGCCCCCGTGGCGGATGCGATGGAGCGGCGGGATGCGGCGGCGCTCCGTGCGCTGCTGCCCGCGGCCCCGGTCAATGCCGCGCAGCCCGACGGGATGACGGCCCTGCACTGGGCGGTGCGGCACGACGACGAGGAAGCGGTGCGGCTGCTGCTCGCCGCGGGCGCCGAGGCGGGGGCGGCCAACCGGTATGGCGTCACGCCGCTCGCGCTCGCCTGCACGAACGGCCATGCGGGCATCGTGACGCAGTTGCTCGACGCCGGCGCCGCGGCCGGCGGGGCGCTGCCGGGCGGGGAGACGGCGCTCATGACCGCGGCGCGCACCGGCCGGGTGGCGGTGGTGCGGCTGCTGCTGGCGCGGGGCGCGGCGGCTGACGCGCGGCTGCCCCAGGGCCAGACCGCGCTGATGTGGGCGGCGGCCGAGGGGCACCTCGACGTGGTCGAAGCCCTGCTGGCGGCGGGGGCTGACTTTCGCACCCCCCTGGCGTCGGGCTTCACGCCGCTGCTGTTCGCCGTGCGCGCGGGACACGGGCCGGTCGTGCGCGCGCTGCTGCAGGCCGGTGCGGAGGTGAATGAGGCGACGCGGCCGACGCGCACGGGGGGCAAGCTGCCGCGTCGCGGCTCGACGCCGCTGACCGTCGCGATCGAGAACGGTCATTTCGAACTGGCGGGGGAGCTCGTGGACCGCGGCGCCGACCCGGGCGACCTGCGCTCGGGTTACTCGCCGTTGCACATCCTCACCTGGGTGCGCAAGCCGGACCGCGGCGAGGACGACGGCCAGCCGCCGCCCGACGGCTCGGGCCGCTGGTCGAGCGAGGATCTCATCCGTCACCTGGTGGCGCGTGGTGCGAAGGTGAATGCGCAGCTCGCCGGCGGACCGTCGGGCGGCGGCCGGATCGCGCGCACCGGCTGCACGCCGTTCCTCCTGGCCGCTGACACGGCCGATCTCGGCTACATGAAACTGCTGCTCGAACTCGGGGCCGACCCTGCGCTCACCAATGTCGACGGATGCACGGCCCTCATGGCCGCCGCGGGCCTCGGCACGCGCTCCGCCGGGGAGGAGGCCGGCACCGAGGAGGAGGCGGTGGCGGCGGTGGAGTACCTGCTGGGGCTCGGTTTCGATCCCAATGCGGTCTCGCGCCACGGCGAGACGGCCATGCACGGGGCGGCGTACGCGAATTTCCCGGCGATGGTAAAGCTGCTCGCCGCGCGCGGGGCAAAGTTCGATGTGTGGAACCGGAAGAACCAGCGGGGCTGGACTCCGCTGCTGATCGCCGAGGGGCACCGTTTCGGCAACTTCAAGCCCTCGTTCGAGACCATCGCCGCGATCCACGAGCTCTTCCGTGCCCAGGGACTCACGCCGCCACCGCCGACGCCGATGGTGGCGGTGAAGGGTTACGAGGCGCCGGAGTAGCCGGGAGCGGACCAGCGTGCCGTCGGGGGGCGGACGGGGACGTCCGCGCTCCTGGAAGGGAAATCACCGCTTGGGCGCGAGGTGGCCGGCGGCGACGATTTCCTCGAGCATTTTTTCGGCGTAATGCCAGAGCGGCGCGCAGCCGTCGGCGATGTGCCGGTTGCGGGCGACGACGCGGTCGTGGGTGACGCCATGACGCTGCCAGGCGGCGCCCTCGGAACGGCAGTTGAGCAGCATGGGCTGAAAGCGGTCGACCGCGGTCGCGAACTTCGCCTCGGGCGTGGCCTTCGCCTCGAACTCGTCCCACAGCGCGCGAAACTGCCGGGCCTGATCGGACGGCAGCAGGCCGAAGATGCGCTCGGCGGCGATCGCTTCGCGCTCATGCTGCCCGGCCATTGCGGTGGTGTCGTACGCGAAGGTGTCACCCGCATCGATCTCCACGAGATCGTGCACGATCAGCATCTTCAGCACCCGGAGCACATCGAGCCCCGGCTCGTTGGCGTGCTCGGCCAGGACGATGACGCAGAGGCACAGGTGCCACGAATGCTCGGCGTCGTTTTCGGCCCGGCGGCTGCGCGTATTGAGGGTCTGCCGGAAGACCTCCTTCAGCCGGTCGCACTCCGCGATGAACTCGATCTGCTGCGCGAGGCGGGCGAGGGCGGAGGCGGACATGGTGCTATTTCAGGTACTGCGCGACGATGGGCGTCCACAAGGCGTAGCCGGTTTCGTTCAGGTGGAGCATGTCCTTCACGAACAGCTCCGGCCGCATCTCGCCGGTGGCGGTGAGCATCGGCGTGTAGACGTCGGCGAACGCGAGGCGGGCGTCGCGGGCGCAGTCGGCCGCGATGAGGGCGTTGGCCTGCACGACGCGATCCTTGATCTTCGCGCGTGACGGGCTCGGCTTGATCGCGATGAAGACGATGCGGGTGAGCGGAAGCGCGGCGTGCACCTTGGCGACGAACGCCCTGAAGTCGGCGTGCACGGCCTCGGGCGTGCGGCCGTTCTGCAGGTCGTTCTCGCCGGCATACAGCACGACGACGCGCGGGCGATACGGGATGACGATCCGGTCGGCGTAGAACACGCTGTCCGCCAGCTCGGAGCCGCCGAAGCCCCGGTTGATCGCCTTCACGCCGGGGAAGTCGCGCTGCAGCGAGGCCCAGCGCACGATCGAGGAGCTCCCGACGAAGACGACCCCTTCGCGGGGCGGCGGATTGGTCTGGTCGGCGGTGGTGAAGGCATCGATGGCCTTCGTCCACTTTTCGGGCGCGGCGCGCAGGGCGGAAAACGGCGCGAGGACGGTCAACAGGAGGACCAGGAGGCGGCGGGGTGACATGGCGCCATGGCAGCAAAACGGGGGCGCCGGGAGCAAGGCCCGACGAGGATCGCGCGGCAGTTTTTGTCGTTGCGCACGGCGCGACGCGCGCAGCCAATCGCCGGTTTTTCCCATGTCCCGTGCTGCCCGACCTCACTTGCCGCCGGCGTCGGCAGCCGTGCCGGCCGGGCGCGACCTGGGTCTCGGCCTCCTGCTCCTGGCGTCGGTCGTGGTGACGTACCTGCCGGCGCTGGGCGGCGGATTCATCTGGAACGACCTGGACTACGTCACGGCGCCCGAGCTGCGCGATGGGATGGGCCTGGCGCGCATCTGGTTCGAGCTGGGTGCCACCGAGCAGTACTATCCGCTCCTGCACAGTGCCTTTTGGGTGCAGCACCGGCTGTGGGGCGACGCGCCGTCCGGCTACCACCTCGCGACCGTGCTGCAGCACGCGGCCTCGGCATGGCTGCTGACGGGCCTGCTGCGGCGCCTGGCGATACCCGGCGCGTGGCTCGCGGCCTTCCTCTTTGCCCTGCATCCGGTCATGGTGGAGTCGGTCGCGTGGATCTCGGAGCAGAAAAACACGCTCTCGCTCCTCTTCTATCTCGCCGCGGCGCGACAGTACCTGCGCTTCGACTCGGCTCGCGGCGGGCGGGTTTATCTGGCGGCGACGCTGCTTTTTGTCGCGGCGCTGCTCACGAAGTCCGTCACCGCGACGCTGCCGCCTGCGCTGCTGGTGATCTTCTGGTGGCGCCGCGGCCGGCTCGAGTGGCGGCGGGACGTGCAACCGCTGCTGCCCTGGTTCGCGCTCGGCGCGGCGATGGGGCTGCTGTCGGCGTACGTCGAGCGCGTCTACATCGGCGCGCACGGCGAGGAGTTCGGGCTCGATGCGGTGCAGCGCGTGCTGCTGGCCGGACGGGTGGCGTGGTTTTATGCCGCGAAGCTGGTCTGGCCGGCGGGCCTCGTGTTCATCTATCCGCGCTGGCAGGTCGACGCAGGCGAGCTGGCGCAGTGGCTGTATCCCCTCGGCGTCGTGCTGTTGCTTGCCGCGCTCTGGGCCTGGCGCCGGCGCACGCGGGCGCCGCTGGCGGCGGCACTTTTCTTCGGCGGATCGCTGTTTCCCACGCTCGGCTTCTTCAACGTGTACGCGTTCCTCTATTCGTACGTCGCGGACCACTGGCAGTACCTCCCGGCGCTCGGCTTGATCGTGCTCGCGGCGGCCGGGCTGGCGCGGGCGCTCGCCGCTCCGGGTGTGCCGCCGTTCGCGCGGCGTGCGCTGCCCGTCCTCGGTCTGGCCGCGCTGGCAGGCGTGAGCTTTCATCAGAGTCGCACGTTCACCGATCTTCGGACCTTCTATCGCGTCACGATCGAACGAAATCCCGCGGCGTGGATGGCGCACAACAATCTCGGCAACCTGCTGCGCGAGGCGGGAGAACTGGCGGCGGCGCGGGGGCATTTCGAGGCGGCGCTGCAGGTGCGGCCGGATCTCTTCCGGGTGCATTACAATCTCGCGCTGGTGCTGCGCCAGCAGCGGGAAACCGGCGCCGCCGAGACCCACCTGCGCCGGGCCGTGGCGTTGCGCCCGCAGTACGCCGAGGCGCACAACCAGCTCGGCAGCCTGCTGCGCGAGACGGGGCGCCCGGCCGAGGCGCTCCGCCACCTCTTTGCCGCCCTGCAGGCGGATCCGCTCCTGGCCGACGTGCGCAACAACCTCGGCATGACGCTCCGGGACCTCGGCCGGAACACCGACGCGATCCGGCAATTTCACGGCGCGCTCCGGCTTCAGCCGGGCATGGCGGCCGCGCATCTCAATCTTGCGCTTTCGTATGCGCAGGCGGGCCGGGGCGGTGAAGCGGCGACGCACCTCCGCGAAGCGCGGCGCCTGAATCCCCGGATTCCCGACGTGAGGCTGGACTGAGCCACTGCCCGGCGAACCGGTTTCCGGTGCGATATCGGGTCCTTTACGGACGGTAAGGAATTTCCCCCGACAAGGTCGACGATGGCGCTTGCCGCGCGCGCCTACGGCACCGCAGAGTTAATAACCATCAACTCCACTGACCCTGGAGCCGATGCGGCCGGCCCTTCACGGAAACCGGTCAGGCAAACCCGCAATACCTCGGTCTGCATACCCGCGCACACCAAACCATGAAACCCTCCAACATCCCGAACGGGCGATGGGCCCGAATCGCGCTTTTCGCCTTCGGCTGGCTCGCTCTCATCCTCCCGACCTGGGCCCAAGGCACTGGCACGATCCAAGGTCGCGTCTACAATCCGACCACGCAGGAATATGTCCGTAACGCCGAAGTACGGCTGGGCGGAACCAATCAGGTCACCTACACCGAAAACGACGGCACGTTCTCTTTCGCGAACGTGCCCTCCGGTCCCGCCACGATCACGATCGTGTACACGGGTTACAACACCGCCGTGGAGACCGTGCAGGTCACGGCGGGCCAGGTCGCCACGCGCGAGGTCAATCTGGTCAGCACCCAGGCTGGAGCCGCCGCGCAGGGTAATGTCGTCCAACTCCAGGCCTTCACCGTCTCCACGGAGCGCGAGGGCAATGCCAAGGCGATCATGGACCAGCGGCGCAACATGAACATCACGACCTCGGTCGCGTCCGACATCTTTGGCGACGTCACCGACGGCAACATCGGCGAATTCCTCAAGTACCTGCCGGGCGTCGACGTGGATTACGTGGAGTCCGAGACCCGCGGTCCGCGACTTGGCGGCATGGACGCCCAGTACGTGGGTGTTTCCTTCGACGGCATGACGCTGGCCAGCGCGGACGCCAACCGCACCGGCGACCTCGGGCGGGCGACGAGTTTCGAGGCGTTCTCGATCAGCTCGATCGAGTCCATCGAGATTCACCGCACCACCAGTCCCGACATGGATGCGAACTCGCCGGCCGGCACGATCAACATGAAGACGCGCCGCGCCTTCGATCGCAAGGGACGCCGGATCAGCTATAACTTCAGCCTGAACATGAACTCCGAGGAGTTCCATTTCAAGAAGAGCTACGGCCCCGACGGCAACGAGGGCTACAAGGCGAGGCCGAACTACAGCCTCGAGTATTCGGACGTGTTCTTCAACCAGCGCCTCGGCATCGTGGCGTCGCTCAGCCGCGCGGATTCCTTCACCGAGCAGTACCGTCATAACATGACGTACAACCGCACGCCCACCGCCACCGATCCCCGGCCGATGGTCCTGACGGCGCTGAACTTCAAGGACGGCGCCAAGAACATCGAGAAGGATACCGTTACGATGACGATGGATTACAAGGCCACGCAGCGCCTCGTGCTCTCCAACGCCATCATCTACAACTACAGCCTCGGCCAGTTCTTCAATCGCGAGCTGACCTTCACGGCGGCGAACAACAACGCCAACGTGAACAACGGCCGGCATACCGCGCTGGGCGACCTCAACGAGGTGCGCACGAGCGCCAACGGGCTTTCGAACGTCGTGCACGCCGGCGGCAATGCCAGCAAGCGGACGCACACCTTCACGATGGCGCCGAAGTTCGAGTACAAGCACGAGCGCTTCACGCTCGAGGGCGGCCTGGGATACTCCCGCTCCTTCAATAACTACGAAGCGCTCGTGGAGGGACACGCCCGCGTCGAGCAGCTCAACAACATCCAGAGCCAGTGGGTGGCCACGCGCTCGGACGTGAACTCGCACGAGTGGCGGATCCAGCAGCTCTCGGGACCCGATTGGTTCAATCTCTCCAACTACACCAATCCGCGGACGGGCGACGAGGGCCGGTATGCCCGGACCGAGATCTACAGCGGTCAACTCGACCTGCGCTGGAACACGCCGCTGAAGCGGTTCCCGCTCGCGCTCAAGTTCGGCGGCAAGTGGAAGGAGGAGAATCGCGACAACGGCAACGAGACGTCGTACTACACCTGGTCGTATATCGGGCCCGGCGGCAACACCCTGACCGGGTTCAACCCGACCACCGGCGCGCCCACCATCACGACGACCGGCACCTGGGCGGCGTATCCGAACCGGAACTTCTTCTCCACGGGCACGCCCAATATTCTCAGCCTGTACAACACGGCGGGCCAGTATCAGCCCACTTCGATCCCCCGGGCCGATCCCAACGCGATCGCGGCGCTGCAGCGCGATCACCCCGAGTACTTCGTCAACATCGCCACGGCCGACAACTACTACAACGCGTTCATCGGCCCGAAGCGCGACATCCGCGAGACGATCACGGCGGCCTACACCATGGCTGACCTGCGCATCAGCCCGCAGATTTCGGTCCGCACGGGCATCCGTTACGAGAAGACGGAAGGTGTCTTCAAGGAGTTCGATCCGTTGACCAATCGCGAGGTGGCGGCCGCCGGGTTCCCGGTGAGCACCGCGGCCCGCCCGACGACGATTGCGGGTTACCAGTACCAGTACCTCACCAACCCGAAGATCGAGCGCACGAAGAACTATGACGACTTCTTCCCGATGATCAGCGCGAAGTACAACATCACGCGGGACCTGGAATTCCAGACGGGCTTCAACAAGGCGATTTCGCGGCCCTCGCCCGACTCCCTCACGGGGGCCTGGCTGATCAATGAGGACGCCCTGCTGATCACGTCGCCGAATCCCTTCCTCCTGCCGGAGCGGTCGAAGAACTTCGCGGCGCGGCTCGCCTACTACATCCAACCCGCCGGTCAGCTCTCGGTCCAGGTGAACCAGAACACGATCACGAACCTGCGCCAGACGCGCCGCGGTACGGCGGAGGAATTCGGCCTGGCCGACGACCCGGAATTCGCCAGCTACGATTTCCAGGCGCCGTTCAACGTCGCGGAGGCGGTTCGCTTCCGCAGCTTCGAGATCGCCTATGCGCAAACGTTGCCGTTCCGGCACGAGGCGCTGCGCGGCATCACGATCAACACCTCGTATACGCGCGCCTACGCGAACGGCCGGCGGGCCAATCTGCTGCCGCACCGCGTGACCTCCAGCCTCGGCTACAGCTACAAGCGCTTCCGCTCGCGGCTGGGAGTGGTCTGGCGCGACGACACGCCGGGGCAGGGGACCGACGTGACCTACGGCCTTTACCGGCGGCACGACACCAAGGTCGATCTCAGCGGTGAGTTCAGGCTCAATCGCTTCGCCACGCTCTTCTTCTCCGGCCGCAATATCTTCAACGGTGGCCAGACCTGGATGTACACGCCTCCGGGCAGTGTCGAAGGCCAGGGTGCGGCGGTTCGCGTCTACGAGAACTACGGCGCGAACTGGAACTTCGGCATCAAGGGCACTTTCTAGTCCCCGCCAGGACCGGCCCGAGGCGAGGCCGGTCCCACGGCGGCCGGCACCACGCCCGTCCATCACCGGACGGGCGTCCTGCCCGGCCCAGCATAACCCGCCCCCATGCGCACGGGCTCCCTCCGGGGAGCCCGTTTTCGTTTCCAGTCGCGTTCCTCCCGCATCGGTCCACCGAGGCGCCCTTTTTTGTTCCACCCTGTTTCAAACGGCTTGCCTGCGGCCGATCAGATACGTCAGTAAGGATGTTTGCCCTCGCCGCGCCCCGGCTGGGGTTTCCAGTACCACCCCGAACTTTCGTCCCCGATCCCGCGCGGCTGCTGCCCATGCCGCGTGGGTTGTTGTTTCCACCTACCACCATGAAGACTGCACAACCCCGAGTAGTCTGGCTCGACCGTATCCTGGTCGCGCTGGGCATCTGCCTGGCCAGCGCTGCGACGCTGCCGGCCCAAACTGCCGGTTCCGGCACCCTGCAAGGCCGCGTCTATAACCCCACTGCGCGCGAGTATGTCCGCGACGCGGAGGTCCGGCTCGATGGGACCAGCCGCGTGACCTACACCGAGAACGACGGGAGTTTCTCGTTCCTTAATGTCCCGGCTGGTCCCGCGGCCGTGACGGTCACGTTCACCGGCTACAACACCGTGAACGAGAAGTTCACCATCACGGCGGGACAGACCGCGGTGCGTGAGATCAACCTGACGAGCACCGCCGCCGGGCCCGCCGGCAAGGACGGGGTCGTCCAACTCCAGGCGTTCACGGTTTCGTCCGAGCGCGAAGGCAACGCCAAGGCCATCATGGCGCAGCGGCGCAACATGAACATCTCGACGTCGGTGTCCTCCGACATCTTCGGCGACGTGGCCGATGGCAACGTCGGCGAGTTCCTGAAATACCTGCCGGGCGTCGACCTCGACTACGTCGAATCCGAGCCGCGCGGTCCGCGCCTCGGCGGCATGGACGGACAGTATGTCGGCGTGTCGTTCGACGGCATGCGCACCGCCAGCGCCGATGCCAACCGCGGCGGCGGCGCCGCCTCCCGCGCAACGAGCTTCGAGGGCTTTTCGATCACGAGCATCGACTCGATCGAGATCAACTGGACGGCCAGTCCGGAAAACGACGCCGATTCGCCCGCCGGCACCGTCAACATGAAGACGAAGCGGGCCTTCGACCGCAAAGGTCGCCGCATCGGCTACAACTTCGGCCTCAATTTCAACGGCGACGAGTTCACGTTGAAGAAGACCCAGGGCCCCGCTGACTACAAGGAGGAGAAGTGGAAGCCGAACTACCAGTTCGACTACTCCGAATCCTTCTTCAACCAGAAGTTCGGCATCCTGCTCAGCGCGAGCCAGTCGAACTCCTTCACCGAGCAGCTCATCTCCTCGGTCGGCTACAACACGGGCGCCACGGCCGCCGACCCGCGGCCGATGGTGGTGCGGCAGATCGACATGAAGGACGGCCCGAAGTGGATCCGGAAGGACGCGATCCTGCTGACCGCCGACTGGAAGGCGACCGACCGCCTCACGCTGTCGGTCAACACGGTGTACAGCTACTTCGACGGCGAGTTCTGGAACCGCAACTTCACCTGGGTCGCGGCGAACGACAACGCCAACGTGAACAACGGCCGCAGCACGGTCGGCGGCGACGGCCTCACGACCGTGGTCGCGACGCGCGCCCCGACGGGCACCGTGAACAACGTCGCCACCCTCAACAACGGCGGCGGCTCCTCGGCCAAGCTCACCTACACCCGGCAGTTCGCCCCCCGCTTCGAATACAAGGTCGGCACGCTGGTCGTCGATGGCGCCATGGGCATCTCGTACTCGAAGAACAACTACGAGTCGATCGAGCGCGGCTTCTCGAACAACGAGGGCGGCGGCGTGCCCAGCAGCTGGGTCGCCACGCGTTCCAGCCCCCGCGCGGCGGAGTGGGTCATCCGCCAGACGTCGGGCAATGACTGGTACAACCTGGGCAGCTTCGTGAGTACCGACGCGCGCTCCGGCGGCACCCGCATCAACAACGACGACCGCACCTGGATCACCGAAAAGTGGACCGGGCTGGTCAACGCCCGCTGGGTGCTGCCCTTCATGGAGCGCTTCCCCACCGCGGTGAAGTTCGGCGGGAAGTGGGACGAGGAGACGCGCAACAACAACAATGCGACCGACGTGAACATCTGGGCCTACACCGGCCCCGGCGGCAACACCACCACGGTGAATGCCAACACGGGCGCCAACCAGAACGTCACGTTCGGCAGCTGGGCGAACCTCGGGCCGCAGTTCATCTCGTCGCACCCGTTCGACCTCGGCACGACCGGCGCGCTGACGGTGTTCAATATCAACGGCGTCCAGGGCATGCCGCCGCGCGCGAGCCGCAACGCCATCGCGCAGCTTTTCCGCGAACGGCCCGACCAGTGGACATACATGGGCACGCCGGAGAACTTCTACACCGTCTTCGTGAACAACTCGCGCTACCTGCGCCAGACGGTGAGCTCGGGCTACGCGCAGGCGGACGTCCGGCTCATGCCGCGGCTCCAGACGCGGTTCGGCGTCCGGTTCGAGGAGACGCGGACGATGTCGCGGGAATTCAATCCCCGCACGCGCGCGGAGGTGATCGCCGCCGGCTACACCGTCAACGCCCCCGGCACCAGCGGCGGTCGCGCGCTCACCGTGCCGGGCATGCAGTACCAGTTCCTCAGCCAGCCGAAGCTCGTCCGGAAGGCGAATTATCACAACTACTTCCCCTCGCTGGTGCTGAAATACCAGATCCGGTCGAATTTCGACCTGCAGGCCGGCTGGAACAAGTCGATCGGCCGTCCGGCCATCGACGATCTCACCGGCGTGTGGGCGATCGACGAGAACGCGCAGCGCGTCACGCTGTCGAATCCCGGCCTGCTGCCCGAATACCACAAGAAGTTCCAGGCGCGCGCCGCGTACTATTTTGGCGGCGTCTCGCCGGGCCAGCTCACGTTCTCGGTCGCGCAGGTCCAGTCGGAGAATTTCGTGCAGACCTTCGACTTCACCGCGGCGCAGTTCGGCAACACCGATCCCGACCTCGACACGTACACGTTCCGCACGCGCATCAACAGCCCGACTTCCGTGCGTTATCGGAACATGGACATCGCGTACAACCAGACCCTCGGCTTCCTCCCGAGCGAGTACCTGCGCGGGATCAACTTCGGCTTCAACTATGCCCGTTCCTACGCGAGCCAGCGCCGCGCGAACCTCGCGCCGCACCGCGTGTCCGGCCGCCTTGGATACGCCTACAAGCGGTTCAACGGCACGATCGGCATGATTTGGGCCGACGACAAGCCGGAGAGCGGCACCTACGGCCGCTATTTCAGCGAGATCACCAAGTTCGACCTCACGCTGAACTGGCGGCTCAACCGCTACGCCACGATCTACGTGCAGGGCCGCAACATCTCCAACATGGTCGACCGCTGGTACCAGTCGCCCCCGGGCTCGACCGAGGGTGAGAACGGCTACCTCCGGCAGATCGAGGAATACGGCGCGAACTGGGTGTTCGGGGTGAAGGGCACGTTCTGATTCGACCGGCCGGCCCAAGCGGCTCGGTTTTTCGGCGCCCGTCCCCGCTCCGGGACGGGCGCCTCGCTTTTCTGGCGGGAATGTCAGGTTGATCGGCTTGGCACTGCGCGTCTATGAGCGATCCTGCGCGCCGTCCGAAGACCGCTGCGAATGGTCTTCGACACCGTAACACCCAACCCCCTGCCTCCAGCGCAAGCGCGGGCTTACCCTCGTGCGCACGCCTTGCGTGTGGAGTCAGTGCCTACCCCTGACACCATGATGACTGCGCTACCTCCCGCGCGTTCGTTTCGAACGCTGCTGCTGCTCGCGACCGGCTGCCTGGCTTGGATCGCTTCGCTCCCCGCCCAAACCGCCGGCACCGGCACCATCCAGGGGCGGGTGTTCAATCCGGCGACCCAGGAATACGTCCGCAACGCCGAGGTGCGGCTCGAGGGTTCGAACCAGGTGACCTACACGGAAAACGACGGTACGTTCTCATTCCGGAACGTCCCCGCGGGGCCCGCCCGCATCACCGTCAACTACACCGGCTACAATTCCGTCCAGGAGTCCTTCACCATCGCCGGAGGCCAGACCGCCACGCGCGAGATCGCGCTCACCAGCGCAGCCGCCGGCGCCGCGGGGCAGGGCGGGGTGGTCCAGCTCCAGGCGTTCACCGTCGCCACCGAGCGCGAGGGCAACGCCAAGGCCATCATGGAGCAGCGACGCAACATGGACATCACGACCTCGGTGTCGTCCGACATCTTCGGCGATGTCACCGATGGCAACGTCGGCGAGTTCCTGAAATACCTCCCTGGCGTCGACCTCGATTACGTCGAGTCCGAGGCCCGCGGTCCCCGATTGGGCGGCATGGACGCACAGTACGTCGGCGTCTCGTTCGACGGCCAGCGCACCGCCAGCGCCGACGCCAACCGGGGCGGGGGCGAGGCCTCGCGAGCGACAAGCTTCGAGGGGTTCTCGATCACGGCGATCGAGTCGATCGAGATCAGCCGCACCACGAGCGCCGAGTCCGACGCCGATTCGCCCGCCGGCACGATCAACATGAAGACCAAGCGCGCCTTCGACCGGAAGGGCCGTCGCGTCGCCTTCAATTTCTCCCTCAATTTCAACGCCGAGGAGATGACCTTGAAGAAGACGGAGGGACCGCGCGACGGGACGTCGTACAAGTGGAAGCCCAACCTCACCCTCGACTACTCGGAGTCCTTCCTCAACCAGCGCCTCGGCATCCTGCTGAGCGCCAGCCGCGCCAACTCCTACACGGAGCAGTACCAGGTCTCCAACGGGCACAACCGCGGTCTCACCGCCGCCGACCCGCGGCCCTCCGTGATCCGGCAGATCGACTTCAAGGACGGCAACAAGACGATCCTCAAGGACGCGTACATGCTCACGGTCGACTACCGCGCCACCCGCGAACTCGTGCTCTCGCTCAACGCGATCTACACCTACACCGAGGGTGAGTTTTGGAATCGCAATTTCACCTTCGTCGCGGGCAACGACAACGCCAACGTCAACAACGGCCGCAGCACGATCGGCGGCGACGGCGTCACCACCATCGTCGCGACCCGCGCGCCGACCGGCACGGTGAACAATGTCGCCACGCTCAACAATGGCGGCGGCTCCTCCGCCAAGCTGACGTACACGCGCACCGTGTCGCCCAAGTTCGAATACAAGACCGGCTCCTGGATCGTCGACGGGGCGATGAACTACTCCCGCTCGGTGAACAATTACGAGTCGCTCGAGCGCGGGTTCTCGAGCAGCGAGGGCGCCGGCGTGCCTTCGAGCTGGGTCGCCACCCGGCCGAGCCCCGAGTCGTACGAATGGACGATCCGGCAGACCAGCGGCAACGACTGGTTCAACCTGCGCAGCTTCGTCGACACCAACACCCGCTCGGGCGGCACCCGCGTGAACAACGACGACCGCACCTGGATCACGACGCTGCTCAGCGGTCAGCTCAATGCCCGCTACGCGTTCCCGCTCCTTCGGCGGCTGCCGACCGTGCTGAAGTTCGGCGGCAAGTGGAACGAGGAGAGTCGCGACAACAACAACATGTCCGACTGGAACATCTGGTCCTACGTGGGGCCCGGCGGCAACACGACCACGGTCAACAACCTCGGCGCCAACGTGAACTCGGCCTTCGGTCACTGGGCCAACCTCGGCTTCATCTCGCCGCATCCGTTCGACATGGGGACGACCAACGGTCTCACCGTCTTCAACGCGAACGGCGTCCAGGGCATGCCGCCGCGGGCCGACCGCCAGCGCATCGGCGGACTCTTCCGCGACCGTCCGGAACTGTTCGTCCACATGGGCAATCCGGACAACTACTACAACACGCACATCGCGAACAAACGCGACTTCCGGCAGACGATCACGGCCGCTTACATGCAGGCCGACGTGCGGCTCACTTCGAAACTCCAGGTGCGCACCGGCGTGCGCCTGGAGAACACGCTGAACGAGGTGAAGGAATTCGACCCGCGGCTGCGCAACGAGGTGGTGGCGGCCGGCTTCCCGGTCAACGCCGCCGGCCGGGCGACGACGATCGAGGGACTCCAGTTCCAGTACCAGAGCCAGCCGCGCATCACGCGGGAGTCGGAGTACCACAACTACTTCCCCTCGATTCTGCTGAAGTACCAGATCCTGCGGAATTTCGAGTTCCAGGCGGGCTTCAATCGCGCGATCTCGCGGCCGCCGATCGACAGCCTCACCGGCCTCTGGGTGGTCGATGAGGTGAATCAGCGCGTCTCCGCGCCGAACCCCAACCTGCCGCCCGAGCACTCGAAGAACTTCCAGTCGCGGCTCGCCTACTACTTCGGCGGGCGCTCGCCCGGGCAGCTTTCCGTGTCCGTTTCTCAAAACCAAATCCGCAATCTGCGCGAGACGTTCGATTTCTCGGCCGACGAATTCGGCGTCGATGACGAGGAGTTCTCGGCGTACATCTTTCGCACGACCCGGATCAGCGCGGAGGCGCGGCGCTTCCGCAATCTCGAGCTCTCGTACCAGCAGACGCTCGGCTTCATCCCGAGCGAGTACCTGCGGGGCATCAACGTGAATGTCGCGTACACCCGGTCCTACGCCAGCCAGCGCCGCAACAACCTCGCGCCGCACCGGCTCACCTCGCGCCTGGGCTACGCCTTCCGGCGCTTCAACGGCACAATCGGCATGGTGTGGCGGGATGATTCGCCCGACGGCATCTACGGCCGGTACAAGCGCGAGCTCACGCAGTTCGACCTGTCCGCCTCCTACCGGTTCTCGCCGCGCTATTCGGTGTACGTCCAGGGCCGCAATATCACAGGCAAGCCGGTCCGCTGGCTCGAGTCTCCTCCGGGCGTGGCCGAGGGCGTGAATCCGTCCCTGCGCGTGATGCAGGAGTACGGCGCCAACTGGGTCTTCGGCGTGCGCGGCCAGTTCTGAGCCCGGCGAACGCCGCCCGCAGCGCAAGTCTTCGCCGGGAGCGCGGACGTCCTCGTCCGCATTCCGCCCCCGGGGGCGGACGCCGACGCCTTCGCCCCCTCCCTGAGCGCCGCGCCGTTCCCCACTTGAATTCGCCGTCGCGCCGGTCGACGCTGCCGCGTGTTTTCGTCGTCCTTCCGGCGCTTTCCCTGGTTGCCCGCGCTCCTGCTGGCGGCCGCCGTCGCCGGTGCTTACGTGCCGTCGCTGGGCGGCGGTTTCCTGTGGGACGACGACCTGCACATCACGGCGAATCCGACGATCGTCGGCCCGCTGGGCCTGCAGGAGATCTGGACCTCGGCGCGCGCGAATTACTTTCCGCTCGTCCTGACGAATTTCTGGGTCCAGCACGCGCTGTGGGGACTGGAGCCGCTCGGCTACCGCATCGTCACGCTCGCGTGCCACGTCGTGGCGGCGGTGCTGCTGTGGCGGGTGCTGTTGCGTTTGCGCGCACCGGGAGCCTGGCTGGGAGCGGCGATCTGGGCCCTGCATCCGGTCCAGGTGGAGTCGGTGGCGTGGATCTGCGAGCTCAAGAACACGCAATCGGCCGTCTTCTTCCTGCTGTCGGCGTGGGCCTGGCTGCGCTGGGTGGAGGCCGACGGGGGCGGCTCGCGCGCGGGCCACTGGTACGGGCTCGCCCTCGCGGCCGCGGCGCTCGCGATCCTCAGCAAACCCTCGACCGTGATGCTGCCGGTCGCACTGGGGCTGGGCGCGTGGTGGCTGCGGGGCCGGCCGGCCTGGCGCGACGCGGCGCGGCTGGTGCCGTTTTTCGCGCTGTCCGGCCTCGCCGCCGGCTGGACGATCTGGGAGCAGAAGTTCAACTCCGGCGCCATCGGTCCTGAGTGGTCCCAGACCCTGCCGGAACGTATCGCGATCGCCGGCCGGGTCGTGTGGTTCTACCTGGGCAAGCTGGCCTGGCCCGAGCCGCTGATGTTCATCTATCCCCGTTGGGAGATCGCGGTCCGTCCCCTGGCCTTCGCGGCCGCGCTCGGGGTGGCGGCGGGGCTCGGTGCGCTGCTTTGGCGCTGCCGCGACGGGCGGCTGCGGGCGGATGCGCTTGCGGGCCTTTTCTTCGTCGCGCTGCTGTTTCCCGTCCTCGGCTTCTTCAACGTCTACTTCTTCCGATATTCCTTCGTGGGGGACCATTTCCAGTATCTGGCCGCGATGGGACCGGCGGCGCTGGCGGGTGCGGGGCTGGCCCGGCTGGCCGGACGGCACGCTCGCGCCGCCGGGGCGATCCTGCTCGCATCGCTCGCGATCATGACCGCGCGCCAGTCCCGCGTTTACCTCAGCAACGAGGCGCTCTGGCGCGATACGCTCGCGCACAATCCGGGCGCCGTGATGGCCTGGCTCAACCTCGGCGACACCTACGCCCAGGCAGGGCGATACGACGACGCGATCGCCACCTTCCGGCGGGCGCTGGCGATTCGTCCGTCCGATCCCTACGGGTGGAACGATCTCGGCAACGTGCTCACGCTCGCCGGCCGGCCTGACGAGGCGCTCGAGCCGTTCGAGAAGGCGCTCGTGCTCAAGCCCGCGTTTCCCGACGCGCTGAGCAATCATGGCCATGCGCTGCGGCTGCTCGGGCGCCCCGCGGAGGCGATCCGCCAGTACGAGCGCGCGCTCGAGCTGAACCCGGACCACGCCGGCGCGCTGAACAACCTGGGCGCGGAACTGGCGCAATCCGGCCGGGCCGCGGAGGCCCTGCCGTTGTTCGAGCGCGCGCTGCGCTGCCGGCCGCGCGACGCCGCCACGGTCGACAACCTGGCGGGCGCGTTGCGCGAACTCGGCCGTTTCGACGCGGCGCTCGCCCGGCACCACGAGGCGATCCGCCTGCAGCCGCAGCGGGCGGAGGCGCACGCGAACCTGGGCCGGACGCTGGCGCTCCAGGGCCGCGGGGAGGAGGCGGTGCCGCACTTCGAACGCGCGCTGGCCCTCGCGCCTGCCCTGCCGGCGGCGGCCGCGCAGTACGCGGCCGCCCTGACCCAGCTCGGCCGCCACGCGGAGGCCCTGCGCCAGCTCGAACGGGGCGCGGCCGCCGCCCCGCGCTCGGCCGAGGCGCAGCTCAACTTCGGCGTCGCTCTCGCGCGCCAGGGCCGGCTCGACGAGGCCGTGGAGCGGTTCGAGGCGGCGGTGCGGCTCGCCCC
>CALFZM010000129.1 GCA_937952235.1 uncultured Opitutia bacterium | reverse complement strand
ATTCCCTCCGCTTCCCCCTCGTTGCAGCTGAAGCTGCCGCCTCGGCGCTCCGGCAGCGCTTTGACTTTCGGCGTGGACGGGAATCGCCCTCAGCCGGCAGAGGTCGATCAGGTGCACCTTCGCACACACGACCAATCCAATGAGGCGCGTTTCACATGCGCGTTTACGAAGCGAAGCTGGTTTACGAAGCCACCCTGTTCGAAGTCGGTAACCATGCCCTGTCCCGTCCGGAGGCCGTCTACAACTACATGAAGGATGTGCTCGAGGTGCATCCGATGCACGAAGTCTTCTACGTTGTTCTCCTAAACACGAAGAACCGGCCGATGGCCCGCGTCGCGATCTCGAGCGGAACGGTGAGTAGCACCCTTGCCCACCCGCGAGAAGTGTTTCGCCCCGCCATCATCGGGGGTGCCTGTGCCATCGTCTGTGTCCACAACCACCCGAGCGGTGAGCCGGCTGAATCGCCGGTCCGATTCGTTGCGTTGCCGCAGCACCTCCGAGAGACGCACTACGGGCGTACCGGAATGCCGGATCACGTTCCGCAGGGCATCGCCTCGCTGCACGCTGTAGTGCTGTTTCGTGTCGCCCACCAGAAGCAGCCGAGCCCGAGCGCCGGCGGCGATGCGTGTCAGCTGATCGAGCTGCTGTGTCGACAGGAGCCCCGCCTCGTCGATGAGCACCACCCGACCGGTAGCCTGACGCTGCATGGCTTCGCTCACAAGGAAGCGCTGGACGGTATCCGCGTCAGCGAGCCCACTGGACGCGAGGGCTTCCCGGGCCCGGGTCGTCGGCGCCAGCGGCAGGAACCGCTGCCCGCCTGCCGCGACATGCGCGGACTCGACCGCGGCAAGCACGGTTGTCTTGCCCGTACCCGCGTCGCCGATGAGCACGCTCACGAAGTCCCGACTTTCGAGGAGCGCTTTCGCGGCTCCGCGCTGGCCGGCGGTCAGCGACGCCGGCAGACCCGATGCGTTGCCCAGAACGAACCGTTGATTGCGCCCCTCTCGTACGCGCTGCACGGCTGCCGCCTCTTCGCGCCGGATCGGCCGCAGGCTCATCTCGCCTTCTTTGCGGATAACGTCGGGGTGTGCCTCCAGGGCTTCACGCAATTCACGCCAGCGGAAAAAGTCGGGATGCAGTTCGAGCGCCGCGTTCAGGACTTCGCCTTCACGAACGACGCTGCTGCGCTCGTAAACGTGCCGTAGTGCCGCCTCGAGTACGGACCGCACGTTGCCCTGCGACCATTGCTGACGTGGCGCCTGCATTCGCGCCGCGCGGACGAGTTCGTCCAGCACGCGCAACTCATCCTGATTCAGTTCGGCGCGTTGCCGTGCCCTCACCTCCGGCGTGGAGATTTCCGTGAGCTTGTCGCCGCGGGACTCGCGCACGAGCACCTCGACCTCGCGCTTCGTCGGCTTGCGCCCCTTCGCTGCCGCGAACTCCTCGGCGAGTTGCTGAACCTGCCGGGTGCGCTTCGAGAAACGCTCGCGCAGATGCTCGACGCCTCGCACCGCGAACCCTTTTGAGTTCATTTCGTACGGCTCGTAGCCGAGCGCACGCAGTCGCCCGGCCAACTCGCGGTACATGACCTGCCGGAGATACGGAGACGCTCGGAGCATTTCGTTTTGCTTCAGCGCCAGCCACTCGTTGCGGGTATGATCCCACGTCGCGTTCACGAGCACGGCATGCGCATGGAGCTGCGGATCGAGGTCTCGGCTGGTATCGTGCATGAACATCGCGCCCACGTAATTCCCGGTCAGGCGAATCTGTTCACTCCCCGCGGCCTCACCGCGACGTTCGCGAACGGCGGCGAACCGCTCCATTTCGGCGAGCGCGACTTTGACCGATTCGTGGAACGCTTCGCGGACACGCTCATCACCCCCGACCATCGCAAGCACGCTCACGTCCTTCGGCGCGGACAGTTGCACGTCGAAGAACGCCACGCGATTGGCGTGATCGCGGGCGGTGAGCGATTCGCCGGTGTGCGGATGCCGGTTCTCGCGCAAGGCTTCGAAAGGCTCGTCGGTCACGGCGCCGGTGAGCCCGAGCGCCTTGGCGCCTTCGCCGATCCATTCGCCCTGCACCTCTCTCTCGCCCTCCGACCAGTAGTCATTCTTCCGCAGGTGATTCGAAAGGTAGTTGGTTCCTTTGCGGATGATTCCGACCGTAATCATGTCATCAGCACGCGCGAAATGGTCGCTCGCCTCAACGGAGCGCCCCTCCCGAGTCCGGGGTACGGAGGCTCCCCTGCTTCCGGTAGCGCCTTCGTCGTGGGCGAGGACCCGTGGCTGCGATGAGCCGTTGTGGTGTCCGCAAGACTCCCGCGCTTTTTTGGCAACAGACGCAAGGCCCTAACGAGTTCGTTGGGTTCAATCCGCCGTTCCAACGACCGCCAAGTTCAACATGCGACAGCTACCCTTTTTTCGGTAGGCGCACCTCATCGCGCTGTCAGTCCACTTCGCTTTTTCTTCGTTGTGAAGAGGACATGAAAGCATTCCCACCACCTCACATTTTGGTCCGTCAATGGCTCGAAAACCCGCACGCGATCACGACCGCAGCGTTCGCGATTGCCCTCTTTTTCCTCGGGATTGGGGGCTGGTTCATCCATCGAAATCTGCGGCACAATGAGCCGGGACTACGCGCTCCGCTCACACTTCCTCTCGCGCTGATGATTTCGGCCGCAGGTTTTTTCGGCGCGAATCGTCTGCCAGCTCCCTTCGGTTTGATCACGGGAGCCGTAATCTGCGCTTTCGCCGGACTGCTTTTCTATTACGCGGATCATCGTCGTTACGTGCGCGACCCACAGGGACGCATTGTAGCTGATCGCTGGGAGATCGTGCTCACGTTCGCGCGGTTTCGCTGGACGCGTGACAAGGCCAACCGGCACTTCTTTTTCTCCGGCGACACCGGCTCCGGAAAGACCAGCGGCATGAATGGACTGTTAGCCTCGTTGATGAAACGAAATTCGAGGCTCGGCGGCGTCGTCATGGCGAACAAAGGCGATGAGTGGTTCTATCTCGAATGGCTCGCGAAAAAAAACGGACGCGAACGGGACATCGTTCACCTTCGACCGCGCCTCGTTGGAGAAGGCGCCGTGACGAATCACCGGCTCAACGTCACCGGAGACGTTCGCCTGCCGTTCACAACGCGCGCGCGAATCCTCGTAGACACGGCCGCAGCCCTAAATCCGAAGGACGAAAAGAGCTTTTTTAAGGTGAAGGGCGCCGGCCACATCAGTCGCGCCTTCGAATTGCTGGCCGACATTGGCCGGCCCGTCACCGCCACGAACGCCTACAAAATCCTGACTTCGGAAACCGAACTGAAGCTCGCCCTAGAAGACTTAACAAAACTGGACACGACGGAGCGGCGCGTGCAGCTCGCCGAAATCTTCGATCAGACCTACATCAAGCATGACGCAAAGGAGCAGCGCGCCGGTGAAATCGGCACGTCCCAGAATTACCTCGAATACCTCGGCACGCCCGAAATCGCGGAAATCTTCAGCTCGGACGAACCCGACACCTGTTCGATTGCCGACGTGGACAAGGGAAAGATCTTCTGCATCGACGTTCCCCAAGACTACACCACGGAGCGGCAATACGTCTTCACCGTCGTCAAACTGCTTCTCTACCGCCACGCATTGCGCCGTTATGCCCTGCCGCCGTGGCAAAAGTATGCCCTGAATCAGCTCGTTTACTTTGGGGACGAATTTCAAAACGCGATTACCGCGAGCCACGACGGCACCAGCGATTTCAACGTCATCGACCGGCTCCGCGACTGCATGCTGATGCTGGTCGTTTCCGCGCAAGCCTTCGAATCACTCATTCCGCCGCAGACGAAGGAACAGGCCGAAGTCCTCGCTCTAAACCTGAAAAACCTCGTGATGTATCGCGCCGCTTCGGAGACCGACGCACTGCGCTGCGCTAACGCCCTCGGCAAGCACTACGTTGAGCGGGCCACGCGCACAGTCCACCTCGACCACACGGCCCACACCTACCAGCGGTCCGAGGAATACAGGATCAAGCCCCACGAGTTTCGTCGGCTGCCCGATCACACGGCCGTCGTGCGTCATTGCACGAACGGGTTCAAAAAAGTCTGTCTTCGTCCCGCTTAACCGTCATCCTCAAGCACAACGCCGATGAATCCCGAGAAAACCCCCGAGCTAACCGTGCAAGACCTGATGGCGCTACGGAAGGAGAACGATGCGGTGCGCGTCATCACCGACCGCCTCAAGGTAAAAGAAATGGGGCCAGCCGACCACATTCGCACCAAGCATGAGGTGAAAGCGTTTATCGAAACCGGATCGGAGCCGGTCGCGGAGACGCTACTGCAACGCGCAGCGCAGCGGCGTGAACTAGCAGTTAGGGTTAACCAGGTAGCTACTCAATCTCGTCGCCAACACCTCTAGGCGATCACTGCTTGGTTTATTCGCGATTCACCTAGCCAGAGAATTCAGGAAGATTACCCAACACTACTCGATCCGGGTCATATTTGTGGACCGCGGCGAGTTCCTTAGCTTTGCCAATAGCTTCGGGCGGAACGATGATTCGGCGCGCACGCTCAACGACGTTATGGCCGCCAATATCCCGCAGGAACGCACATTGTTCCACCTGTGGTTTCCCTCTGATGATTTTCTCGAAAAAATCTGCGTCTAGTTCGCGTAGCTCCTTAGTCTGATCTGCATTCGGTGCAGGATACAGCCACGATCCCCCAGCCAGCGCGAGGTTCGGAACAATCCGCCATTCCCGTTCTTTGAAGTATCCGAATTCTCCAGTGCCGAACTCATCTGAGGGATAACAGAGATTCATGAGCGCTTCTAACGAGAATTGGAGTTCCTCGGGCGCGAGCGTTGCACGACCTGCTGCGTTCCAAATTTTTTCTGCGACTGCCTTTTCTTGGGCATTTCCATTTTTCACTAGGTGCACAAGTTCAGCCATCACGTAATACGATTCCAGCCACTGGCGGCCGAGCAGCGATCCCGCAGAGTCCAGTAGAGCGCCCCCCGGCATCCAACCGGCTGTGTAGGCTACAGGCAAAACTCCGAATTCGCGTAATGCCTGCCCGTCAAACTCCAAAACGAACGGACCAAACCCCTTTGCGAATGCGGCAAGTTCGCGCGCGGGAATCGCAGTAAAACAGGCTCGTTTCTGAACGAATGTGTTTTCGCTCAAGCTCCTCGTCGCTAAGAACCGCTGTGGTTCCACGGTAAGCAGGATACCATGGCGGAATATCAAATTGAGCACCTTCAGGCCGTGGTCGTTATCCTTTCCTAATCCGAAGCTGTGGTAGAAATAAATATCTTCCATAGCGGAGACTCAGAGAAAAGCATCTCGTGGTGCAGAGAAACTGCACTTTCTCTGCCACGACAACGGTGGGGGCAACAATGAACCATAGAACATGATTCGGATGACTACGTCTATCGAGGAAGGGCTGCTATGTCTCCTTACCTTCGCCAAGCGAATCGCTGTACAGGTTCTTGTCTGAAGCTTCCGACTTAGATGATCCGAGCGGTCCGAGATACTGCTCGTCGCCGACTTTCGGCCCGCTATAAAAATTCGCTTTGGCAAATTTGTCCCACTGCCGAGCGTTTGCGACTCGCCTGTCGGACCACGGTAAAGCCTCAATGACTCGGTTTCGCTCGATAACGTAGTGAGATCGGCAGGCGTAGCTCCAGTTTCCGATAGACGGCCAAAGCGAGACGGTCTCTCCATCAAAAATCAGCTTCCAGTCCGTTGGCGTGAGAGGAGTCACGACTTCCTCGCCGCAGCCACAGCAACAGGTGTGAATGGCGGTAGCACACTCGATGGATATATACAGCACCCCCGGCTCCAGTTGCCGGGGAATGCTGTTGACGAAGCGATGATCTAGTCGGGGATGACGGATCATGGCAGGTCGCCGTTTAGCAGCAGGTTTCCGTCGGTCGTATAGGAGCTGTGATGCTCCCGTTCGAGGTCTCGGTAAAACCCGCGCAGTTTCTTCCACTTGATGATCGCCAGCACCGCGTTGAGCGCGTTCAGGTCTGCCACCTGGATGTTGGAGGAATAGACGTCGGGCTCTCCGTTGCCGGCGAACGACACGTGCGACCGAAAGTGGTCGCGTTTCTCCGGGGTGCTGGCCGTGACGCGCAGGATGCCACCGAGCGAGCCGTCGACCAGTTCAAGGCCCATGCCCACGTCGACAAACGCCACCCCGAGGCGCTCTAGTTTTTCCACCACCAGACGCTTCGGTTCCCCGGCGTCCATCGAGAGGAAGGCGAAGGTGCTGCCGTCGAGGAGGTGAAGGTTCTGCGCGGTCATCGCGACGGCATGCGCCACGATACCGCGGTGCATGCGCGAGTAGATGCGGTGGAAGTAGTCGACCTTCTTGGGCGCTTCCCGCAATTCCTCGAGCGAAGGCGCGCCGGGTGCCCGGAACGCGTTGTGCTGGAGAAATTCGTCGGCGTCGATCAGACGAATCTCGCGGACAGGCGTTTTGGCGACGAAGTCGAGGATGTAGGACCCCGTGCCGCCCAGCCCGATGATGACGATCTTTTCTTTCGCCAATCGCGCGGTCAGCGTGCCGATGCCGACTCGGTCCGATGCGGTCTCCGTGTATTGGAAGACGGCCTCGTCCTCTTCTTCGGGCACGCGGAATACACGAGGAGTAACCTTGGGCTTGAGGAGCGCCGCGGGACCGGCGAGCAGCGCCGCATACGTCGTCATTTTATGGTAGTAGTCGGGATAGCCCGACGCCGGCTTGCTGGAGAAGCTGAACTTCGCCGTGACTCCGCCACCGAGATCGACATGGCCGCTTTGGTGGATGATCTTGCTGAGCGGCACGCCATCCGAACCGCAGGGTTGGTCGCCGTCGAAGTGGACAACGTGCGTGTCAGGCACCTGAGTGACATCCCCAGCCAGCGTGAGGCTGGAGATGAGCGAGCCCAAGCGGACCTGACTCTGCGCGTTGACATAAGGGACATCTCTCATGACGAGGAGCCCGTTCCGGATCTGGATGAAGTAGCCTTCGTCACGAAGGCGCTTCAGGTCCGGACTAAGACTTATCGGTTTTTGTGACATTGAAGATGGTTCCTTTCTTTTTGACTTCGACGGTGCCGCCGGGGCCGAGCTCACCGGCGTGCGGCTCCGAAGCCGCGTGGCGGTAGGTCATCGAGAACACGATGTTCGGGCCGTGCGGCCCGGGAAACGCGAGCTGCACCACCTGCTCGAACGTGACGCGCTTGTTGTTCACGATCTCGTCGCGGGAGTTCACCTTGATCTCGAACGTGACCGGGGGCTTCGGGGCCGTGATGAAACGCTCGATCCCCGGGGCGTTGAGATCGACGAGGTCGCTGGGCTCGATCAAGCGGTCGGTGCCGCCACGGACCTCCAGGAACACGGCCTCCTCCGGACCGGCCTTGGCCAGCGCGTAGAGGATGGCGCCGCTGATGGCCGGCTTGCCCCATTCCAGTTGGTGGCTGTTGATCGTGAGCTTGAACGACCGGTCGGTCCGGAAGATCACGAAGCGCTCCGCGCCGCGCCCGCGGAGGTCGTAGGTTTCATCGAGCCGCAGGTCTTCGAAATCGCCGGAGGGCAGGATGGCGAAGACGCTGAAGTCGTCGACCGGTTGGACGCCCGCCGCCTGGAAAATCTGGCGGCCAGTGGGGACCGGGTCGGCGACATCGACGTTGCGATTGTGAAGTTGATCGTCGGCCACGACGATCCGGTAAAAATCCGCCGGACGCAGGGCGCGGCCTTCGCGGATTGCAGTGGCGACATCCTCGACGGGGAGGCGGTCGCCTGAGTTTTTTACGGTTTGCATGATTTGCTTCGGCGGCCCGCCGCGGAAGTGCGGTTTGGGCTGCTGAAGGGTAAATCGCGCCGTCGTTACAAACCGGAAAAGCTAACCTAACTTTTTCTGCGCAATGGGCCGGATGGGAGGCTCCCGCACACGAAAAAGCTCGGGCAGCGCGGGCAAACCCGCGCGTCTTCCTCCAACGGGAAATCACCCGCTTGGATTTGGCGGACGATCTTTTGCATTTTCTCGCTGCGGGTTGCCACCTTCCGCGCGGTGATCGTCATGGGCGTCTTTGTCTCGCTCGTGAGATAGACGACTTCGACGATGGCCTGACTTCCGTAGGCCTGGGTCACCGCCAGGTGGAAAATCGTGAATTCGATGTCGTCAAATTCGTTGGACCGTTGCTTTCCAGTCTTGATGCGGCGCACCAACAGCTGGCCGCTGGTCGCTTTGACCACGCTGTCGGGGGTGACGATGATCTCGCATTCCGGCCACGCCAGCGTGAGCGGCTTGATCTCGGCGAGGGCGTTACCTTGTCGTATCCCGAGGAGAAAGTAGACTAAGCGGCGGCCGATGCGAAGATAGTCCTCGGCATAACCGTGATCGACCGCGCCTTTCGTCTGCCACGCCTCGGCAAACCTCGCCTCTACCTGCGCATTGGAAGGGTGCGTCATCGCGTGCTCGGCTTTCAGCCAGTCCATGACGTCGAGCACAACGTTGTGCATTTTGAGGAACGGCGTCTCGGTCCTCCGTCCGCGTGCGCGCAGCACGTGCGTATAAAAGAAACGCCTCGGGCAACGCTCGAAGAGGTTGATCTGATCGTCATTCCAGCTCGGCTTTTGCTCCCATTCGATGGAGACGACTTGGCTTGGCCGCGGAGCACCCGGGAGAAGCGGCGGCCGGTCCGACCGCGTCAGTAGATTGGCGATTGGCTGAATAAACTTGGACTGATGTCGCGCGCGCCCGTCCGTTTGGAGGCGATACCCGTAGAGCAACAGGCGGTCACGGGCGCGAGAGAGCGCCACGAAGAACAGGCATTCTTCCTCCTCCTCGTGGCCAGCCTTGACTGCGTCCAATCCGTTCATTCCGGGATAGGCGTGAATTAAACCGTCCGGGGGAAGGCAGCGCGGCGGCGTATTGTTGCGCGGCAAACCGGAGGTCACCAGTCCCGGAATGTGCACCACATCGAACTCCAGCCCCTTGCTGGCGTGGATGGTCAGCAGGCGAACGGCATTGATCGCTCCCGCCGCGTGAGGGAGCCGATGAAGCCCACGGTCTTCTGCGAGCAGCACAAGGCGCCGGATTCGATCAAGCAGACGGCGGGCGGGAACGCCGGCCCGAACGGGCTGCCGGCGGCAAAAGTTCATGAACTGCCACAGCGCGAGACCCTGCATGCGGCTCGTCAGGTCATTTTGCCGGTAGATCGCCTTGGCGATCTCCAGCCGATCAATCACCCAATGAGCAAGGATCGACCAAGCCGCCGCGCCGCGGCCGATCCCGGTGAACAACGCCTCGATCTGCGCGAGGGCATGTCGGCTTGCGTCGCTAAGAGACGGAATGCGGTCACCGAGTCCAGCCCAGCTAATGGAATCAATCTCATTTTCACTGGTGTATTTCAGGATGTCCGCCACGTCCTGCAGCGGAAGACTAAACGTCGGGAGCGTCGCCACGCGGACGAGGCCGGTCGCGCGACCGTCGGAAAACAGCGAAAGTAGCGCCAACAGGTGCTTGATCTCGGGTCGCTCAAACAAACTGCCCAGGTGCAGGACGGGAATTCCGCGCGCCTCCAATCCCTCCGCAATCGTCCCCAAGCGCGCGTTCGAGGCGCAGAGAACTGCTTGGTCGAGATAAGCGACGCCGCTCTGGCGTTGTTCCTCGATGGCGGCGGCAATCGCAGAAATTTCATCTTCCCCCGACTCAGCCACTCGAAGTTCCGGCCGAACGCCACTGACGCCACGCTGGGCAGAAAGCCGGAGCGGTAAAGTACCGGTGGAAGCCTTCATCGTTCGCGAGAACGTGGTAAAGGTCTCAATGATTTCCTGACGGGAGCGGTAGTTGAGTGCCAGCTGGCTCACTTGAGCGCCGGGAAAGTCGTTGCCGAATCGAGCGACGTTGCTTGAGGCCGCCCCGCGAAAGCGATAAATGGACTGCCGCGCATCCCCCACAACCCAAAGGCTCTCGCCAGTGCCGGCGAGGGCCTTGAGCAGGCGAACCGATGCGTGGTTCACATCCTGATACTCATCTACAAGAATGTGTCGGTGTCGGGATTGCAGCGCCGCCCTCACCTCCGCGTCTCCTTCGACCAATCGCACCGGTAACGCGACTAGGTCGCCAAAATCCACGGCCTGTTCCTTTTTCTTCAGCCGTTCATACGCCTCAAAAACGATTCCGACCTCGGTGCATTTTTCAGCACGGACGATGGCTTCGGCATCTCCGGCGGCCGTGGTGAGCATCTGCGCCGCGAGCGCGCGATAACCCGCAACGTCGACCACTTCATCCTGTGCGCGCGAGATCGCATTCAGGATGTCACCGAGATCCGTGGTTGGGTCCCACAGATTACGGTAATGGCGCAGCGGTAACCGGGGAAATTCCTCTTCCAGCAATTCGATCCCCTCCGTGCGATCGATGACCCGCGGGTCGGCCGGCAGATCGAGCCGGTCGTGAAACCGGCGAACGATATCGAGTCCGAACGAGTGGAACGTCCCGATCCACATCGCCGCCGCGGCGGTGCGGTTGCCGGCGGAAATTCGCTCGCTCAGCTCGCCCGCAGCCTTGTTGGAAAATGTCAGCACGAGGATCGAACTCGGCAGCACGCCCCCCGCGAGCAAATGCTCGACCCTGCGCACCAAGGTGCGCGTCTTGCCGGTGCCGGGACCCGCTTGCAGCAGAAACGCACTTCCCGAATGACGCGCAGCAGTTTCCTGCGACGGGTCATCCGCGGCGACCGGCAACGACTGCGGCACCGGTTCGGTCGCGGGGTTAGCAGGCAAGAGCAGGGCGTCCAGCAACTGCTGCTGCACCATGGCGAGCCGCGCGCCCAACCGCTCCGCAATCGCCACGGCGCTCATCCCTTGGTCGACATGGAGCGCGAGCGCTACCGAGCGAGGCAGCAGCAGCTCGCGGGCGAAAAGGTCCATGCGAACTTCGCGACGCTCCCGGGCGCCGTAGTCCAAAACCTTCTCGATTCCGACTGGAGCATCTTCCACGGACCGATCCGGTTCGAGCCGCTGCGTAACGGCATCGTCTTTGCCACCGTCCACGAACACATGCCCGAGTTCGTGCGCTATCAGAAACGCCCGGTCGAAATCCGTCCCCGCATCCGTATATAAGATCGCTTGCGCCTGGCTATCGAACACCGCCTGGCCACCCTTCAACTGCGGATCGTCGGGCGGCAAGCCATAGACGAGAATGTTACGCTTCGCAGCCTCTTGCAGGACGAACTCCAGCAAGCGCCAGGGATTCGCCCCGTTGTCCACCGCCGCTCGATGCACGCTTTCTGCGATCCTCCGTGCAGCATCGACGGCGTCCATGGATCAATTTTCCATAGCCAAGAGCTTTTTCTGCTGCTCGACAGTCAGCTGCGAAGTTTTTACCGCGTCGGAAAAATCGACTTGGCCTGCGGCAACCGGCTTACCCGGAGAACGAAAGGTGGAGGAGGGAGTCAAGCAAGGCGGGCCCGCCAGATATTCCGAGACTGCCTTCAGGGGCGCACCCAGCTCGGTCGCCAACTGTCGCATAAACGCTCCGGGAATGCTGACCGCCCGGATGCCACGGTCGCGAATTCGCAGGAGCAACAGGTTGTTGATGTCGAGGCGCACCGCGAGGCTCTTGAACGCCGAGGGAGTGAGTTTGGCAAACGGACTCTCGACGGCCGCGTCGGCCGCGGCGCCCAATTGGGCACGAAACTTCTGCCAACCCGCTTCCACCGCGCTATCCGCTACCCACACTGGAGATATTTCGGTAGGAAGCGTCAGCAGTTCGAGGGAGCAATCCACGAGCGCACTCGCGTGTTCCGGATATTGGGCGAGGTAGCGATCCAAGGTGGAACGGTCGCGCTTGGGCTCGACTGAAAAGGCGAGGAGAACTTCTTCTTCGCTAGCGTTGGGGTCACTTGGCGGCATTGGCTTTTACCTCCTCGAGGATTTTGCGCAGAGCTTTGAAAGCGCGATCACGCCGGTTGCGTACCGTGTGCTCGTCACATTTCAGAATGCGGGCGATGGTGTTGGTAGTGGGATCTTTTGCGTCGATGGGAATACCTTGGAGCCAGAGCCCGATCACGGCCTTCTGGTCCGGTGGCAGGGTGTTAATCGCCGGTCCGAGCGCCGACCGGAAAGCTGGATCGTCGAAAAACGAGGGGCCGTCCGCAAAGAACTCCGCAGCCGCTTTTTCCACTTCTGGCGCGAGTTCGGTCGCATCGGAATGTTCTCCATCGCCCATCAACGGCGCGGTCTTGTTCGTGCTCGGGCCGATGCGGCGCAGCACCGTCGTGCGGAAGGCGGCAAAGCCTCCTTCGAACTGCACCTCGAAGTAGTCGAGCCACGTCCCACCCTCGCGACAGTCCCGGGCGAACCGGTCCATAAACCGCGAGACGATCTCGCCCCGAATAGTTTCAGCGTCGGCCATGCGCGAATTCGGGATGGCCGCCGCCAACGACGCTTGCACCCGCCGAAAGAGGGCCTTGAAGAGCCGTTCCAACGAGCCGGCGTCATTTTCGCGCCAGGCTCGGCGAATGAAATGAACCAGCGCCTCGGGAGGAATATCTGCGCGAAGTTCTCCGCCCGCATCGACGAGCTGATCGATTCGCTCCGGCGCGCCCACGAGGTCGAGCTTTTCCAGTAAGGCCTGCACCTCCGCCCGACGGTGATAGAGTCCGTCCTTTTTCGATATTCTTTTTAGCGGCTCGACCATGATCGTAGAGGGAGGAGATTCAATCAGCGCAGCCGAATGGGCAGCGCAACTTGCGGCACAATCGGAACGAGGGTCTTAGCGTAGGCCCGAAGGATGTCGTTGTAGAGGTCGGCGTGCCGCGGCGCCTCCACCGTGATGATGAGGGCGTAGCGGATTTTCTTCGCCGTGAGCGTGCTCGCGCCGGCTTCCCGCGCGTTGTAGTGGATGTCGAAGACCGGATTCTTCAGGCCGCTGCCGCGCATGTTCTTCGCGCCGTGCAAAACCGTCTCCCATTTGCCCCGGTCCGAGCGGCGCTCGGCCTCCGTCTCAAACTTCTTCAGGTCGAAGAAACCGCGGGTGTCCGCGTTCGATTGCCCGTCATCAATCTTCTCATCATTGGGGCGGAAGACGACCTCCAGTCCCGCGCGCGTATAGGCCGCGGCGTCCTGCGGATCGGTGGGCGAGGCGTAGCAGAACGTCGCCCCGAGGCGGATATTGCCGGTCAATCCGCCCGGCGGGAGTGGCAGAGGAGCCCGCAGGTACCCGCCGTGAAACCGAGATCGACGTAGAGCCGCGCGCCGACTTTGGCCGCGTAGCTCACGAAGGATTGCTGCACGAACGCTCGATTTTCGTCCGGGAGCAAGTGCAGGCCGATCTCGAAATAAGTTTCGCTCGCAGCCCCGTGGCTGATGATGCGGTCCCTCGCTGTAAGTGCAGAAAAATGCTCTATGTGCGCGAGGTCGATCGCCTCGTCGGAGCCTTCCGTGACTTGATTGGCCCACGAGTCGAGATTGCGAAACGCCTCGCGCTTCCCCACCACGAACAGCTCGGTGGTCGTGCAAGGCCGCGGAGCATCCTTTTTCGTCCACTTGGCGGGCGTCACTTTGACCGTGCGACTGCCGACCGATTCCAAACCCACGCTGCGCAACATTGACGCCGGAAAAAAGGAACGCGCGATGTAGCTGGGATTAATCATCAACCGTCCGGCGCCCAGATCGGCGGGACACCCCTCCTTCGGCAGCTCATCCAGCGCGGCTGCGGTTGCCTCAAATTCAGGCGCCAATCGCTCCACGGCTTCCGCGAGCGAATACGCCTCTTTTTTGCTCGGCTTTCGCTTAGGCGGATCGATGTCGTGGGTCAAAAGGTGCCCGCGACCGATGAGAAAGTTCGTTTGGTTCATGGGGTCGGCACGGGCAGGCTTTCAGCTTTCTTTGGGGTCGCATGCTTCCGAATGGTGTCGCGGCTGACACCCGTGATCTCCGAGATGTTGTGCTGGGAGAGTCGGGTTTTCTTTGCGAGCAGGACCGCGAAATCCACTCGACCGCCGCGATCCAACGCGCCAGCACGTGACCGCACAAAATCCTCCACCAAATCGGCGGGCAAACCGGCGTGCAGGGCGACCGCGCGACGAAAACGCTGGATCTCGCGTTCAATATCGCTGAACGACTGGCCTCGGAACGCCGAGGTCAGGACCTCGAACCAAGGTTTGAACTGCTCCAGATCGGAGCCGAAGAATTGACTAACCGCGAGTTTGATGGCCTCGTGTGTCGGGGCCTTAAATTCAATCGTCAGGTCGAATCGCCGCCACAACGCGGGATCGATCAGCTCGGGATGATTCGTTGCCGCCAACAACAGGCCAGTCGCCGGCCAGGCATCCACCTCCTGGAGGATGACAGTGACGAGGCGCTTGAGTTCGCCTACATCGCTGTCGTCGCTCCGTCGTTTGGCGATCGAATCGATTTCATCCAGAAGCAGGACGCAAGGGCGCGTCTTCGCAAAATCTAGCGCCGCGCGCAGATTGCTGCCGCTGCGGCCCAACAGGCTGCTCATGACCGCCGTCAAATCGAGCACGTATAAAGGCAGCTGCAACTGCGCCGCGAGCCAGCGGGCCGTTAGGGTTTTTCCGACACCCGGTGGGCCGACGAATATGGCCGAACGCGTCGGTTGCAGCCCTGAAGCCGCAAGACGCTTCGCTTGCCGACGCTCTTGGATCAACTGCTCCAACTGCTGGCGCAGGTCAGGGGCAAGAAGGGGTTTCTCGCGATCCGGCGAGTCTTCAAAAACTTTAAGCAATGACAACCGGGACTCATCATCCGCGGGCACAGGATGATGTTCCGCGGCAGGAGAGAGGGTTTTCCTACGCATGGCAGAGGCTGCTTTCGGAGAATGGCTCCGAAGATGCATGTCCATCTCCTCCGCAAAACTCGGGTCCGAACTACGATACTTGCGGACCAATCGCGCCACAAACAAGCGAACGTCTTCCACCTGCTCGGAAAGAGCGAGTCGCACTACTTGGGCTAAATCTGCTTTTGCTTGATCCATTTATTCCAGTAACTTTGTAAGTTATTCTTATTTAATTATTC
>CALFZM010000128.1 GCA_937952235.1 uncultured Opitutia bacterium | reverse complement strand
CCGTGCCTGGGCGGAGCTCGAGGGTCCGTTTCGCGCGCTCGATCGCGCCGCGCAGCTCCGCCCGCGCGACGGCTCGTCGCCCGATCCGGACCTGCTGCTGCCGCGGCCGACGGTCTCGGAGCGCACCGGCACCTGGAGCGTGCTCGTCGCCGGAGTCGCCGCGGCGGCACTGGCGATCGGCCTTTTCACGGCCGGTCCGCGCCCCGCCGAATCGCCGCCTGCGGCGCGCGGCGTGGTCGTGCGCAACATCCCCGCGCAGGTCGTGCTGCCCGACGGCTCGCTCATCTCCTTCAAGGCCGGGACGCGCGTCGAGCCGCTCTACTCCGCCAGCGAGCGCCGCGTGCGACTCTCGGCCGGCGAAGCGCATTTCACCGTCAGCAAGGATGCCCAGCGGCCCTTCATCGTGGTCACGGGCTCCGTCGAGGTACGCGCCGTCGGCACGGCGTTCACCGTCACCGCGTCCACGGCGGAAGTGCAGGTCGTCGTCACCGAAGGGCGAGTCCGGGTCGACGACGATGCCGGCCGCAACCTCGTCACGCCCGCCGTCCCCGCCGCCGCGGCCGCACTGGACGCCGGCCAGTTTGTCGTGATCCCGGTCGTCGCCGATGCGCCGGCGGCACCAGTCCCGGTTCAGACGGCGTCCCGGGCCGTCCTGGAAAACGCCGAGGCCTGGCGCGCCGCCTGGCTGGAATTCGGCGACACGCCGCTCGCCGACGTCGTGCGCGAGTTCAATCGCCACGGCGCCCGTCACAGCAATCTCGTGCTCAAGGTCACCGACGAGTCGACCGGGCGCGTGCTGGTGTCCGGTGCGTTCCGCGCCGACAGCGCCTCGGCCTTCGTGCGGCTGCTCGAATCCACCTTCGGCATCGACGCCACGCGCGCCAGCGACGGCAGCGTGTGGCTGCGCCGCGCGGAGTAGGGGCGAGCCGCGGAGCGAGCGGAGTCCGGGCCGCGCGGTCCCGCCTTCCCCATCCCAAAGTAGCTGGGAGCCGCCGCGGTCGTCCGCAGTTGCGCCGGGGAAATTCTTTCACCGGGTCGTAACGGAAATCCGTCCCGGCCGCGCCTAACAGGCATGCGACCCACCACCCCGCCGGGCCGCCCTACCTCACCTCACATGCATTCCCGTCTCCGCTCCGGTCTCCGCGTCCTCACGCGCCGTCTTCCCCGCACGCTGTCCTGCCTGGTCGCGTGCGCCTCGCTTTCCCTTTTCGCGGCCGAAACGGCCCGGCGCCCGTTCCGCGTCGAGGCCGGCGATGCCGCGGCGACGCTGCGCGAGTTCGCGAGCCAGGCCGCCGAGCAGGTGGTGTTCCCGGCCGAGGCCGTGCGCGGTGTGACGACCAACGCGGTCCGTGGCGATTACACCCCGCGCGAGGCGCTGCAGCGGATGACGCAGGGCACCGCCCTGGTCGTCGTGCAGGACGAGCGCACCGGCGCGCTGAGCGTGCGCAAGGCGGGGACGGAAAAAAACGAATCAAGCCGTCCGGGCGCTGACCGGGCGGCGGCCGCCTCCGGCGAGAGCCGTCGCGTCGCGTCCGCGGCGGGCACCGGCACGATCGAGGGCCGGGTGAAGAACGAGGCCACGGGCGCCTACCTCAACAACGCGCGCATCGCCGTCGCGGGCACGACGCTCCTCGCGTTCACCGATGCCTCCGGCTCGTTCCTCATCGCCGGCGTCCCGGCCGGCGCCCGCACGCTTGAGGTCTTCTACACCGGCCTCGACACGCGCCAGGTGCAGGTGGACGTCGGTCCCGGCCAGGCCGTCGCCATCGACGTCGGCCTCACCAACGCCGCGCGCTACGGCGGCACCGACGTCGTCGCGCTCGATCCGTTCAAGGTCGCCTCGGCGCGCGAGACCGACATCGAGGCGATCGCGATCAACGAGCAGCGCTTCGCCCAGAACATCAAGAACGTCATCTCGACCGAGACGCTCGGCGATCCGCTCGGCGGCAGCATGGGCGACTTCCTGCGCTTCCTGCCGGGCGTGTCCGCCGCGTACGGCGCCCTCGAGACCGAAGGCGTGCTGATCCGCGGCTTCCCCAGCAACATGTCGATCGTCTCCTCCGACGGCGTGCAGCTCGCCGGCGCCAACGCCAGCGGCGAGCGCGACTTCTCCCCGTCCCGCGTCGGCGTGAACAGCATCTCCCGCGTCGAGGTGACCAAGGTGCCGCTGCCCTCCACGCCCGCCGACACGATGTCCGGCTCGATCAACCTGATCTCGAAGAGCGCATTCGAGCGCAGCCGCGCCGAGTTCCGCTACCGCGCCGGCATTTCCTCCAACCAGCAGATCTTCGCCTTCGAGAAGACGCCGGCGCCGAACAACCGGAAGACCTACAAGTGGTATCCGGACCTGAGCTTCGACTACACCCTGCCGATCACGAAGAACCTCGGCATCGTCATCACGGGCCTGCACGCGATCACGTCGTTCGAGACCGACACCTGGTACACGGACTACCGTGCCAGTGCCACCGGCACCACGGCCACGCCGGCCAATCCCTACCTCTGGCGCCACCGCAACGTGGAGGTCTCGCGCGACTACGAGCGCGACTCGGTTTCGGTGAAGGTCGACTGGCGGCCGCATCAACACGGGGTGCTGTCGTTCGGCGCGATGATGACCTACTACGATCACAACAACTACAATTCGCAGTTCAATCCGACGGTCGGCAACGTCGGCACCTCCTCGATCGCCGGCGGTCGCACGCTGTCGTACACCGCCGAGCGCGTCGACGGCGCCACCGGCCGCGGCACGGTGCCGATGGCGTACAGTTTCTCGAAGAACAACGGCATGAACCTCTCGGGCAACGTCCGCTACCGTTA
This sequence comes from uncultured Opitutia bacterium, assembly GCA_937952235.1. Taxonomy (GTDB): domain Bacteria; phylum Verrucomicrobiota; class Verrucomicrobiia; order Opitutales; family Opitutaceae; genus ER46. The sequence continues at coordinate 3,351 of CALFZM010000128.1, read as the reverse complement.
CGACGACGGCGTCTGGCGCGTGCTGACGGGCGTGAGCCGCTCCAACTCCAAGGCCTGGCGCCGCGACACCGGGCGGGGCTTCTTCAACAGCGTGGCCGTCGGCCTCGCGGTGCCCGTGCGCGTCAACTACCTCGGCATCCGCAATGGGAACATCAGCGACTTCGAGGTCTTCGACAACAACAACCGCCCCGTCGACGTCTTCGACCTCAACAACTACACGATCACCTCCGCCTCCGGCGTCGCCAACACCAACGTCCGCGCCACCATCACCTCCGGCGACCTCGACGTCCGCCGCCAGCTCGGGTTCCTGCCCTTCCCCGCGTCGCTCCAGCTCGGCGGCATGCATCGCGTGCAGACCAACGACGACGAGAGGCTCAATGGCCGCGCCTACACGTACAACGGGATCAACGGCAACCGGTCCGCCGCGCCCTACCTGGCGGACGTGTACTACGGCGAACGGAAGTTCAACACCTTCGAGCACAAGCCCCATGTGCCGTGGGTCTCGCCGCACAAGGTCTGGGACGCGTTCGTCGCCAACCCGGCGTTGTTCACGCAGACCGTCGCGCAGGAGCGCACCACGCTCAGCAACAACATCCTCCAGTCGAAGTACATCGAGGAGACGGTCTCCGCGGCGTACCTGCAGGCCGAGGCGCGCTTCTTCCGGAACCGGCTGAGCGCGGTGACGGGGGTGCGGTTCGAGAAGACGACCGACATCGGCTTCGGCCCGCTGCAGGACCCGGATGCCGTCTTCGTGCGGAACGCCAACGGCAGCTTCGCCCGCACCGCCAACGGCCAGCGTATCCGGAAACCGGAGGCGGGCGCCGCCGGCTCGCTCGCCGAGGTGCCGCTGATCTACCAGGCGCGCGCCTCCCGCGCGGAGCGCTCGTACCACGGTTACTACCCCAGCCTGCACCTCAACTTCAGCGCCACCGACCGGCTGCTCGTCCGCGCCGCGTACGCCAAGACCTATGGCCGGCCCAACTTCAGCAACATCATCCCGAACACGACGGTCAACCAGGACGACGATCTCAACGCCGATCCCGACGAGACGCGCGGCCGGATCACGTTCAGCAACATCGGGCTCAAGCCCTGGACCGCCGACAACTACGACCTCTCCGTCGAGTACTACACCGACCAGGGCGGCGTGATCAGCGGCGGCGTGTTCCTCAAGGAAGTGAAGAACTTCTTCGGCAACTACGTGAAGGACGCGACGGCGGAGGACCTCGAGCAGCTCGGCCTCGACCCGCGCTACCTCGGCTGGCGCGTCACGACGAAGTTCAACTCCGGCGCCGCGCGCGTCCGCGGCACCGAGGTCAACGTCCGCCACTCGCTCGCGCCGTTCGGGAGCTGGGGCCGCAACCTCATCGTCTTCGCCAACGCCACCAAGCTGAAGCTCGAGGGCGACACGCTCGCCGACTTCACGGGGTTCCTGCCGGAGTCCGTCAACTGGGGCTTCACCCTGGCCTGGAAGCGCGCGACCGTGATCACGAAGTGGAACTACCGCGGCGAGCAGAAGGCCGTCTCCTATCCCGACATGGGCCCCGACGCCTTCCGCTTCCCGCAGCCGCGCATGCAGCTCGACCTCAGTCTCGACTTCCGGCTGACGAAGGGGCTCTCGCTTTACGCCAACGTCCGAAACGTCACGAACGAGATCCAGAACGAGTTCGCCTACGGCTCCCAGACGCCCGAGTACGCCAAGGAATTCTACCACGGCAAATTCGGCCGGCCGTTCACGATCGGCGTGAAGGGCTCCTTCTGAACCCGGGGGAGCGCGGCCGTCCCCGGCCGCAACGAATAGCACCGGGCCGGACGAAAGATTTCGCGTCCACTTTCACCCGCCTCCGACCTTGAAGAGGCACAGCCGCCGCGCCGCGGCTGCGGCCCGTTTCCCACCCTCGCCGCCTTCCATGAACCGCCGCCACGTTTTCACCCGCCGTCGTTTCCTGCAGGCGGCCGCCACCGGCGCCGCCACCTTCACCATCGTGCCCCGTCATGTGCTCGGCGGCCCGCGATTCGTGCCGCCGAGCGAGCGGGTCAACGTCGCCCTGGTCGGCGCCGGCGGCATGGGGCAGGCCAACCTGAAACGGTTGTTCCTGCTCGACGACGTGCAGGTCATGGCGGTCGCCGATCCGGCGGAATCCTACACCTACGGCCCGCGCACCGCCGACGGCCCGCGCGGCCGCCGGCCCCTCCGCGCCGAGATCGAGCGGCATGCGGCCGCCCGGGGCACGCCGCACCGTTGTGCGGACTACGAGGATTTCCGCGTGATGCTGGAGAAGGAGAAGGCGATCGACGCCGTCCTTTGCGCAACGCCCGACCACTGGCACGCCGCCGTCACGGTCCGTGCCATGCGCGCGGGCAAGCACGTCTACTGCGAAAAGCCGCTCACCCACAATCTCTGGGAGGCGCGCGAGGTCGCCCGCATCGCGCGCGAGACCGGCGTCGCCACGCAGCTCGGCAACCAGGGCCACTCCAACGTCGGCATCCGCGAGACGGTCGAGCACCTGCAGGCCGGGACGATCGGCACGGTGCGCGAGATCCACGTGTGGGTCGTCGGCACCCGCTGGAATCCCACCCTCGCGGGCCGCCCGCCGGAAACCCCGCCCGTGCCGTCCGGCTTCAACTGGGACCTCTGGCTCGGACCCCGCGCGGCGCGGCCGTACCATCCCGCCTACTGTCCGGTCACCTGGCGGGATTTCTGGGCGTTCGGCGGCTCGGCCATCGGCGACTTCGCCTGCCATGACCTCGATGCCGCCCTCTGGGCGTTCGACCTGCCCGTGCCTTCGCGGGTGGAGGCGTACGGGACGACGCCCATGGACGAGGAAATCGGGCCGCACGGCGCGATCATCCACTACGACTTTCCCGCGACCGCCGGGCAGCCCGCGCGCCGCGTGACCTGGTACCAGGGCGGCTTGCGCCCGCGCACGCCCGAGGCGCTCGGCAAGTTCCGCCTCCCCGGCCGCGGCGTGCTGTTCGTCGGCGACAAGGGCGCGATCCAGTGCGACGGCGCCGGCGGCGCGCCGCGGCTGTTTCCCGAGTCGCTGCGCGACCCCGGCCTCAAGCCGGCGGCCCGGCTTCCCCGTTCCAACGGACATCACCGGGACTGGATCGACGCCTGCAAGGGCGGCGCGCCCGCCGGCAGTCACTTCGGCTACGGCGCGCGGCTGACCGAGCTCGCCCTGCTGGGCGTGCTGGCCCTGCGGTCCCGCAAGAGCATCGCATGGCAGCAGGCGACCCTCTCCGCCGCCGGCGCCCCCGAGCTCGAGCCGATGATCCGCGGTTCCTACCGCAAAGGCTGGGAAATCGCGTGAACCTGTCCTACCTTTCGCCCGTCGCCATGCCCGCCCGAAC
>CALFZM010000127.1 GCA_937952235.1 uncultured Opitutia bacterium | reverse complement strand
GTGGGCTCGGAGATGTGTATAAGAGACAGGTATTGGATCGCGGGCGGCTTCTTGCCATCCTCGACCACCGGGTTGATCGCGACGAGCCGGGTCGCGCCCGGCAGGATCGGCACGCTTTCGGGCGCCACCTCGAACTCGGCCCCACCGCTGTCCACGGCGGTCAGGAATCCTTCCAGCCTCCCTGTCGCGTCTCCGTCGTTTCGCACTTCCAGGACTGCCTGTCGAGCGCCGGCGGCTTCACGGACGCTAGCCTTCCCGACCACGAGCTTGGGTTCGGCGCCGCCCACGTGCACATAGGCGATCACGCCGATCCGGCCGGCGACGGGGAATTTGAAGCCTCCCTGGTCCACTGGCGTCGTGTCCTTGCCCTCGATCATGATCGCGAATCGGCACTCGCCGCGAGGCGTCCCCAGCGGGGGCGTGACCTCGAAGCGGAACCGGTAACGGCCATCGGGCGCGAGTTGCAGCTCGCGGCGCTCCAGAGCCACCCAAGGCCGGCAGCTTCCGGGCGCAAGCGCGTCCTGGAACTTCACCGTGCCATTGCCTTCCAGGGTCCAGTCGTTCGTGTAGAACCGGTAGCCTCCCGTGGCCTGGCCCGCGTGATGAAGCTCGAGAACGTGCCGGCGCGTCTCGCCCGGCATGGCCTGCACGTCGAGCCGCGGCGGCGCCACGTACAGGGCGAATCCCTGCGCGTGCGACGCCGTGGGGATCGCCCCGCCGCCGATCGCCACGCTGGCGGCGATGCCCACCCACAGGCGTGGAAAGGTGGCGAGGGCTCTGCGTTGGCGTTGCATGGCGTTAGGGCGTATCGAGTTCGAAGTGGAAGTTCAGTCGCTGGGAATCACCCACGAGGGTCCGGGCATCCGCCGTCAGGCGGACGTGCAGGGTGTCCTCGATCCCGGGTCCCGGCACGGTACCGGAGAAAAAGAGCGCGCGCTCGCCCGACACCAGGCGGCCGTCAAGCAGGCGACCCTGGGACCGCCATTCCGCCGTGACGCGCCCGTCACTGTCGACCGGGAGGACCATGTAGATCTGTCCCTGTCGGCCTGCCCATGCTCGCGTGTCTATCCGCACGACGACGCGCACGTTGAGATGGACCGTATTTATCCCGGTGCGCAATGAGCCCGGCACCCAGTCCCACGCGGCGCTCGGCGGAAATACCTGGCTCGCGGAATCGTCGAGGCGATGTGTCGCGGCCCGACTGGCAGATGCGAACGCGAGCAGAGCGCAGGCGGCAAGGACTGCAGGCGATTTCATGGCACCGTGAGCGTGTAGGTGACGCGCCCGTCATAGACCCCGGAAGCCCGGATCGCCGTGTTGGCGTACGAAAAGGTGTGGCAGTTCTCGCGGAGCGTGCCTTGCGCCACGTTGGTGAGGAACTGCGTGCCCCCCGTGAACGTGCCAGCCGGAATGGCGGTCGGGTTGGGATCGCCACCAAGCGCCGAGACGGTCCAGCTGATCTCCGTGATCGGTATGTTGTCGCCTGCGATACTGGTCAGGTTTGCCGGGGAAGTAACCTGCAGCCTCGCATTTGCAGGCTGCCCCGCATTTCGACGCTGGTAGGCCGCGCCGACGTAGACCTGTGCCGGCGGAGAGCAAACCGTGAAACCGTCGTAGGGGCTGGTCGACTGCGTGCTATTGCTCGTCATCGCGAGCGGCGTGCCCGTTCCCAATTGCGCGGCAGGCACCGTGAGGCTGACCCGGTTGATCGTGGCGTTGTTCTGCCAGAGCGCAGCAGCGCCATTGCCGACCATCATGAAGAGTCGCGCCGGGTTGTTCGTTCCCAGCCCGGTGATGATCCACGCCCGGGCGCTGCCAGGGAGCATCAAGACCGCGCCGGCAACCAAGACCCCGCCGATGAGCCGTCCCGAGTGGACATCGTGATGCCGCATGACTCTCACCCTTCTGGTACGCGACGGCCTTGCCGTCCCTTCTCCCGCGCACTCCGGCGCCCGTCGACCAAGGCTGGTCGCAGGCGCCGGCCTCGCAGGATATCAGGGCATCGCCGCGGTGTAGGTGACCGTGCTGTTCTGGGCGCCGCCAATGCCGCCGTAGGTGCCCGGCGGGACCACGGCCGCGTTGCTGTACGCGAACGACCAGTTCGCGCTCCGGTCCGTGACCTTGGTGCCGCTGCTGATCGTGACGTTCACGGGGGCCCCGGGGCCGTCGGCAAGTGGCGGGCTGGGAAGGTTCGCGTTATCCGTGGAGTTCGGCGTGATCGTGGCGAACGAGATGGTGTCGCCCGCACCGTTGCCGAGCGCGCCCACGGTAGAGGCGGCGATCGTGATCTGCCCGTTGTTGCCAGCGACGCGGACGGGAACGAGCGCCGGGGCGAAGCTGACCGGGGTGCCGTCGCCCAGGTTCGCGGCGGGAACGGTCGCCGTCATCGAAGTGACGACACCGTTGTTCGTGCCGAACGCGCCTGCGCCGATCTGGAAGTAAAGGATGCGCGGAATCGTGATCTGGAAATCGAGCCTCGCCGAAGCGTTGCCGGGGCCCACAACCCACTGCGATTCCGCCGCCGCGATCGCCGGGACCGCCAGGGCAACCGCGAGAGCAATCCTGCTGAGGTTCTTGGCTTTCATCGTCTTCTCCTGATTCGCGTCTGCTGGAATGATTCGTTCGGGATCCTACACAAGGCCGGGATTTTCGTCCAACACTTCAATCGCTTAACAGATGTTCCTCGACCTTTGCTTGAACTTCCGGGCTGTCACCGAATCCCGGGTTCGGGGGGGCATCGGGTCCTTGCTCCTGCGCATCCCATTTCGCCCTCCATCTCGTGTTGCTACGGTTCCCATTAGACGCTTCCCGGGCCGGCGTTTCCGTGACCCGATTCACAAAAAATCCATGAATTTCAGTAATTTCCATGCGTTTTGCGTTACAGGAGTAGCGCTGCTGAAACAATCGGCCCCGAAGGGCCGGTTGCGCGCAAACTAGGGTCCCGCCCCCGCGTACCCCGCCAGCCGCCACGCCTCGAACACGGCCACCGCCACGGCGTTCGAGAGGTTCAGGCTGCGGTTCCCCGGCACCATGGGCAGCCGGACGCGCCGCTCCGGCGGGAAGTCCCCGAGGAATGCATCGGACAGGCCAGC